>JAUVTV010000162.1 GCA_030601305.1 Candidatus Eiseniibacteriota bacterium | reverse complement strand
CCAGGCGGTCTTCGGAAACGCAACACTGGCGCAGAAGCTCTTCGTCTTCTTCCTCTACCTGCTCAGCGGACCTCTCCTCCTGCGGTTGGCCGAACGGGTGCTGCCGCGGCGGTGGGCCTTTGGCGCCGCGCTGCTGCCCTTGACAGGCGTGCCGATGCTTGAATTCAGTCACTACGTGATGTCCGAGATCCCGTTCCTTCTCTTGAGTCTGGCCGCCCTCGTCGTCGGAGAGACCGTGGCGAGATGCGCCCTCTCCGAGGAAAAGCCCGCGCACACCCAGACCGCCAGACGACCTGGGCTGTGGCGCCATCTCGTCCTCTACTTCGTCCTCGCCGGCTGCGCCTTCTACACGCGCTCGATCGGCATCGTGCTGCTGGCGGCGCTGCCGTTCGTGCTGCTCAGCGCGCGGCGCGGCATCGCGTTCATGTGGAGCGTGGCTCTCGCGCTGGTCGTCCTGCTGCCGTGGGTGCTGCACACGTGGTTCGCAGGCGCCCAAGGCGAGTCGTACCTCAACCAGGCGCTCTACGTGAACCCGTACTTCCCGGAAGCGGGGCGACTCACCCTGGGGAGCTTCGTTGAACGCGTCCTGGGCAACGGACGCGAGTACTTCGCTGGTGAGATTCCTCGCGGGCTCGTGCCCTTCGCCTACGCAAGCACGTACTCGGCCACGTCCAATCCACCCCCGCCTCTCCCCTGGCCGGTGGGGCTCCTCGTCGCGTTCCTTGTGCTTGCGAGCCTGTTCGTCCTGCGCCGCCGGGCCCCGGTCACCGTGGTCTACTCCCTCGCGTTTCTCATCGTGTGTATCGTCTGGCCGCCGGTCTGGGCCAGCGTGCGGTTCGTCCTGCCCGTCCTTCCGCTGCTGTTCCTGATGCTTGCCGCCGGCCTGTGGCGCGGCCTCGCGCGCATCTCCAGGCGGGAGCAAACCGCGAGTGTCGGTTTAGGGTCGGTTCTCACCGTGGTTCTCATGCTCTCATTGTATGGTGCGCTGCGCTACGGGGAGGAGGTGGGCCGCTATCCGCCCCGCTGGGAGATGTACTTCCGCGCGGCGGAGTGGGCCGAAGCGAATCTGCCGCCGGGGAGTCTTGTCGTCGACCGCAAGCCGAACATGTTCACGCTCGTGACGGATCTCCCCGCGATCGGCTTTCCGCGCGAGCCGGACGACGAGCACATGCTCGCGTACATGCGCCGGGAGGGTGTGGCCTTTGTCCACGCCTCCACGATTCCGTACGATGATGTCACGCGCTTCTTGCATCCCTTCCTGACCCGGCAGGTAGGTCATTTCGAGGGCGTCTGGTTCGAGCAGGGTCGTGAAGGCGCCTGGAGCATGATCGTCGCCTTCCACCCGCACGGCCGTCCACGGAGTGACCAAGGCGAACCGTGACCCGAAGCGCCGGAGGTGGTTGCGTTTGTGCCCCGGGGGTGGTTGCGGTTGTGACCCGGAGGTGGTTGCGTTTGTGCCCTGGAGGCGGCATTGTTTGAAGTGTCCAGCCCGATCGGAGAGGGAATGGTGTGACGGACGATCACTCGACACTGCAGGCGTCGATCGAAGCGGCTTGGGGCGATGAGACCCGGGTGGAGGCTCCCGATACCCGCCGTGCCGTGGACGCGACCATCGCCCTCCTCGACCGCGGCGAGATCCGTGTAGCGGAAAAGAACGCAGGCGATTGGGTCGTCCACGGCTGGGTGCAGATGGCGATCCTGCTCTATTTCCGCCTGAAACCCGCCGAGCCCTCGCAGGCCGGGCCGCTTCGGTTTCGAGACAAGATCGCGGTGAAGGAAGACCTCGCCGAGCGCGGCATTCGCGTGGTGCCGCCGGGGACCGCCCGCTACGGAAGCTTTCTCGAACCGGGTACCGTAGTCATGCCCGCTTATGTCAATATCGGGGCCTACGTCGGTGCCGGTACGATGATCGACACCTGGGCGACGGTGGGCAGCGGCGCACAGATCGGGAAGGGCGTGCACATCTCGGGCGGCGTCGGGATCGGCGGCGTGCTGGAACCTCCGCAGTCGCAGCCGGTGATCGTGGAAGATGGCGCGTTCGTCGGCTCGCGCTGCATCCTGGTCGAGGGAGTCCGCGTAGAGGAGCGGGCCGTCCTCGGTGCCGGGTGCGTGCTGACCGCGTCGACACCGATCGTCGACGTGCGCGGCGCCGAGCCACAGGTGAGCCGGGGCCGCGTGCCGGCAGGGTGTGTGGCCATCCCGGGAAGCTGGCCACGCCGCTTCCCGGCGGGCGAGTTCCATACGCCGTGCGTGCTCATTATCGGAGAGCGGCGCGAATCGACGGATCGCAAGACGATGCTCAACGAGCTGCTGCGCGAGTTTCCGTTGGACCTGGAGACGCGCGCCAAGGGCGGCATGATTTCGTAGCCAGAGGAGGGTGAGGGTCGATGAGTTCCCCGAGAGGTGCTTCCAAGGGCAAGACCGCCGCACGGAAGAAAGTCGCGGCCAAGAAAGCCAGGCCGAGGAAGAAGGTCGCGGCTCAGACCGCCAAGCCGAGGAAGAAGGTGACGGCGAAAGCTACCCGGCGGCGCAAGAAGGCGGCGGCCAAGCCCGCCAAGACCACCAAGAAGGCCAACCTCAAGGCCTTCGAGGTGCCGCCCGCGCGACTTCGCTGGCGCTGCGATCTCAAGACCTGCGGTCTGAAGACGACGGCCGAGCTGCCCGACTTCGAAGGCATCATCGGCCAGGATCGTGCGATCGATGCGATCGCCCTCGGCCTCAAGATGCGCAGCAAGGGCTACAACATCTATGTGGCCGGCATTCCGGGCACCGGCAAGATGACCACCGTGCGTCACCTGCTGTCGGCGACGGAAACGGGGCGCGGCGTGCCGCCGGACGTGGTCTACGTGCACAACTTCCGCAACCCGGACAGCCCGCGCGCGATCCTCCTCGAGACCGGCCAAGGATGCCGTCTGCGGCGCGACATGGAGATGCTGGTCAGCAACATGCGCCGGAACATCGCGCAGATCTACGACAGCGAGGTCTTCAAGGAGCGCATGAAGGCGCTCGTCGAGGAGTTCAAGGAGCGCGAGAAGACGTTTCTGAGAAGCTTCGAGGAAGAGATCCGCAAGGAGAACTTCGCCCTCATCCAGGTGCAGATGGGCCCCTTCTCGAAACCCGAGATCGCGCCGGTCATCGCCGGTGAGCCGGTGCAGATGGATCGTCTCGAGGCGCTCACGCACCAGGGCAAGTTCAGCGAGGAGGAATACGTCCGCCTCAAGGCGAAGTACGAAGAGCTGACCATCCAGATGGAGAAGGCCTTCAAGGCCTCCCGCGACCTCAAGCGCGACCTGCGCGATGCCATGGCCAAGCTCCAGAAGGAATTCGGTTCCCCGGCGGTCACCGACTACATCAAGGATCTCAAGGCCGAGTACGAAAACGACGAAGTGCTCATCTACCTCACCGAGATCCAGGACGAGATCCTCGACAACATGGAACGCTTCACCGACGGCGAGGAGAGCGAGGAGCAGTCCAAGCAGCAGCGGCCGGGGGAGAGGCCGGAGGACCGCTTCCGCGATTTCAGCGTCAACGTGCTGGTGGACAACTCACAGACCAAGACGCCGCCGGTGATCGTCGAGACCAGTCCCAACTACCGCAATCTGTTCGGCACCATCGAGCGCATGGTCGATCGCAGCGGTCACTGGCAGAGCGATTTCACCAAGATCAAGTCGGGTAGCCTGCTGCGCGCCAACGGCGGGACGCTGGTGATCAACCTGATGGACGCCATCGTCGAGCCGGGCGTCTGGGTCGCGCTCAAGCGAGCGCTCAAGCACCAGAAGATCGACATCCAGACGTTCGATCCGTTCTACGTGCTCTCGGTGTCCGCGCTGAAACCCGAGGCGATCAACCTGGACGTCAAGGTGGTGGTCCTCGGCGACCGCCACGCCTACCACATTCTGTACAACTACGATGAGGACTTCCGCAAGATCTTCAAGGTGAAAGCCGAGTTCGACACCGAGATGCCCAAGACGCCCGAAGCGGTCACCAAGTACCTCGACTTCACGCGCAAGATCACCGCCGAGGAGGATCTGCTGCCGATGCACGTCAGCGGACTGGCGGCGCTGGTCGAGTTCGGGGTGCGGCTCGCCGGGCGGCAGAAGAAGCTCTCCACGCGGTTCGGCGTGATCGCCGACGTGATCCGCGAATCCGACCTGTGCGCGCGGGAAGCGGGCGCAAGGGCGATTCACGAGCAGCATGTGGTGTGCGCCCTCGAGGGGCGCGAGAAGCGCGTCAACCTCACCGAGACGAAGATCCGCGAACTCGTCGAGGACGGCGTCCTGCTCATCGATTCCGACGGCACGCGCGTGGGGCAAGTGAACGGTCTTTCCGTCCTGGATCTCGGGGACTACGCGTTTGGGCAGCCGTCGCGGATCACGGTGAAGTGCTCCCTGGGACGCAACGGCATCGTGAACATCGAGCGCGAAGCCGACCTGTCCGGCAAGACGCACAACAAGGGCGTGCTGATTCTCGAAGGGTACTTCCGCAGCCTGTTCGCCCAGGACCGTCCGCTCTCGGTGAGCGCCACGATCTGCTTCGAGCAGAACTACGGCGGCATCGACGGCGACGGCGCCGCGACCACCGAGATCTACGCGCTGCTCTCGGCGCTTTCCGAGATCGCGCTGCGCCAGGACATCGCCGTGACCGGCAGCG
>JAUVTV010000212.1 GCA_030601305.1 Candidatus Eiseniibacteriota bacterium | reverse complement strand
GAGCGGCCTGAACCGCATCCTCGAAGAGACCGCTGAGCGCTTCCCCCACGTCTTCTTCCACAGTCTGGAGGGACGAATCGACCGCGAGCGATTCCTCGACGACTGTCACTTGGATTCTCAGGGGCGGCGGCAGAAGGCGAGTATCATCGGCCAGTTCATCCTCGATCACCGCCGGGAGTTCGGCTGGTAGTCAAACTCGCGGGTTCATCTCACTCGTCCCGGTCAGAGGATCCGCGATCGGGAAGAACTCGTACCCCACGACGGTCGCACCGGCGAATGTCGCTAGACGCTCACCTGCGACGCGCAGATGCTCCTCCAACCGCTCGCGCGGATAGCTCGCCGGCGCGTAGATCACGAACGTGCAGGCGCGCGTTGTCTCACGAATGCACGTACGGAATGAATCCGATGACGGATTGCCGAAGGGACCTATCCGATCGGCCAGCGTCCAGCGTCCGGAGACGTTGACGTGGTCCTTGCCGAGCCCCTTGTACCCCTCTCCCTCGGTGCCGAGACGCAGCTCGACCGGCCACTGCACCTCGGCCGTGTCGTACAAGCCGATGGACAGCGCGAAATCGATCGAGCAGAGGTTGCAGGTATCGACCACACGGTTGATGCGGTAGAGACCGGTGCCCTTGATCACCCGCCGGATCAAAGCCTCCGACGACGGTCGGCGCCGCGTGGGATCGAGCCCGATCGCGCGGTACAGCTCGCGCGCCGGGGCGAAGAGGACCCGGGCCTCAGGCGGCTGGCCGTACGTCTTCGAGATCTTCTGGGACAGGGAGGCGAGGCTCTCTTCCAGCTCCGGACTGGTGCCCGTGACGGTGAGGTTCTCGGCCTGGAGGATGCCGAGGGCGATCTTCCCTGCGAGTGCTGTGTCGACCTCGATGATGGCCATGCCTGCCTGCTCCTTTCGCCGGCGATGATCGTGCGGGCCTACTCCTTCCGCGCGACAAGGCGACTGACGAGCTTGCCCGACGGATCCGGATACTCGCGGTACTCGAGCACGGTGAAGGGATGCGCTCCAGACGTGAACGCGCGTAACGCCTCCTGCGGCGCGAGCGTGCGTGCGGTCGAGACGCCCTCTGCATCCGCGGTCTCCCGCGTGAACGCCTCGAGTATCAGCGTGCCGCCGGGATTGAGCGCCGACTGCATCCACGCAAACCGCTCCCGGCTCAAGTAACGGATCATGAGGATCGTGTCGAAGCGCTCGCCCTCGGGGAAGGACTGCTTGCGCAAGTCCATCTGCCGCGTGCGGAGCGACACGCCCGCGCGCATCGCCAGTTGCTCGGCCATCGCCAGCGCGTCCGGGAGGAGATCGACGGCTGTGACCTGGTGACCGAAGGTTGCCAGGTACACCGCATCGCGCCCCGAGCCGCACCCCAGATCGAGGACCCGACCCATACGAAGCCGAGGCGCCCACGAGCGCACGACCGGCGTGGGCTCCCACAGGGTTCGGCGCGGCGGGCCGCTCTCCCAGGGGCCCGGCCAGCGGTCGATCGATTCGATGAGCGGCACGCTGCCCAGATACCCCCGCCCGCGCAGCGTCTCGGTGACCTCGGCCGCAACGCGTGGATCGTCGCTCACGACGACCATCGGCCGCCATCGCGGGGGAAGCTCGAAAACGCGTCCCTCGAGCTCAACGGAGGGAATCGATCCCGACTCCGGGATGTGGCGCAGGGCGAACGCGGACGCGTGGCGCACGTCGAGCAAGCGCAACTCGTAGGTGCCCCACAGGGGAGGACCGTCCGGGGTGGACCCCGCTGTCTCCGCGGCACCTGCGGCGATCACGCGCGAGAGGGATTTGGCCGCGTTCCACAGGCGCGTGAGCGTTGCGATCTGCACGCCCTCGGGTCGCCTGCGGCCGCGTCCCGTGCTATCGCTCATGGGCGCTAGCATAGCGCAATGAGCGGCGCTGTCACCTAGTCATCATACAGCGGCGTGCTCAGGTAGCGCTCCCCGTGGGACGCCAGCACGGCGACGATCATCTGTCCCGACAGGTCCTTGCGCCGCGCGATCTCGCGGGCGGCGTGGGCCACGGCCCCCGACGAAATCCCCACCATGAGGCCATCTTCGCGGCACAGGCGCCTCGCGGTTTCGAAGGCATCCTCATTGCTTACCCGGATGATCTCGTCGGGAACATAGATGTCCATCACCTGCGGGATGAAGCCCGCGCCGATCCCCTGGATCTTGTGCGGCCCCGGCTTCCCGCCGGAGAGGACCGGTGAGCCTTCCGGCTCGACCGCGGCCACCTTCAGCGAGGTCTTCTGCTCCTGGAGAGAGGCTCCGGCACCCGTGACCGTGCCGCCCGTCCCGACACCGGCCACGAAAAAGTCGACCGCGCCGCCCGTGTCATTCCAGACCTCGGGACCGGTCGTGCGGCGGGGAACCTCAGGATTGGCCAGGTTTGTGAACTGGCTGGGCATGTAGGCGTCCGCAATCT
>JAUVTV010000033.1 GCA_030601305.1 Candidatus Eiseniibacteriota bacterium | reverse complement strand
CACCCGTCGGACGTATGCGGCCCGATGACATCCGCTTGGGTCCAATCGGCCCCGTCGTTGCTCGAGACGTCTACGCGGAAGATGTCGCTGTGGGGGGCGTCGCCGAAGTAGTTCGTGTACCACACCGCATAGCTGACCACGCCGTTTGTCTGACCGCTCAGGTCGAGCGTGGGGGAGATCAGCCAGGTCGTGCCGCCGTCGACATCTGAATTGCCGGCCTCGTTGTCCGTGACATAGCAGTTGCCCGATCCGTCGAAATCGGCGGGCGGATCGCCACGGTCGCCGCCGCCGGCCGGCACGCCGCGCTCCCAGGCACCGTCGGTCAGCGATTCGCTGTTCTCCACCGTCCAGCCCTGGTCGCTCTCGAAATCGTCTTCCTGCAGAACGACCAGCTCGCCGACGAGCGAGCTGTAGACCGACGCCGGAGCATCCGCCGGATTGCTGATCACGCCACACGTGCTGCCCTCTGCCGTGAAGTAGTACTCCGGCACCACGCCGCAAGGGACGGCCGGCAAGGTCGCCCGATAGAGATCACCGCCCAACGGCGTGAAGGCAACCGTCTCGTAGGCGCCGTCGTCGAAGCGGTAGTGGAGCTTCCCGGTGCCGGTCAGGTACGTGTCGCCGATCTCCTCGATCTGTACGGTGATGTCCGTGGGGATGTCCGGAGTGAGCACTTGCGGGACGCCGTCGGGGAGGTTGATCCGCAACGCGTCGCGGAAGTCAACGTAGGCCGCCCCGTAGCCCACGCTGCTGCAGCCGTACTGGATGCACATGAAGCCGTCCTCGCCCCAGCCGGGTCCCCAGGAGTTCTTGATGAACCAGGCGCCTTCTGGACCCAGGTTGTCGTCCCAGCCGACGAGGGTCACGCCGTGATTGACCTGACCGCCGCCGCAGTCGCCGAATACACCGCCCGTGTAGTCGCGGAACGCATCGTTCACGTAGACCGCGACCGAGAGGGGTCCGTAGTCGAGCAGCGCCTGCTTGATCGCATCCGGCGGGGGAATGTCGCCCTGACTCGTGACGTAGCCCCAGCCCTCGATGAGGTAGTCGTGCGGATAGGGGCAGTCACAGGGGAGGTCGAGCGCCTGGTAGGGGAAGTACTCCTCCAGCACTGCGCCCACGCCGTCACATGGGTCGTCCTTCCACTCGTGATAGTCGTGCGCCCACCAGCCGCCGCCGCATCCCCAGCCGTCGCGGTTGCAGCTCACCAGCCACTGCTCGGAGAGATCGACCTCGATGCCGTCCTTGATCTTGATGTTGCACTCCAGCGGCCCGACGGTCCCGAACGCCCAGCAGCTTCCGCATGAAGCCTGGTTCTTGACCGAGCTGACGCCGTCGACGTCGCGCCAGTCGAATGCCTCGGGAAGGTCGCGCGCTCCCTCCGCATGGCCCGCCGCGGTCTGTGCTTCCGAGGTCCCGGGCGCTTTCACGGGCGGTGTCAGGGCGGACATCGCCGCGTACAGCCCCATCAACTCGCTCACGCTCCCCAGCTCACTGCCGTCGGCGGCCACGCAGACCGCGCAGGCTCCGGTGGCGCTCTTGCGCGTCGCGATCCCGTACCCAGCGCGTGCGCAGAACGAGTACTCCGGATAGACCTCGCCGCGGTAGAAGGCCCAGGCATCACAACGCTCACCGCTGGGGAACATGCAGATGCCGCGTTCGCCTTCCGGCGTCTTCACCACCTGATACTCGTACCCGAGCGCCTCGCAGTAGAGTGCCGCCGGGTTGGCGGACGCAACGCAGGGTTCATCACCCTGGGCGCAGGGCACAGAGGCCGATAGCAGGCAGAGGATCCCGGCAACGGCCCATGCCGCGCGGGTGAGACGAGAGGAGAGCAGATCCATGGCACGACTCCTTCCTAGGGGGGACAGCTTCAGCGGCGTCCCTGGTGCACGGACGCCGCAATCCACATGCTCGGTAATGATATCACATTAGTGGGGAGCCGTGTGGGCTCAAGCCTCGCGGAAGAATCGCTGCCAGACCTCCCGTGGTGGCGCAGGCGTGAGGTAGCTCACCACGACAAGAGCGATGATGGAGCCGCCCGCCGCCGGATACGTGACCTCCCTCAGGAACGGATTCCATTCGGCGAAACCGACCCACGTGAGATGCGGAAGGATGAAGGTCCAGACGAGTGTGATAGCGGCACCGATGAAGATCGAGGCAACCGCCCCCTGTCGGGTCGCGCGCTTCCATAGAAAAGCGGCCAGCAGGGCCGGCGTGATCGAGGCGCCGTAGACGAGATAGGCCGTGTATGCGGCCTCGAGAATGGTCGGGAACCGACCCACGAGCAGGAACGCCGCGCCCCCGAGGAGGAGGACCATCAGGCGTCCAACGCGGACGACGACGCGCTCCGGGGCGGTCTTCGCGATATAGCGCTGGAAGACATCGCGCGTGAGATTGGTGGCGGGAACGAGCAGGAAGGAGTCGGCGGTCGAGACGATCATGGCCATCATCGTCGCGACGAGGAGCAGCCCCAAGGCCCCGGGCAGGAGCTCCAACGCAACGGTCGGGATGACCGTCTCCGTGGCCGCGATACCTTGCGCAGCCAGATCGGTCATCTGTCCCTGACCTGCCGCGACACTGCCCGCCAAGCCGAAGAGCGCGATCGAGGCCTCGAGGACCACCACGCCGATCACCCAGAAGATCACGGCCTTCCGCGCCGTGCTGGCGTCCCGAGCGCTGAAGATGCGTTGGTACATGTTGCCGTCGCCCAGGAGCAGGAGCATCGTCGGTACAAAGAACGCTATAGCGATAATCGGGCCGGAAGCCCCACCACCGTGCTCCAGATCCCAGTGGCCGAACCAGCTCCACTTGCCGGCCGCATCGGCCGCCGCGACCAGTTGATCGAAGCCGCCCACCTGTACGACCACGAAACCCACCCCGACGAGTACACCCAAGGTCATCAGCGCCCCGTTCACCACGTCCGTGTAGACCACCGACAGCATGCCCGCGAGGACCGTGTACGCGATTGCGAAGACGGCGGTGATCACGACGCCGGTCTCGGGCGTGATGGCCCCCTCGGTGACGATCGACAGCACACGGCCGCCGCCCTGGAACTGGTAGGAGACGATCGTGAGGTACGCGATGACCGTCGTCACGGTCGCGAAGCCCGCCGCGAGGTCACCGTATCGTGCCCGGAAGATGTCCGGGATCGTGACCTTGCCAAAGTTGCGAATGCGCCGCGCGATGAAGAAGACGAACAGGATGCCGAGCCAGCCCCCCGCGCTCGACCAGAGCCCGGCCAGGCCGTTGCGATAGCCCAGGCCGGCACCGCCGAAGAGGGAACCGTTCCCCATCCAGGTGGCGAGCAGCGTCCCGACCAAGACCGCCCAGGGAAGAGAGCGCCCGGCGACCATGAAGTCGGCGCTGTCGCGCACGGCGCGGGCCTTGTAGATGCCCACCGCGACCAGCCCCAAAAGATAGAGGAGGATCACCAGCAGATGCGGATTGGTGACGATGGCCGACACTTGCCTTGCGCCCATCCGTCCTCAGGTCCCAGCAGCCCGGCGCAGAGATCATCCGGGCTGTTAGCGCACGACCACGAACCTCTTGGAGATCGAATGACCGACCTCTTCCCAGCGGACCCAGTATAGCCCCGCGGGCACGAGCGTACCGTCTGTGTGCCGGGTGCGCCAGGTCAACGTGTGTGCGCCCTGAAGATGGGCGGCCCAACGCAGGGGCGTGCCCACGAGACGGCCGTCCGCGCCGTAGACGACCAGGCGACCCTCGGCCGGGGCCGGAAGGTCCAGCCGGATGGCGACGTCGTCGACCACACTGCTCGGCATGATCTGGAGACGCACGTGCGGGTTGCCGGGCACAGCGTCCGCAACGTCTGAGCCCACCGGCTCGAGAACCAGCTCGACGGTGGTCGTCTCCCCTCCGGTGATCGTGACCTCTTCGGTCACCGTTTCGTACGCGAGTTTCTCTGCGACGAGCGTGTAGGTGCCGGGGAAGATCGCGTTCCAAACGAAGTACCCGTCGGCGGCGCTCGTGCGCTCCGCATAGCCGGTGCCCACCAGGTGCAGCGAGACATCTGCGAGGTCGCCGCCACCGGGCAGGACCGTCTTCCCGTCCAGCGTCCCGACCGATGCCTGCACCTGAGCCAGCTGCGCCACGCTCACCGCGTTCGTGGCGGTGATCGAGCGCCAGAGGTTGGCGTCCAACCAGTCCACCGTATCGCACGTCTGGTGGTAGCACGGGTAGTTGTACCACTCGTTGTCGATCGAGAGGACGGCCGGGTAGCCGTACTCGTGGAAAGGCACATGATCGGATCCCCAACCGTTGCCCTCGTAGCGATAGACGAGCAGGTCGGCATAGGTCTCGGCGTTCGCCTGAACGAGATCCATGAGCCACACCGACGGGACGCCGTCGTAGAAGCCTTCCACCCACAGGTCGTCACCTTGGGGTTCATGGTAGGCGACCATGTCCAGGTTGAGCACGGCGCGGATGTCGAGTCCCTCGGCAGCGGCTTGCGAGGCGAAGTGTTCGCTGCCGACGAGACCCTGTTCTTCGGCGGAGAAGCAGATGAAGTAGATCGTGTAGTCACAGGGGAGGGACGCCAGCAGGCGGGCCGCCTCGAGCACCGCGGCGCTTCCCGATCCGTTGTCCTCCGCACCCGGCGCGAGCGTCTCGCCTTCCGGCGAGATGGAGTCCAGGTGGCCACAGACGATGTAGATCTGCGCTGGATCCACGCTGCCCAGCGTGACGCCCACCACGTTCTTCAGCTCGTGGCCGTGGTAGGTGAAGGGATCGAAGTACGCGGTGAGGCCCAGCGCTTCGAATTCGGCCAGCACGTATTCGCAGGCCAGATCCATCTCCGGTGTGCTGTAGTAGCGCGTCTGCAATGTGGTCGAAAGGTAGTCGAGGTCGGCGAAGAGCCGGTCTGAGTTGGCTGCATTCGCAAGGGCCTGCCACAGCTCGGCGTCGCGCGCGCCAACCGGCGGGGGGGCCGGCGGGGCGGTGCGAAGCTCGACTTCCCGCGGGCGCGGCAACTCCTGCACACGCCCGCCCGGCTCCCGCAGCACACCGCGCAGCGATTCGGGCAGTCGCACCAGCGATTGCACGCCGTCGCTGCACAGGAAGCGCAGGCCGCGGAGAACCCCGGCGTCAGGCGCGCCATCGATTCCCAGCGCGCGCGCCCACTGGACCGGCAGCTCGCCGCGCTCCAGGGTGGCGCGGTCGGGAGGGGAGATCAGCATGTAGAGGGCGTCCGGATCGTAGGTGTCGATCTGGCGGATCTCGCCGCCCTCGCGCATCCCCGCCTCCGGGAGCAGCCCGATCTGGCCACCTGCCAGGCGATGGAGCCCGACCCAGTCCGGTGAGTCCGGACTGGCCAAACCGGGGCTCCACACGAGGGCGATCGGCTCACCGTCCGCACCGGCGATACCCGCCGCCAGCGCCAGAAACACCATACAGCAAGCTGCTATCTTTGATATGGTTAGCATCGTTTCTTCATCCAGGTTGTCAGGGCCACGCCGCTTCCCGCCGTCGGGCGATGCGTCTCTCTCAAGAGCCTAGCACAGGTCGGTCGCGGGAAACCTAGATCGGCTCGAATCCGGCGACGAAGACACCCTCGTATGCCGCCATGAGCCGACGCGTCATCTCACCCGGCGCGGGGAACGAGGTTTCATCGACCGAGCGAACGGGCATCACCTTCGACACCGTGCTCACCAGGAAGACCTCCTGCGCACCGAGCAGGAACTCAAGGCCCACCCGGGATTCGGTGATCGTGTGGCCCATCGCGCGCGCGAGATCGATCACCTTCTGCCGCGTGATGCTGGCAAGAATGTTCCGCACGGCGGGGGTGAAGAGCTGGCCATCCCGGACGCAGAAGTAGCTCGAGCTGCCGCCTTCGGTCACGTATCTCCCCTCCGCATCCTCGCGGTGCAGGAGCGCCTCATAGCCGCCCTTCTCGTAGGCCGCATTCTTCGCCAGGATGTTGGGAAGCAGATTGAGCGTCTTGTGCTCGCACAACCCGTGGCGCAGATCCGGGTAGGTGTAGACCGTCGCGCCGCGCTCCCAGTTGCCGGAATCCAGGGGCCGCAGCGGGAAGGCGAGCATGAAGAAGGTGGGCGGCGTACCCGCCCGAGGGTACCGGTGGCGGCGTGTCGCATCGACCCCGCGCGTGAGCTCCAGGTAGAGTTCGCCGTCGGTCACGCGGTTCCTGTCGATCAGCTCGCGAGCCGTGGTACGAACCTGCTCCTCATCGTAGGGCATCTGCATCCCGAAGAAAGCCGCGCTCGCGAGCAGACGCTCGATGTGCTCCGTGAAGAAGAGGAGGCGGCCGTTGATCGTTCGCAGAACCTCGAAGATGCCATCCCCGAAGGTCAGCCCACGGTCGTCGAAGTGAATCCGCGTCTCGTCCTCTTGAACGAATCGCCCGTTGTGGAAGGCGAACATGCGATGCTCCCGGCAGCGTCAGATCTACCCCTCGGCCTGGCACGGATCACCCTGCAAGTCTGGCTTGCAGGTTACACCTCGGCCAGCCGGGATCCAAGGGACGATAGCAGGAGACCTCTCGAGCCGCATGCGCTTCCAAGACGTCCAGTCGGTAGCGGAGGACACGTCACCGGATCAGGAGGAGCTTCGCAATCTGCGGTTTCTGCTCCGAACCGGCCAGCACGTAGTAGATCCCCGCGGCGGCCTCCCGTCCCGCGTCGGTGCGTCCGTCCCAGGTCAGTGTGGTGCGCATTGAACCCACACGACCCGTGTGCAACGTCCGCACTTCTCGCCCGTCGGCGGCGTAGAGCACGACGTCCACAGCCTGATGTGCCTTGCCCGCGAACAGCGCAATCGCAGACCCCACGCGATAGGGATTCGTCACCCGCAGCCTCGGGCGCACCAGGTCTCCGGATTCGCGCATCGCGTCGAGCTCGCCGGAGGCATCCGGGGAGCCCAGCTCCGGTTCTCTTGGGATACAGACACCTCCGTGGGCTGAGTTGTGAGTCGCGTACTCGCCTTCGTTGAATCCCACGCGGAGCAGCACCACGTACGCGCAGCCGCCGCGCTCCCGCCACGAGAAGATCAGATTGAGTATATGACCGGAGAGGAGAAATCCCTCGACACCTGCAAAGGTGACCGTCACCACGCCATCCGCCTCCGTCCACAGCCACATGGCCGCCGGCAGGCCGACGGGCTCGATGTCGAGAAGCGTGAGGCGCGAGGCATCGAAACCGAAGCTGAACGCACCGGCATAGACATAGAATTCATCGTTCGTTTCAACGTAGACGGGCACTTCGGTGACCACCGACGGATCCGGATTGCCCCGCACGAATGGAATCGTGATCGTGATCTCCAGCGATGTATCCGCACCGGCCTCGAGGCAGCCGAGCGAAACCGCTAGCACGGCCAGGAGAATCAGGGGGCTCGCTCGCCAACTCCAACCGGCACACTGCGCAAGCATGGGTCTTCTCTCCTTCCATGCTTCGACACGGTCTTGTCGCTTGTACAAGTGTTCAAGTGTCGAGCGTAGCACGTGGGGGCAGGAGCGGCAAGGGCGACAAGACGCGTCATGGGCCTACGCCAGCACCTCCGTAGGCGTCATCGTAATGCATCCCGGCACCGGGCAACAGAGCGCGCACAGATTGCACCCCACGCAGCGTTCTTCATCCACGCGCGGCACGCGGTGGGCCACGCCCTCCAGCCTGACCGAGTGCGTCTCGGGCGCCGCACCCGAAGATCCTTCCGGCAGACGAATCGCCTGATGACCGCCGTCGCGGCAAGCGGGATAGCAGAGCTGGCAGCCGATGCACTTCTCTTCGTCGATGGCAGCGACGACCTTGTAGTCCAGATTGAGATCGCCCCAGTTGACGAAGTTCGGCAACGCCTTTCCGATGAAGTCGGTGCAGGAAACAAACCCCTTCTCGTCCATCCAGTCCGACAGCCCCTCGATCATGTCACGGACGATGCGATAGCCGCCGAACATGACCGCGGTGCAGACCTGCACGGTGCTGGCCCCCAGAAGCATGAACTCGGCCGCGTCGCGCCAGTTGCCGATGCCGCCGATTCCGGAGAGTGGCACGTCAACGCCGGCGTCCCGCGCCAACGCGGCCACCATGTAGAGCGCCACGGGCTTGACCGCTGCGCCGGCGAACCCGCCGTGGCTCGACTTGCCGTCGACGATGGGGTGGGGGCAGAAGCGATCGAGGTCGACACCCATCAAGCTCTTCAGCGTGTTGATGAGCGCCAGTCCGTCGGCGCCGGCGGCCGCGGCCGCCCGTCCCGGTTCGACGATGTCGGTGATGTTGGGCGTCAGCTTGACGAGGACTGGCTTCTGCGCGACCGCCTTCGCCCAGCCGGTGATCGTGCGAATCGCCTCCAGGTCCTGACCCACGGCGGCGCCCATACCCCGCTCGCACATGCCGTGGGGGCAGCCGAAGTTGAGTTCGAAGCCGTCGGCACCGGCCTCCTCACACTGCGCGATCAGCTCCTCCCACTGGCGGCGCTCGCCCGTCATGACCGACGCGATGATCGCGCGGTCGGGATACCGGGCTTTCAGCTCGCGGATTTCCCGCAGGTTGTCGGCCAGTGGCCGATCGGAGATGAGCTCCAGGTTGTTGATGCCGATCACGCGTCCGCCGCGCCCGCGGATGGCGGCCAGCCGCGAGGAGACGTTGACGATCTCGTCCTCGGTATGCCCCAGGGTCTTCCAGACGGCGCCGCCCCAGCCGTGGTCAAAGGCGCGCGCCACCTGCTCGCCGCTGTTGGTCGGCGGGGCCGAGGCGAGCCAGAACGGATTGGGTGACCGGATGCCCGCAATCTCCACCGACAGATCTGCCATGGCTACCTCGCTCGCGTTCGCAGATAGTCGTCGATGGCTCGCGCCGCACGCAGTCCCTCAGCGGCGGCGTTGACCACCTCGGCGCCGCCGTTGGCGCAGTCGCCGCCCGCGTAGTAGCCGGCGCGACTCGTGGCCCCGGTCTCGGGAGAGACGGCGATGCGCGCACCGCCCATCCGGATGTCGTCAGGGAGTCCGGGAAGCAGGTCACCCGCCCCGACCTGACCGACGGCCATGATCACCAGATCGCCTGCGATGTCGTGCTCGCTCCCCGGAACGGGAACCGGACGCGGCCGGCCGCTCTCGTCCGGCTCGCCCGGCGTCATGCGGATGCAGCGGAGGCCGGTCACCGTCCCCTCGCTGGCCAGCACGGCCACCGGCAGGGTCAGGAAGTGCGCATGCACCCCGGCGAGCTTCGCGGCCTGCCATTCACCGGGATACCCCTTCATCTGGTCCTCGGCGCGGCGGTAGACCAGCACGACCTCCGGAACCCCGAGCTCCTTCAGCGTGCGCGCGGCATCGATCGCGGAGTTCCCGCCGCCGACGCACAGCGCGCGCTTCCAGGGCAGTGGGGTCGCGAGGCGGCCGGTCTTGACGCCGCGCAGGAACTCGATCGCGCCCAGCAGCGGGCGGGCGTCCTCGCCGGCAAGCCCCAGACGCCGGTCGGGGCCCTGCCCGACACCGATGAAGATCGCGTCGTACTCCTCCTCGAGTTGCGCGAAGGTGATCGCTTCACCGACGGCGGTCCGCGCGCGTACCTCGACGCCCGTGCGCAGCAACCATTCCGCCTCCGCCAGCGGCAGCTCGGCGTGCATCTTGTGCGGCGCGATGGCGGCTGTGTTCAGTCCACCGAGCAGTTCGCCGCTCTCGAAGATGACCGCCGCATGTCCTCGCCGCGCGAGCTCGTGGGCGCACGCAACGCTTGCCGGTCCGCCCCCCACCAGGGCGACCCGCATGCCCGTGTCGGGCTGCCGCGGAAAGAGGTCTGTCGCGCGCGTTCGCGCCCAATTCGCGATGAACCGCTGGAGCCGGTGGATCGCGATCGGCGCCTGACCATCGATGCGCGGCAGGACACACTCGCCGACGCAGAGCATCTCCGTGGGACACACGCACCCGCAGGTCTCGGCGAGCGCGTTGGCCGAGAGCACCAGCCGCGCGGCCGCCTTCCAGGCCCCCGTGCGCAGGCTGCGAATGAACTCGGCGACATCCACGCCCGCGGGACAGCCGCGTGAACAGGGCGCGTTGTGGCAGTAGAGGCAGCGCTGCGCCTCGAGCAAGACTTCTCGCGTCCCCCACGCGCGCTCGTGTGTCGCGATCGCGGTCTCGGCGCGCTCGGCGGGCAACCCGGCAGGATGCGGCATGGTCACTCCTCCTCGCGGGTGTGCGCTCTGATGCTAGCAGTGGGGGGGCGGTCGTCAAGCGGCTTGCGGGCGACGTGAAGCGCGGCGATACCACCCAGCAGCTCGCGGCACTCCGGGGGTCCGAATCCGACGCGCCCGAGAAGCTTGCTGAATTCTCCGGCCGCATGAAAACGGGGGATCGTGTGCGCCAGATACCCGTAGCCGGAACGCGATCCGGAAAGGAGGAACCCGATCGGCCTGATCGCCAAGGCCGCGTAAGCGTGCAGCAGCCGGCGCAGGATCGCGAACCGCGGCTGGCTCGTCTCCAACTGGACAAAGCGACCGCCCGGCTTCAGCACGCGGTGGAATTCGCGCAAGTTCCGGGAAAGCGTTTTCGCGTCGGGATAGAGATTGCGCGTCGCAAACCCGATCGTGATCAGGTCGACCGAACCGTCCGCGAAGGGAAGCTGCCGCGTGTCGGAGAGCGCGACCTGGCAATCCGCCAGCTGCGTCTTGCGGCGCGCGCGAGCCAGCATCGGCCAGCTCAGGTCGATGAGCACGATGCGCACGTCCGCCGCGGCGCGGGCGCGCAAGTCCACGGCCATCTCGCCGGTGCCGCTGCAGACGTCGAGCCAGAGCGTTCCGCCGCCGCGTGCCGCTTCCCGCGCGGCGACCTTCCGCCAGCGCATGTCGAAGCCGAGCGTGAGGACGTGGTTGACCCGCTCGTAGGTCGGGGCGACCTCGGTGTAGATCCGGCGCAGGGCTCGGGTGTGACCGCTCACCGTGCCCACCGCTCGTACTTGACGATCGCATTCAGGGGCAGGCGCACCTTGCTCTGCGGCGGTTGATCGGCGGCGTAGCCCAGTGGCAGGAGGGTGATGACATTCGCGCCGTCCGTCGGCACACCCAGAGCGGCCTTGGCCTTCGCTTCGTCGAAGCGCCCCACCCAGCAGGTCCCCAATCCCTCGGCCACCGCTGCCAGCGTGAGGTGATCGACCGCGATCGCGAGGTCCACGACGTGCGCCGGCTGCCCGCAGGTCATCACGCGCCCGCCGTGTTCCGTGCAGGCCGCGATCACCACGGGCGCCTCGGCGACGAATGCCTGCCCCTTTGCGGCGTCCATCAGCGCTCGCCGTGTGTCGGCATCTCGTACGACGACGAAACGCCACTCCTGCCCATTCCTCGCCGACGGGGCCAGCCGGGCGGCCTCGAGAATCCGCTGCAGCTTCTCTTCCTCGACCGGCCGATCCGCATACCGGCGCACGCTGTATCGCGACCGGATGGCCGTGTAGACGTCCACGCTTCTCCCTCCTCTAAAGACACGCGCCCGCACCCGCGCGGCACGCACCCACGAAACGCGATCAAGATACCACATCAGCGGGCCTTTGACGCCAGCGCCGGGTTCGGGTATACCCGATACACGCGCTTCGGGTGCCGCTGACCGGCAGCCCGAATCGCCGGATGCGCGAACACGAATCGGACAACGCTTGCTCGAGGAGTAGCCCATGTCACGCGTAGTCAAGTGCGGTCTGATCCAAGCGGCCAACGCGCTCGATACGAACGAGTCGATCGAGAAGATCCGCACCGCCATGATGGAGAAGCACCTGCCGCTCATCGCGGAGGCCGGGCAACGGGGGGTCCAGATCCTCTGTCTGCAGGAGCTCTTCAACGGACCCTACTTCTGCCCCAGCCAGGATTCCAAGTGGTACGCGCTGGCCGAGCCGGTGCCCGACGGCCCCACAATCAAGCTGCTCCGGGAGCTGGCCCGCCAGCACCGCATGGTGATCGTCGCGCCGGTGTATGAACGCGCCATGACGGGCGTCTACTACAACACCGCGGCGGTGATCGATGCCGACGGCAGTTACCTCGGCCGCTACCGCAAGCACCACCTGCCGCAGGTCGCCGGCTTCTGGGAGAAGTTCTTCTTCAAGCCGGGCAATGAAGGCTACCCGGTCTTCAACACCGCGCACGGACGTGTCGGCGTCTACATCTGCTACGACCGTCACTTCCCGGAGGGTGCGCGGATCCTCGGCCTGAATGGCGCCGAGATCGTCTTCAATCCGTCGGCCACGGTCGCCGGCCTGTCAAAGTATCTCTGGAAGCTCGAACAGCCCGCGCACGCGGTCGCCAACGGCTACTTCCTGGGCGCCATCAACCGCGTGGGCAGTGAGGCGCCCTGGAACATCGGCCAGTTCTATGGCACGAGCTACTTCTGCGACCCGCGCGGCCAGATCGTGGCCGAGGCCAGTGAGGATCGGGACGAGATCCTCGTCGCCAACCTCGATCTCGACCTGATCGAAGAGGTGCGCAACACCTGGCAGTTCTATCGCGATCGGCGCCCGGAGACCTACGGGGCCCTGACCGAACTGCTGCCCTGATCCAAGAGGAGGGCCAACCGGTGAACTACGATCTCGTCATCAAGGGCGGAACGGTGGTTTCCTCGCGCGGCGAGACCCGCGCGGACGTCGCCATTCGCGGGGAACAGATCGCCGCGATGGGATTCGACCTGGAGGGGACCGAGACGATCGATGCCACCGGCAAGCTGATCTTCCCCGGTGCCCTCGACGTCCACACGCACTTCCAGCTCCCGTTTTGCGGCACGGTGAGCGCGGACGATTTTCTTAGCGGCAGCCAAGCCGCGGCCGTCGGCGGGGTAACGACCTTCATTGACTTCGCCATCCAGGCGAAACCGGCCTCCGTGATGGAGGCGGTGGCCGCGCGGCGGGCCGAGGCGGATCCCAAGGTGTGCGTCGACTACGGTCTCCACGCCGGCATCACCGAGTGGAACCAGAATCGCAGAGCCGAGATCCCTGAGATCATCCGCGCCGGGCTGCCCACATTCAAGATGTTCATGATCTACCGCTCGCAGGGCTGGCAGTCCAACGACGGCGATCTCTACGCCGCGCTGCGCGAGACGTCCAAACACGGCGGGATGGTCGGGGTGCATGCGGAGAACAACGATCTGATCGAATCGCTGCAGAGCGAAGCCGTGCGCGAACAGCTCACGGGCTGTTACGTGCACGCGCTCACGCGGCCCACCGTGACCGAATCGGAAGCCATCGCGCGCGCGATCCGTCTGGCCGACGCGGCCGATGGTCGCCTCTACATCTTCCATATGTCGACGGGGGAGGCGACCGACGCAGTTGAAGAGGCCATCTTGCGCGGCATCGACGTGCACGCCGAGACCGGCCCGCACTACCTGCTGCTCGACGACGAGCTGTTCAAACGCGAGGATGGTCACCACTACGCGACCTGTCCGCCGATCCGCAAACCCGCCGACCAGGAGCGCCTTTGGGAGGGTCTCGCCGACGGTGCCATCGAGGTGCTGGCCACCGACACCTGCACGTTCAACAGCGAGCAGAAGGCGATGTGGCAGGGAGATTTCCGCAAGATTCCCTTCGGCATGCCGGGGATCGAGCTGCTCGTGCCCCTGACCTACACGCACGGCGTGCGTGGGGGGCGCTTCCCGCTGTCGCGCATGATCGAGCTCCTGTGCGAGAACCCCGCCAAGCTCTTCGGGCTGTGGCCGCGCAAGGGGAGCTTGCGCGTCGGCAGCGACGCGGATATCTGCATCTTCGATCCCGAGCTGAGCGTGACGATCTCCTACAAGGACCTGGTCACCCACTGCGACTACTCGCCGTTCGAAGGGATCGCCGTTACCGGCTGGCCCGTGACGACCCTGCTGCGCGGCGCGGTCATCGTTCGCGATCGGCGCTTTGTCGGGCGGCCGGGTCAGGGCACGTTTCTCGCGCGCGAGCCGGTCGGCCAGGCGAGATAGGGGGTGAAGATGGATCGCGCCGAGATCAGCGCCAAGCATTCCGAGTTCCTGTTCCCCTGCGTGGTCAACTACTACGCCGAACCGCTGGCCATCGCACGCGGGAGCGGCCTGCGCGTGACCGACACCGAGGGGCGGGAGTACCTCGATTTCTTCGGCGGCATCCTGACCGTCAGCCTCGGGCACTGCTACGAGCCCATCGCGAGCAAGGTCTGCGATCAGGTCCGCCGATTGCAGCACACTTCAACGCTCTATCCCAACGAGTGGATCGTCGCGCTGGCCGAAAAACTCGCTCAGATCACGCCGCGCGGACTGTCGCAGTCGTTCCTGAGCAACAGCGGCACGGAGGCCGACGAAACCGCGCTCATCCTCGCCCGCATGCATGCCGGCGGCGCCGGGGACATCATCGCGCTGCGGCACTGCTATGCGGGGCGCTCCCTGATGGCGATCAACGTGAGTGCCCACGCGAGCTGGCGGCTGATTCCCAGCCAGGTGCCCGGCATCAAGCACGCGCACGCGCCGTACTGCTATCGCTGCGCGCTGGGCCTCTCCTACCCCGAGTGCGGACTCCGCTGCGCCCACGACATCGAGGAACTGATCGCCACCGAGACGTGCGGCCGCGTGGCGGCCTTTATCGCCGAGCCGATCCTGGGAGTTGGCGGCTTCATCGTGCCGCCCAAAGAGTATTTCCCCATCGCGGTGGACATCGTCCGCCGGCACGGGGGCATCTTCATCTGCGACGAGGTGCAAACCGGCTTCGGTCGCACCGGCGATCGGATGAACGGCATCGAGCACTGGGGGATCGAACCGGAGGTCATGACCTTCGCCAAGGGCATGGCGAACGGGTTTCCCATCGCCGCCACGGTGGCCACCCCGGAGGTCGCAGGGGCACTTGCGGGACTCACCGTCTCCACATTCGGGGGCAATCCGGTGTGCGCCGTGGCTGCGCTGGCGACGATCGAGACGATCGAGAGCGAAGGGGTGGCCGAGCGCAGCGCGACGATGGGCGCGCGCTTGCGCCAGGGGCTGGACGAGCTGGCCGCGAGGCACGCGTGCATCGGTGAGGTGCGCGGGATGGGGCTGATGCTCGCGATCGAGCTGGTCGCGGATCGCGCCAGTAAGGAGCCATCGCCCGAGAAGACCGTAGCCCTCATGGAGGCCGCCCGGGACGAGGGTCTCCTTCTGGGAAAGGGCGGCCTCTACGGCAACGTGCTGCGCATCGCACCGCCCATGCTGGTCAGCGAGGCCGAGATCGCAGAGGCCATCGAGAAGCTCGCGCGGGCCTTCGCACACGTGACCTGATCTCTTGGACGCGCAAGCTGCGGACGTACCGCGAGGAGGATCCGACATGAGCACGGCGCCGCGCCACCTGCCTGAGGTCGCTGAACACTACGGGCGCATGCGTCATGTCGTGGATGGCGAGTTCGTGGAGTCCGCTTCTCCGCGCAGTCTGCCGGTCTTCAACCCGGCCACGGCCGGCGAGATCGCCACGGTGCCCCTCGCCGATTCCGGCGAGGTCGAAACCGCGGTGGACGCCGCCCATGCGGCGTTCCCCGAGTGGCGCGAGACACCTCCCAATCTGCGCGTCCAGCCGATGTTCCGCCTCAAGGCTTTGCTCGAAGAGCACTACGAGTCCATCGCGCGCATCCTGGTGCAGGAGCACGGCAAGGTGATCGACGAGGCACGCGGCTCGGTCCGGCGCGCGATCGACAACGTGGGGTTCGCCTGCGGCATTCCGTCCCTGATGATGGGTGAGACCCTCGAGGACGGGGGGGCGGCCGGCATCGATGAGGAGGTCATCCGCCAGCCGCTGGGGGTGTTTGCAGCGGTGACCCCCTTCAACTTTCCCGCGATGGTGCCGCTGTGGTTCTGGCCGTCGGCGGTCGCGTGCGGCAACACCTTCGTCGTCAAGCCCTCTGAACAGGTCCCGCTGACGCAGGCGCGCATCTTCGAGCTGATCGAGGAGGCCGGCTTCCCCGACGGGGTGGTCAACATGGTCCACGGTGACCGCGAGGCGGTGGATGCCCTTCTCGCCGACCCGCGCGTCGTCGGTATCTCGTTCGTCGGTTCCACGCCGGTCGCCGAGCACATCTACCGGACCGCCGCCGCGCACGGCAAGCGCGTGCAGTGCCAGGGCGGGGCAAAGAACTTCATCACGGTGATGCCGGATGCGAACCTGCGCGCGGCGATTCCCAATCTGGTGAGTTCCTTCTTCGGCAACACCGGCCAGCGCTGTCTGGCGGGTGCCGTGCTGGTGCCGGTGGGGGAGTGTGCGGACAAGGTCATCGAGCAGTTTGTCGCGGCGGCCGCGAGTCTTCGCCTGGGCTACGGCCTCGATGAAACAGCGCAGCTGGGGCCGCTCGCCGGCAAGCCGCACTTCGAGCGGGTCCTGTCGTTCATCGAGAAGGGGATCGCCGAGGGCGCCGAACTGCTCCTCGACGGACGCAGCCCCGAGGTTCCCGGCTATCCCGACGGCGCCTTCATCGGGCCGACCGTGTTCGACCGGGTGACGCCGCAGATGACCCTCGCCAGAGAAGAGATCTTCGGTCCCGTGGTCGCGATTCTCCGTGTCGGCAGCCTCGCCGAGGCGATCGAGCTCGCCAACGGCAGCCGGTACGGCAATGCGTCCTCGATCTACACGACGAGCGGGAAGCACGCCCGCGAGTACAAGTACCACGTGCGGGGCGGCAACATCGGCGTGAACATCGGTGTACCGGCGCCCATGGCCTACTTCCCCTTCGGCGGGCAGAAGGATTCCTTCCTGGGTGATCTGCACGGTCAGGGGCGTGACGGCATCGACTTCTTCACCGACCGCAAGGTCGTCATCTCCCGATGGGTCTAGCTGCCCATCGCGAGAAGGGGAGAGGGGCATGACGGAGGAGTTCCCCGAGCTCACCTCGTTCGGCACGCTGCTCGGCTTCGCCCAGGCCCTGGAAGCGGCGGCGGAGACGCGCGCGTCGCAGGCCGCCACGCGGGAGAGCGCGGAGGCGGCGCAAGCGGCGCTGCGGGCTTGCGCCCGGCGTCACGCGAAGCGCGGCCGGCAGCTCGAGCGGGTGCGCCGCGAGTGGCTGAACGAGGTGGTCCTGCAGCCGATCACCGGAATGCGGCGCGAAGACTACGTGCCGCCAACCCTGGCCCGGGACGCCTTGCCGGACTTGCGTGCAGTCGTGCGCTTCGAGGAACAGATCGCGCGATTCTTCGACGATGCGGCCGAGTTGGCCGCGGATGTGCTTGGCGGTTTGGAGCGCAGCTTCCGCCGATTGGCCGCCGAGAGCCGGGATCTGGCGGGCGAGCTTCAGTCGTCTGCGAGCTAGCGCGCCACGCCACTCGCCCGCTGCGCCTCACGAACCCCGCGTTCTACGTCCACGCGCGTAAGGAGCAGTCCGCCGAGAACGAGGAAGATCGAGACGCTCAGCAAACTCAGCCGGCTCGTGCCGGTGAGCTGCCCGAGCAGGCCGAAGACGAGGGGACCCGCGATGCCGGCGAAACGGGCGCTGGCGCTGAAGAAGCCGAAGAACTCAGTCGCCCGGCCCTTCGGCACCATGGCCGCGTAGAGGGAGCGACTGAGCGCCTGCGCTCCCCCCTGAACCGTACCCACCGCCAGGGCCAGGGCGTAGAAGTGCACCGCGGTCTGCATGAAGTACCCGCCGATCGAGATGAGCACGTAGACGCCCAGGGAGAGCAGCAGGGCGCGGCGCGTACCCCAGCGGCGCCCCAGCTCGCCGAAGAGGAGCGAGCAGGGGACGCCGACAAACTGCGTGATGACGAGCGCGAGGACCATGTCGTTCAGGCTGATTCCGATCTCGTCCCCGTAGGCGGTGGCCATCTTGACGATGGTTCCGATGCCGTCGTTGTAGAGCCAAAAGGCGAGGAGGAAGAGCGCGAGCTGGCGATAGCGGCCGAACGCGCGG
>JAUVTV010000031.1 GCA_030601305.1 Candidatus Eiseniibacteriota bacterium | reverse complement strand
GGAGGGCCTGCACGGTGGAATCGAAGACGCTGAGGTAGGTCTGCAGGTCCCTGGCCGCGTGCTCGCGCATGAACTGGCGCACGTCCTCGGCAGTCCGGTAGGGAAGTTCGATGCCCTGTTCGCGCGCCAGCTCGAGCAGGGTGTCGGGGCGCAATGATCCGTCGAGATGGACGTGCAGGTCCGTCTTGGGGAGCCTGCGGATGAGGTCGCGGGGGATCTCCATCGTGTCGTCTCCTTAGTGCCCCGGTCTACGAATACGGTGATGCATCGAGGGCGCCGATGCGCCCGCCCGGCAAGGCGCGACGACGACGCGATGCGGCTCCATCACGGAGGAGGAGCAACGCAGCCCGAGCGGGATGCAGCGGCGGCCGAATGCCACCGTATTCGTGGATCGGGGCACCTAGTGCCCCGGTCCACGGGACCGCTCCAGAAGCCGCCGGCGTTGCACGCTTGCCTCGCGGCGAATCTCGCTTGCGTCGGCGGCGACCAGCTCCCCGTCCTGCACGACCGGTTGCCCTTGCACGTAGACCTCCCGCGGCCGCGGCCCCGGCGTGCCGAAGGTGAGCCTATGCCCCAGGGGTAGATCCGGTCCCCAGGAGAGGTCCTCAGGGCCGTAGAGGATCAAGTCCGCTTGCTTGCCTACACTCAGGCTGCCGATCTGATCCGCCCAACCGATGGCACGAGCGCCGAGGATCGTGGCCATCTCCAGCCATCGCTCGGGCGGCACGCGTTCGGGTCCGTGGCGCAAGCTCTGCAACTGAGCGGCGAGACGCATGTCCGCGGGCACCGACAGCGTGTCGTTGCACGCGGCCCCGTCCGAGCCCAGCCCGACCGCGAGGCCCGCCTCGAGCCAGGTGGCCACATCGGCGACACCCGATCCCAGCTTGGCATTGCTGGCCGGACAGTGAATCACGCCCGCATCGCTCGCTCTGAGGATCGCCCGCTCGGCCTCGTCGATCCAGATCGCATGCACCAGGAGCGTCTCGCATGCGAGGATGCCCCAGCGTTCCAGGGCGCGCAACGGGGTCGCCCCGTGCATCTCCTGACAGCTTTGGTTTTCCCAAGGTGTCTCGGAGATGTGCGTGTGAACGATGATCCGCCGAGAACGTGCCTCACGGGCAATCGCCTCCCACAACGGCTGGGAAACGGAGAGAGTAAAACGCGGCGCGAGGGCCACGCGAATGCGGTCCCGGGCGGCTCCGTGCCAGCGGTCGTGGAGCGCAAGGGACTCGTCGAGCGCCGCGGTGCCGTCCTCGAGGAGGGCCGGGGGCACGTCCGCGCCGGTGTCCATCAGCGCCTTGCCCACGAGGGCCCGGACACCGAGTTCCTCGACGGCCTGGGCGATCACCTCCGTGTGCCGCACCGTGCCCATGTCGACGAGCGTGGTGGCACCGTGGAGGAGGGCCTCGGCGATCCCCAGGCGGGCGGATGCGCGCAGGCTCGCCTCGTCGTGCGCCGCCTCGCCCGGCCAGACGATTTCTTTGAGCCAGCGCTCGAGGGGCAGGCCCTCCGCCGTTCCCCTCAAGAGCGTCTGGCAAAGATGGATGTGACCTTGAATCAGACCTGGCAGGGCGATCCAGTCCTGGCGATCGAGGCAACGCACGTCCGGGGCAGCGGGTGGCAGCGAAGGGCCCAGCGCCGCGATGCGATCGCCCTCGATTTCGATCGAGCCCTCGACAACCCCCAGCGAGGGGTCCTGGGTCACCAGTTGCACACGCTCGAGGCGCCATCTTCGCGGCCAACTCATGCGATTCATGGATGTTCTCCGCTCATCTCACAGCGGGCAAACAGCGGCGCACGCATCCGGCACCAGCCTTTGGTCTTGACACCCCGCCGGCGGCCTCGGTACTCCTTGACACAGACCATGTTGGCTCGAAAACAGGCATCCGCCGCCCGGGCATTCCACCGCAGCCCGACCGACCTCGTGCCGGAGGAGTGAAGTATGCGCGTCCTGCTCAGCCAGCGCCAGATCGAGGACAAGGTGAGCGAGATGGCACGCACGATCACCCGCGACTTCCTCGGCAAGACGCCCGTGCTGGTGGGTATTCTCAAGGGCTCCGTCTTCTTCCTCTCCGATCTGATCCGGCGTCTGGACCTCGATCACGAGGTCGATTTCATCTCGATCTCCAGCTACGCCTCCGGGGTGACCTCCTCCGGAACGGTGCGCATGCTCAAGGACCTCGACCACGATATCTCGGGCCGCGACGTACTCATCGTGGAGGATATCATCGATAGCGGTCTCTCGCTCTCGTATCTGCGGAAGAACCTCCTCTCGCGGAATCCACGCAGCCTATCGATCGCCACGCTTCTCGACAAGCGCGTTGCCCGCGAACGCGAGATCTATGTGGACTATGTCGGGTTCGAGATCGAGAACGAGTTCGTCATCGGCTACGGTCTCGATTACGCCGAACGCTATCGCGAGTTGCCCTACGTCGCCATCATGGAGGAGGATGATGCCGCTGCGATCACCGGCGAGTTCTCCACCGCCTCGCGCGCCGGAAAAGCGACCCCGGCCTGACGACGCGCGGCGACTGCGCTCCGACCTCGAGAGCCGACCGCGCCAGGGGGAACAGATGACCAGACCGCCCGCGCCGAAGACCTTCTTCGTCGGATTGTGCGGCAACATCGGTGTGGGCAAATCGCTTTTCGCGGAGCGACTCGGCCAGCGTACCGGCTGGCAGGTCTACTACGAGCCGGTGTCGCAGAACCCCTACCTGGAGGACTTCTACGCGGACATGCGCCGCTGGGCATTTCACCTCCAGATCTACTTCCTCGCCGAACGCTTCAAGGCCCAGAAGCACATGGATCTCCACGGGGCGCCGTTCATCCAGGATCGCACCATCTACGAAGACGGCGAGGTCTTCGCGCGCGTGCTCCACGAGCGCGGCGAGATGGACCGTCAGGACTTCGAGAGCTATCTCGCCCTCTTTCGCGAGATGGTCGAGCTTCTCGCCCCCCCCGGATTGCTGATCTACTTGAAGGCCAGCCCGCAGACGCTGCTCCCGCGGATCGCGCGCCGCGGCCGCAGTTGCGAGCGCAGCATTGCGGCCGACTACCTCGCGCAGCTCGACCAGGCCTACCAGGAGTGGGTCGTCCGGGCGGCGAAGACGAGCCCGGTCCTCACGATCGACACCGAGAGGATGGTCTACCCGCCGGGGGAGGGCCTGCTGGACACGATCGTGGACCGGATCCAGGTCGAGGCGCGGCGTTGCGGGGCGCGAGTTCCGCGCGAGGTGGGGGCAGGAGGCAGCGGTGGCGAAGAAGAGAGGTAGCGCGGGCCGGTCGGCGTCGGTTGCGGCCAAGGCCGCTGGCCGGGGATCGTCCGCCGAGACACGGCGGGTCCTGATCGGACTCGCCGGCGGCACCGCGTCGGGCAAGACCGCGGTGGCCGACCGCATCGGCGATGAGCTCGGCTCACGGAAGGTCGCGCTCCTCAAACAGGACTCGTACTACAAGGACCTGCGCCACCTGCGGCTCGCCGAACGGAAAAAGGAGAACTTCGACCATCCGGACGCCTTCGACCGGGAATTGCTCTACACCCATCTCCGGCGGTTGCTGGAAGGCTCGGCGATCGAGGTCCCGGTCTACGATTTCAAGCGCCACCTGCGTGAGAAGAAGACCATTCCGATCAGCGGCTGCCAGATCATCATCCTCGAGGGGATCCTGATCCTCGACGATCCCACGCTGCGCGCCCTGATGGACATCAAGGTCTACATCGACACCGACCCCGATATCCGCTTGCTCAGGCGCATCCAGCGCGACGTCGCCGAGCGCGGCCGCACGCTGGCCTCGGTCCTGGAGCGGTACGTGAACAGCGTGCGGCCCATGCACCTGCAATTCGTGGAGCCGTCGAAGCGCTATGCCGACGTGATCATTCCCGAGGGGGGCTACAACACCGTGGCCGTCGACCTCCTGGTGACGAAGATCAGAACGATTCTGGACTTGAGCGCAGGGAGCGAGCCGGGATGATCTACGGCACACCTCAGGGCACCGGATGGATCGAGGTGATTTGCGGCTCGATGTTCTCCGGCAAGACGGAGGAGCTGATCCGCCGGCTGCGGCGTGCGCAGATCGCGCGCCAGCGCGTGGCGATCTTCAAACCCGTGGTCGACGACCGCTATGCGGCCGACAAGTTGGTGACCCACGACCGGATCAGCATGCCCTCGATCCCCGTGCGCCATCCGCGCGAGGTGCTCGAGAAGGCGCGGGACGCGCAGGTGCTGGGCATTGACGAGGTGCAGTTCTTCGATCGCAGCGTGGTCGACGTCTGCCAGCAGCTCGCGCAGGAGGGCAAGCGGGTGATCGTCGCCGGATTGGACACGGACTACCGCGCCCGGCCGTTCGAGCCGGTGCCGGATCTGCTGGCCGTGGCGGAGTACGTCACCAAGACGCACGCCGTGTGCGTGGTGTGCGGCAACCCGGCGTGCCGCACGCAACGGGTGGTTCGCCGCGGCGAACGGATCCTCGTCGGCGGCAGCGACACCTACGAGCCGCGCTGCCGGCGGTGCTACGAGGCGCCCGAAGGGGTTTCCGGAGACCTCTTCCCCGCGCAGTCGGAAGAGAGTCTTCCGGAGTAGGTGGGGAGGGAACATGGGGAGAGCGGACGCACGCTGGATGGGGCGCCTCGCGCTGGCCTGCCTGGCCGCGGCTCTGATCGTCGGGTGCGGTGGGGAAGAGTCCGGGTCCGGGGGCGAGCGCTTCCACGTCGGCCTGGTCTTCGACGTCGGCGGACTGGGCGACAAGTCCTTCAACGATTCGGCTCATCGCGGGCTCCTGCGCGCCGAGCGCGAGCTGGGCATCAGCTCCGAGTACTTCGAACCGGCGCATCCGTCGGACCGCGAGGCCGCGCTGCGCCTGTTGGCGCAGGGCGACACGGAACTCATCATCGGCGTTGGCTTCCTCTTCACCGACGACATCAAGGCGGTGGCGAAGGATTTCCCCGACAAGGGCTTCGTGTGCGTCGACTACAGCTGGAGCGAAGGCGATGCGGTCCCCGCCAACCTGGTGGGTCTCAAGTTCCGCGAGGAGGAGGGCTCCTTTTTGGTGGGCGCTCTCGCGGCGCTCGTGAGTGAGACGGGCGTGATCGGTTTCGTCGGCGGCATGGACATCCCGCTCATCCACAAGTTCGAGGCCGGCTATCGGGCCGGCGGGCAACACGTGAACGGGCAGCTCCGCGTGCTCGTCAACTACGCCGGCGTGACCGGCGAGGCATTCGCCAACCCGTCGAAGGGCAAGGAACTCGCCCTCGCGCAGTACGAGCAGGGGGCCGACATCATCTTCCACGCCGCGGGATCGACGGGCTTGGGCGTGTTCGAAGCGGCACGCAAGAAGGGGAAGCTGGCCATCGGCGTCGACGCCGACCAATCCGCAGAGGCGCCTGAGCTGATCGTGACGAGCATGGTCAAGAACGTGGATGTGGCTGTGTTCGAAGAGATTCGCCGGGTTGTCTCGGGTCAGTTCGAGGGCGGGATTCGCGTTCTCGGACTCCGCGAGGGGGCTGTCGGCTACGTACGCAACGAGGAGAATGCGCGGTGGCTCACGCCTGAGCGCGTGCGGCAGCTCGACCGGATCCAAGCCGAGATCGTCGCCGGCAACATCCCGGTTCCCACCGAGTGACGAGGGCCGGCATGGGCAACCCGCGGGCGCCGACCACAGAACTGGGCCCCGAGGTCTCCGGCGCGTCCGTCCGTGCTCCCGACGTGCGTCTGGAGAACATCACGCGCCGCTTCGCTGGCACGCTCGCCAACGACGGCATCGATCTCCATCTTCGGCCGGCCACCATCCATGCACTGGTCGGCGAGAACGGCGCCGGCAAATCGACCCTGATGCGCATCCTCTACGGCCTGGTGCGGCCCGACCGGGGCCGCATTCGGGTGGACCATCGACCTACCATCCTCTCGTCACCGGCGCAGGCCCTGGGATTGGGCATCGGGATGATCCATCAGCACTTCATGTTGGTGCCGGTGATGACCGTCTTGGAGAACATCGTCTTGGGCACCGAGGGACTGCGCGGACTGCGGGCCATCCCCAAGGCGCATCTCGCGGAGACGCTGAGCGATCTCTTCGAATCGTACGGTTTCGATCTCGACCCGCACGCGCGGATCGATGCGCTGGGCGTCGGCGGACGTCAGCGCGTCGAGATCGCGCGTCTGCTCTTCCGTGGTGCACGTCTCCTGATCTGCGACGAGCCCACCGCCGTCCTGGCACCGCCCGAGGTCGCCTCGCTCTTCCGGATCCTGCGCCGGTTGCGCGAGGAGGGACGCACGGTGGTCTTCATCACGCACAAGCTGCCCGAGGTGATAGAGCTTGCCGATTTTGTGACCGTGTTGCGTCGGGGGCGCGTGGTGGGTGAGATGAAAGCTGGCGAGATTTCCCGCGACAAGCTCGTGCAGTGGATCATGGGCGAGGATCCCCGTGCGGCGACCTCGGTGGCGGAGGATGCGCGCAGCGAACCCGAGGTTCGTCCGCACGGCGAGGAGGTCGTTCTCGCGGTTGAGCATCTCGGCCTGCGCGACCCCCAGGGTCGCGCCCGCTTGGGCGATGTGACCTTTCGCCTGCGTGCCGGGGAGATCCTCGGTGTCGCGGGCGTGGCGGGAAACGGTCAGCGCGAGCTGGCGGAGGTCGTCGCCGGCCGGTGTCCGTTCACCGCCGGAACGCTGAGCCTGGGCGCGGCGCGGTATGCGCCCGGGCAGACCGTGCCGGCCCAGGAGCGCCCGGCGCTGATCCCTGAGGATCGCACCAGCGAAGGGCTCATTGGCGACTTCCGGCTGTGGGAGAATCTCCTCCTCGGTCGCCAGCATGGAGCGCCGTTCATGCGCCCGCTGGGCTATACGCACGCGGCGGCGCGAAACTGGGCGCGGCCCCAGCTCGAGCGCTTCCGCGTCGAGCCGCCCGATCCGCAGCTTTCCGCCGATGCGCTCAGCGGGGGCAACCAGCAGAAGCTGCTCTGCGCCCGCGAGAGCGCCCGGGCACGCGGGTTGCTCGTGGCCTGCCAGCCCACACGCGGCATCGACATCGCCAGCACGCGCCTCGTGCACGCGACGCTGAAGCGGTTTCGCGATCTCCGCGGCAGCGTCCTGCTCGTATCCGCGGACCTCGACGAGATTCTCGAGCTCTCCGATCGGGTGGCCGTCATCTACCGCGGGCGTTTGGGAACGCCGGTGCCGCGCGGGCAGGTGGATCTCGAGGAGCTCGGGCGTGCCATGGTGGGGGTATCGGGATGAACATCCCTGGAGTCCGCGCATGAAGACGTGGCGCTTGCGCTTCGCGCTCTTCGGCATCCAATCCCTGCCGGTGGTCTGTGCGCTCTGCGTGGCCGCGCTACTCGCCACGCTGATCGCGATCCTCCTGGGAGTCTCGCCGGGCGAACTGCTCACGCTCCTCGCCTCCCGTTTCGGTGCCTATGCGTGGGGGCAGGTCCTCTTCAAAGCGACATTCCTCACCTTCACCGGACTGTCGGTCGCGCTGGCCTTTTCGGCGGGGCTCTTCAACATCGGTGCGGAGGGCCAGGCGGTCGTCGGCTCGCTCGCTTGCGCGCTGGTAGGGCTGGCGGCGGCATCGGCACCGGCACCGGTTGCCCTCTGCCTTGCGATCGGCGCGGCGTTCGCGGGCGGAGCGCTGTGGGGATTCGTACCCGGGTACCTCAAGGCGCGCTTCGGGACGCATGAGGTGATCAATACCATCATGCTCAACTTCGTTGCCCTGGCGGCGGTGAACTTCCTGGTCACGCGCTACCTGGCGCTCCCCGAAACCGTGCGCACTGCCGAGGTCCCCGCCGCTCTGCCGAGGCTGGACAGCCTGCTTCCGTTCATGCATGGTTCGGCGGCGAACACCAGCCTAGCTCTGGCGCTGCTCGCGGTCATCGCGGCGCACTACTTCCTGCACCACACGGCCGCGGGTTTCGCGCTGCGGGCGGTCGGGCGCGGGATGCGGCAGGCGCAGGTCGCAGGCATCCACGCGTCGCGCCAGATCGTGCTTGCCTTCGTCCTGAGCGGTGGGATCGCGGGGCTCGTCGGCACCAACTTCGTCTTGGGCTACAAGCACTACTACGAAGACGGCTTCAGCGGCGGCATCGGGTTTCTCGGCATCGCGGTGGCGCTGCTCGCGCGCAACGAGCCGCTGGCGGTCTTTCCCGCCGCCCTACTCTTCGGTTTCCTGTCGCAGGCCGGGCTCGCGGTCAACAGCCTTCTGCCGCGCGAGGTCGTCGAGATTCTCACCGGTGTGATCCTGCTCGTCTTCATTGCCACCGAACGCCTGAGGCGCACCTGGTCACAGGGCACGCGCGGCCGGCTGGCCCACCCGGGGGAGGGCCGGCCATGAGCGGACCCGTGCTCCTGCTCGCGATGCTTGCCCAGACGCTGCGCATCAGCGTGCCCTATGCCCTCGCGGCGTGCGGCGGGGTTTGCTCGGAGCGCAGCGGTGTGGTGAACATCGCGCTGGAAGGGATTCTGCTCAACGGTGCCTTCTTCGCGGTGGTCGGCACGCACTACAGCGGTTCCCCCTACGTGGGCCTTCTCTGCGCGGGCGCGGGCGGCGTGGCCACCGCGGCACTGCACGCCCTGGTCACCATCACCGCGCGCGCTGATCAGATCGTCTCGGGACTCGCCATCAACATCCTGGCCTTCGGTCTCACGCGCGGGGGCCTGCGCGTCCTCTTCAAGAGCGCGAGCAATTCGCCGCGCATCCCGGCGCCCGACCCGGCGTACCTCGATGTGCTCCCCGGCGGGCGGACGCCGCTGGGGGAGGTGCTCTACGATCCGCTCTTCCTGCTGACCATCCTCCTGCTGATCGCGACGCTCTGGTTCCTGTTCCGTACCGGCCTCGGGCTGGCGCTCCGCACGGCAGGGGAACACCCCGAGGCGGCGCACTCGGCCGGCTTCTCGGTGCCGCGACTCCGCTGGCTCGGCGTGCTGGCGAGCGGGCTGCTCGCCGGATTGGGAGGCGCGTGGCTCGCGTTCGAACAGCATTCCTTCACCGACCAGATGTCGGGGGGACGCGGCTACATCGCGCTGGCGGCGATGATCGTCGGCAAGTGGCATCCCCTCGGGGCGGCCGCGGCATGTCTCCTGTTCGGTGCCGCCGAGACGGCTCAGATCAGACTCCAGGGAAGCGGGGTGCCGACGCAGTTCATGCAGATGCTTCCATTCGTGCTCACCATCCTGGTCTTGGTCGTCTGGGTGGGACGTTCCGTGGCCCCCGCGGCGGTGGGCAAGCCGTACGATCCCGAGCACGGTGAGTAGCGGTGCAGACGCGGTGGCCGGTGACGCGCGCGCGGCAGCCTGGCGGCGTTGCCGGGTCGCCTCGGGCTTGCTAGAGTCACCCTGACGTAGGGGGAGTCGACGATGAGCGCGTTCCCCGGTGAACTGCCGGCAGCCTGCCTCGAGAAAGTCCGCGATGCGTGTGCCGGACGTGTCGTCGCCGGCGCGCTGGTTCTCGGCTCCGGACTCGGGCGTCTGCTGGAGGTCTGGCCGCTCCTGGAGTCCCTGGCGGGTGCGACCCTTCCGGGGTATCCGACCTCGACTGTTCCCGGACACGCCAGCCGTGTTGCCGTGGTGCGCTGGGGTGAGCGCGCCGGTCTGGTCTTCCAGGGACGGGTTCACTTCTACGAGGGATACGGCCGAGGGGACGTCACCTTCGCCGTTCGACTGGCCGCCGCGCTGGGTGCCGACTGGGTGCTGTTGACCAATGCCGCGGGTGCGATCGATGCGCGGCTGACCCCGGGGACCGTCATGGTCGTCGAGGACCATCTGCGCCTCAACCTGGGCGGGCGAATCGCCCGCGGGGCGGCGCCGGGACCCACGCTACGCGGTGCGCCCTACCATCCGCAGCGGACCGAGCAGCTCTTCCGCATCCTGGCGCGCGAGGGCCTGCGCGTCGTGCGCGGCGTACTCGCGGGCTGTCTGGGGCCTTCCTACGAGACCGCCGCGGAGGTCGAAATGGCGCGTCGCCTGGGGACGCAGGCCGCGTGCATGTCGACGGTCATCGAAGCCGAAGAGGCTTCGCGGCAGGGCATGGAGGTTGCGGCGGTTTCGCTGGTCACGAATCTCGCCACCGGTCTCGCCGGCGGCAGGCTTGACCATGCCGAGGTGGTCGCGATGGCCGCTGAGGTTGGACCGCGCTTGGCGCAGGGGCTGGCCGCAGTGGTGGGGGAATGGACCGCGAACTGACCGGGCCTGCCCAGCCTGGTGCCGAACCGCCAGGAGTCATGGGGTGATCTTCTAACTGACTGTCAAGATGTGAGTTATGGCCTTGCCCGGGGCAGAACTGTAGTTCGTTGACATGTTGTCAGTTACAAGATCGACCCTTGGCTTTCCAGGATTCGGCACGCACTTGGCTAGTCCGGAATCCTGACCACACCTCTACTGCGGCGGCGGATCTGCTGGTGCTGGATGCGTCATGTTCGGTCGACGATCATCGCCGTAGCTGGAGGTACGGTGCAGCGCACATCGGTCGCATTCGTTGGCGTCAGCGGCCACGCCACCGCCCCGCGGCGAGTTGTGGTGGACGGATGTCCCGCTCCCGGTTGGTTGGAGTGTGAGAATCTCGTCGATCGGAAGCTCCGACAGGTGGGCTCGCGACTTCCTGGGCCGAGTACGGCTGGTCCACAAAGAACACATCTCATGATCTCAGACGCTCGCACCCATCCCTGCGGTTCAGCTCTGAATGCAGTTCGTTCTCGGCAAGCTGTCGGTGTTCAAGGCTCGGATGGTCCCCGTAGGCGAGGACCCTGGTGAAGCTACGGCGGTCACATTCCGGATTGGCTTGCGATGTCATCTTGGTGCTGGCGCATCCCACGAGAGGGATGCTTGACCCTAAAGGGCCACTCGCGTCGACAGACCGATTCTCAGGTTCACGCCGGATTCCTCCGTCGTGCAGCTAGCTCGCGGCGCGGATCACCAGCTTGTCGTCCTGAACGTCGACCGTAATGCTGCGCGCCTTGGCGTGTTCCAGCAGATACTTGGATAGGGGGGTGAACAGCTTCTCTTCGAGCGCGCGGTTCAGATAGCGCGCGCCCGCCTGGCGCACCTCGCTCTCCTTGATAAAGGTATCGTAGACGCGATCGCTCACCGTCACACCGCGCTTCTGCTGCTTCAGCCTCTTGAGAACCGAGTTGACCTTGTAGCGCGCGATGAGCTTCACGTCCTGGGGTGTCAAGCTGTTGAAGTAGAGCACCTCGTTGAAGGCGCTCACCAGTTCGGGTGAGAACTGCTCGTCGAGCATCTTGCGGCAGCGCTCCTCGCGCGGGACGGCCGAACGCGTGAAACCGATCTGCTCGACCATCTCGGCCTCGTCGGTGTCGAGGCGCGTCGTCGCGAAGACGATCGCCTGGTTGAAAGAGACCTCCCCCTGCGCATCGGTGACCTGTCCGCGCTCGAGGACATGGAGCAGCAGGCGCTGCACGGCAGGGTGGGCGCGCTCCAGGCCGCGGAAGAGGATGACCGACCGCGGATTGCTCCGCACCGGGGTCGTCAAGGCTCCCTCCACCAACACGCCCTCGGCCCCCGGGTAGGCGGTGACGAGGAGGTCCTCGATGTCCTCCTCCATCGTGTAGTCCGCCATGTCCAGATTGATGACGCTGCCCTCGTCGCCGAGGAGCACCTCGGCCACGGCGTTCGCGAACTCGGACTTGCCGACCCCCGGGGGGCCCACGAGCAGGAAGGAGCCGTCCGGCCGGTGCGGTTTGAAGTCGAGGTTTGTGCGCCGAATGCGAATGGTATTCGCGACGCGGCCGATCGCTTCCTCCTTGCCCACGATGCGGGTCCTGAGGAGATCCTCGAGTTGGAGGAGAACCGCGCTCTCATCGCGCACGATGGGCCGCGTGGCGACCTTGCCGCCGCGCTTGGCCTTCCGCCCGGACGTGGACCTCTGGCTCCGCGACGATTGGGATGAGCGTCGCGAGGACGAACTCTTGGCGGTCGAGCGTGAGGACTTGCCGCGCGCTCCCGTTGCCCGCCGGGGGCTGCCCTTGCGGCCGCTGTTGGCCTTCTTGCGCGTGGAGGTCTTGCTCGCGGCAGCCCTCTTGCGCTTCGGACGCGCGGGCTTGCGCGCTGCACCGGACGGCTTGCGCGTGGTCGCCTTGGAGCCGCGCGTAGCGGTACCCGCCGTGCGCGTCGTGCCGGATGTCGTGCGGGAGGCGCGTCTCTGCGCCGCTGACCGGTCCGTCTTGCTCATCTGCGTGCCGCCCTCCAGGAACAGAGGTGATTCTCTACTTCTTCTGACCCCGAAGCGCAATGCTCGGGTCCGCCCGTGGGGTGTCGCTCGTCGCCCTCTCCTGCGCGTAACAAGCCAGAAAGGTACCAACAACCCCCTTCACCCTTTCAATTCGGCAGCCCGGGGGCCGAGATTGATTCTGCTTGCCTTCCGCGCCTGGCAATGCGTCCGACCATGGGGTAGGATGGAGCCAGGTGGCTGCCAAGGCGAGCTATCTGACTGCACATCAATGGATTGGCTGGGATGGGCCAGCGAGCCGGGATGGGCTTGGTGGGGGACCCAAGGAGGGGAAGATGGCGAGGGTCAAGCGCTTGGGCGTTCTCACGGGGGGCGGTGACTGCCCCGGTCTCAACGCGGTGCTGCGCGGTTTGGTCAAGGCGGCCGACTTCGATCATGACGTGAGCGTCGTGGGCTTCCAGGACGGTTTCGCGGGGCTCATCATGGACCGGACGGTGCGGCTCGACTCCGACGCCGTCTCGGGAATCCTGCCGCGCGGCGGGACCATTCTGGGCAGCTCCAACAAAGCCAACCCGTTCCGCGTCCCGGTCAGGGTCAATGGCCAGATGACCTTTGAGGATCGGTCCGACGAGGTCTTGCGTACCATCGATCGCTACGGCCTCGACCTGCTCGTCGTCATCGGCGGCGACGGCAGCCTCACCATCGGCAACCAGCTCGCGGAGAAAGGCATCGCCGTCATCGGCATCCCGAAGACGATCGACAACGACCTCGCCGCGACGGACGTCACCTTCGGTTTCGACACCGCTCTCACCACGGCGAGCGAGGCGCTCGACAAGCTGCACACCACGGCCCAGTCGCACCACCGGATCATGGTCCTGGAGGTCATGGGCCGCTATGCGGGGTGGATCGCGCTCGAGGCCGGTCTCTCGGGCGGCGGAGACATCATCCTGCTCCCCGAGATCCCGTTCAAGGTCGACAGCGCGGTCGCCGCGATCAAGGACCGGACCTTCCGCGGTCGCCGATACACTTTAATCGTGATCGCCGAAGGCGCCAAGGCCGAGGGGGGTGAGATGGTCGTCGCCAAGGTCGTCGAGGACTCCCCGGACTCCGTCCGCCTGGGGGGAATCGGCGGCTGGCTCGCGTGCGAGCTGGAGAAGCATCTCGAGACGGAAGTGCGCGTGACGGTCCTCGGCCACTTACAGCGCGGCGGTTCGCCGACGGCCTTCGATCGGATCCTGGGAACCCGCTACGGGGTCCATGCGGCACACCTGGCGGCCGCGGGGAAGAAGAACGTCATGGTCTCCCTGCGGGGCACGGAGATCACGGAGGTTCCTCTGGCCGATGCGGTCAAGGAGATCCGCCGCGTCGATCCGGGGTCCGAGATCGTCAGCGTCGCACGCAGTGTGGGTACCCGCTTCGGAGACGAGCAGAGCGAATGATCCAGCGGGCTCGCCAATACGGCTTTCTGTGCGCCGCGGGATTCGGGGTGCTGCTCCTGGTGAGCACGCTGACGAGTCCCGCCACCGCCGACTGCGACGACGATGCCCCGGATCGCGCCGCGCACTTCCAGCGGCCGCGCTTCCAGGCCGATGTCAGCGCCTGCGTGGAGGCCGATAGCCTCTACGCGATTCTGCGTGTCGTCCTGCCGTACCATCAGCTCAGCTTCCGCAGGTCCCAACGGGGCCTGACGGCGCGCTTCGACCTCATCGTTCACGTCTACAAGCAGAAGCGGCAGGTGGCCGGTGACGTGTGGTCGGAACGCATCGTCATCTCCGACCGGGACGGGATCCATGGTTCCGATGCGCGCTACGTGAAAGACGTCTTCTTCGATCTCGAACCCGGATTCCACATCTTCGAGGTGCGCGTCTCCGAGCCGACTTCGGGTCACGAGGGGGTGCTCTGCCTGGGGACCGACCTGCCGGTGCGGGTGCCGGGGCGCATCGCGCTTTCCACGCTCCTGGTGGGACCCTGCGGGCTCGAGGGCTCCGTGAGTCAGCTGCGACGTGACGCCCGCGTGCGCAGCGAGTTCACGGATCCCCGGGATACGCTGTGTGCCTACATCGAGCTGTACCACGCGGGGGTGGACATCGACTCGGTTCTCGTGGGCTGGCGCTTGCGCACACCGCGCAACGAGACCCTCCACTCGGGGCGGCGGCGCTACGCGGCGGGCGACGGCATTACCCGCCTGACCTGGCCCGTGCCCGTCAAGGAGCTATGGCTCGAGGCCTACGAACTCCAAGTTGCCGTGCACGCCGGCGATCAGAAGGCGCAGGCCGTGACGCGGGTCAGTCTCCTCGCTGAAACCGAAGCGGCGCTCGCCGAGTTCTTCCGCGATCTGCTGGATGTGCTGGGGTACATCGCCAGCCAGGAGGAACTGGAGCGCCTGCGCAAGGCGACCCCCTCCGAGCGCAAGCAGGTGTGGGACGAGTTCTGGAAGAGCTTCGACCCGACGCCGGAGACGGACGACAACGAGTTCAAGACCAACTTCATCCGCCGCGTCCGGCACGCGAACGCGGAATTCGGCGTTCTGCGACCCGGCTGGCGCACCGACCGAGGACGGATCTACATCACCTACGGCGCACCCGACCAGATCTCGCGCGATGCGTACGGCGTCGGCAGTCGGGCCGTCGAGATCTGGTACTATGACCAGCTCGGTCTGCGTTTCGAATTCGTCGACCGCGGTGGGTACGGCGACTTCGAGCTGACCGGCTCCGGCCGCTGACTACAGGCTCGAGAGCAGCGCCGCCACCTCTTCCATGCGTCGCTCCCACGAGTGCTCCTCGGCCAGCGCCCGGCGCTGCCGGGCCGCCTGCTCGTCGCCGGTCGCCAGCGCCGCATCGATCGCCTGCAGGAACTCGTCCTCGCCGACGTAGGTGAAGGCGAGCGGCGGATGCAGGAAGTCGCGCAAGCTCTCCAGTGGAGCGCTCACCACGGGCCGGCCGCACGCGAGGTACTCGAAGAACTTCATCGGGAAACTGTGCCGCGTCGTATCGTTCGCCGCGAACGGGATCAGACCGACGTCCAGGTGGTGCAGGTACGCGCCCAGTTCGGCGTACGGTTTCTCGCCCAGCAGATGGACATGCGGCAGCTCCGTGAGGTGCGCGAGATCCGTCGCGCCTTCGCCGCGGCCCACGGCGCCCACGAAGACCCAGGAATGGTCGCAGCGCGCGGCGGCCGACGCGAGCAAACGCAGGTCGCACTTGTACGCCGCCAAGTTGCCCACATAGCCGATCCGCGGGCGCGGAATGCGAGCCAGGTCGGGCGGCACCGGTGGCGCGGAACCCGGCGGGGGCAGCGACGCGATGTCGGCGACGTTGGGCATCAGCAACACCTGGGAGTGGTGGGCATGCAGGCGGTCGTAGAGCGGTTGCGACGAGGCGATGACCCAATCGGCGCGCGCGAGCAGATCGCGCTCCAGACCGCGAACCAGGGCCGCGTCGACCCCGGGGTTGGCTTCGTAAGCATCCACGCAGTGGTAGATCACCGCGCGGAGGTCGAACCGGTCCAGCAGCGGCGCGGCGCTGGGCAGGAAGACCCAGGCAAGGGGTCTCCGCAGACCGGCCTGGCGCAAGGCGCGCCGCAGGCGGGATGCGCCGACCGATGCGGCCGCATCGCGCAGAAGGCGGCTGCGCAACGGCGGCGCATTGAGCGGCGAGACCACGTGAAGATCCCGGTCGGCGAAGGGACGCCGCACGCCTTGCCACAGGCCGCCGATCCGTCGCGCGATCTTGCGCGCGTCACCGGGGCGGGCACGCGGTTGGCGCAGCCCGAGGCTGTTGACGTAGAGGATCCGATGCTCCCGGGCCAGCCGGTACATGAGGTGCTGCGCGTTCACCCAGCTGGGTTCCTCGAAGTCAGCTGATCCGAAGCAGAGAATGTCCATGGCCGCCGCTCACTCCTCGCTGGAGACCCGGTCGAGCACGTCGGCAAGGCGGGGGGCGCTCTTTGCGAGTGAGTACTCGCGCTCCACCTTGGCGCGACCCGCGGCCGCCAACCGGCACCGCAGGTCGGGGTCCTCGACCAGGCTCTGCAACGCCTGCGTCCATTCGGCGGTGCCGCTCGCCAGGAGGCCATCGATCCCGGGATCGATGAGCTGCGCATTGAATCCCACCGGGGATGCCACCGTCGCGACACCGGCCGCCCAGTACTGCAGGATCTTGTAGCCGCCCTTGGCTCGAGTGTACTCGTTGTCGACGAGCGGCATCAGGCCAATGTCGAAGTCCTGGAGCTGCGCGCACTCCGCGTCCAGCCTCCAGCGCACGTTTGTGACCTCCAGGCCCGCAGCGTGGAAATCCCACGCGGACACGACCACCACCCGGCACCCGAAACGCGTCTGGATCTCGCGCAGGGCGCGGGCGATGGTCTGCAGATAGAAGAGGTTCCCCCCCGTGCCGATCCAGCCGAGCGTCGGCGTTGCACGCGGGGGGCGCACCGCGGGGACGATGCGCTGGGTGTCCACGGGGGTGGGGATGATCGTGATCGGCCGGCCGCTGCCTTCCGCACGCTCTGCGAGAAGCGGCGTACTGGCGATCAGATGCCGGCAGAGACGAGCGATGGTGTGGAACTTCTCGTCATTGCGCAGCCGCGCCGCGAGACGCGAGAGGTGCGGGGGGGCGAGGTCAACGGCATCGTCGAAGTCGTAGACCAGATGCGGCTGGAGTCTCGCCAGCAATCGCTCGAGGAGAGGCGGGCCGAACGGGTAGAGTTCCCTCTGGATGACGGCCGCATAGGCGCGCCGCGCGCGAACTACCTGCCACAAGCGGATCGGGATCACGATGAGGAAGTAGAGCAGCTTGCCAGGCAGGCGCAGGAATCCCGGCACCCCCCGGAGGAGACGAGAGAGGGCCTCTGGCGCCGGCGGTCTGAAGTGGAGTGTATAGCCATACCGCGGAAGCTCGCGCGCATAGTCCGCTCCGCGGCAGCGCGCCGTGGCGTTCGATACCGGTTGCCATGCCAGAAAATCCACGCGCTTCATGATCGCGCGCTCCCGATTCGAGCGGCGCCTGGGGGTCGCGACCAGCTCGGCAAGTCGAGCGACCAGGATGCCGATGGCCGAGGCCAGCTTGGTCGAGTAGTAGAGCGGGGGCAGGACGAATGCCGACAGTGGATCGCCCGCCCGATGAGCCTGCGCCACCGCCGAGCGCACCTCCCGAAATAGGAGCGGAGATGCACAGAGCAGGATGAGAAGCAGCAGGCCGGCCGATGCCCCCCACACCAGCAGGAGACACGCCGCGGCGAGGGCGGCGACCATCAGGAGCGAGATCCCCACGTCGCGCCGCACACGTCCCCACCGGCGCCTGAAGGGCAGGCTGTGACGTCCGCCCCAGTAGAAGCGCCGCCACGTTCCCATGAGCCCGGCAGGATCGCGGTGGTGGACCTCTCCTTCAGAGAAGTAGGCCAGGCGTATGCCCAGTGCGCGGATGCGCAGAGCCAGATCGCAATCCTCCCCGACGCGCAGGTCCTCGTCGTAGCCCCCCGCGCTGCGGAAGTCGGCGAGGCGGAACGCCCAGGCTCCCAGCGGACGGCTGCGTCCGGTGCGGGTCAGGTCCCAACGCGCTCGGTAGAGGTGATCCCACGCCCGCGAGATGACCGTTTCCCGGTCGCCCCACACGGCGCGCAGCCCCCCCTGGGCGCCCCCGACGGAGGGGTCGGCCAGGGCCGCGGCCGCCGCCGCCAGGTAGTTCAGCGAGTAGGTGGCATCGGCTTCGGCGAAGATCAGCAGCGGGCCGCGTGCGCGGGCGGCGCCGAGATTGCGGGCATGGGAGACGCCGCGATGCGGGCCGTCGAGCGCGATGATCGGAACCGGCGAGTGCTCCGCGAACGCGGCCACCTGTTGCCGGCTGTCGTCGGTGGAGCCGTCGTCGACCACGATGATCTCGCGCGGCGGCACCTGTTGGGCCGCGAGGGAGCGCAGACATGCCGCCACGGTGCGCCCCTCGTCATAGCAGGGAATCACGACGCTGATGCCCGAGTGGTCCGAAGTGCTCACGACCTCTCCTCGCCGGGCCGCCCGTTGCCCTCGGACGCGTCCGCGCGTGACGCCGTCCGTCCGGCCAGAGCGCGCCGCAGGGTGGGGCTCGCCAGGACCCACGCGGCCCAGTAGCCGACGGTCAACA
>JAUVTV010000099.1 GCA_030601305.1 Candidatus Eiseniibacteriota bacterium | reverse complement strand
CCCCGGTGAAGATCGACCTCGGCTTCACGGGTGGCGGTCTGCCGCTGTATCCGTTCGAGGTGGATGTCAGCGTCGCGATCGCCGGCTACACGCGCTACTGGTTCTGCGCTCAGGCTGACGATCACGTGTTCCCGCCTCAGTACGGTCACCAGCAGGCCGTTCCGCCGATGATCGACTGCGAGACGATGTTCCTGTGCGAGTACTTCGGTTACTACGACTGGACGGGTGCTAGCATCGTCTTCGGTTACGAGTACGAGACTGCTTTCGTGATCGAGTGCACCTGCGGCGGCGCTCCGGCCAACGATGCGACCACCTGGGGTGCTGTCAAGGCTCTCTTCCAGTAGAAGAGTCTGACCCAGGTTTCGGCGAACAACGTAACGCCGGGGGCTTCGGCTCCCGGCGTTGCTTCATGTGCGCGAGCTTGACCTTGCTTCATCCGCGCGAGTCAGGTGAGCTTAGAATTCGAACTCCAGCAGGACGTAGATCACCCGCGACGCGTAGTCCCGCATGTACGTCGCATAGGTCGGGGGATCTCCCTCGTCGCTCACACCCTCGAGCCACTCCCCCTCCAACCAGTCGCCTTCGAGCCGCAGGAGACAGCGCGGCGCGATTTGCTGCTCGAAGCTGAGGACGACGACGTTCTGCTTGCGCGGCCCGAGCTCGCCGGTGGTGGAGGCGCGAACCTCGGGGTGGAAGAGATCGCGGTCCTCGAACACGCCCCCGAGGGTGAGCACGCCGCCCGACCAGAGATCGGCGTCGGCCCAGATGCTGGCGGTCGCCTTTCGCGCCTCCGACTCGCTCGCGTAGGTGGGCCCCGCAATCTCATTGATCTGCTTGAGGTGCTTGTAGAACCCACCGATGCCGACCCGCCCCCAATCGAGACGCAGTGTGCCGCGCCAGCCCTGAAGGTTCGACTCGTACGAGAGGGCGCTGTAGGCCGAGAAGAACTGGGGACCCATGCGTTGATAGGCAATCTGGAGACGGGACCTCAGACCCCCTACGGAGAGCCCGGCAAGCGAGGCGTCTGAAGGGGAACGCATCTCGGTGGTCGCCTCGTCGCGGAGGGCCATGTCCTCGGCGGGTGGTGGGCGCGGATCCGCCAGCAGGCTGGGGTTCCACCGGCTGCCGGCGACCTCTCCGGTCAGCGTGACATCGTAGGGCAGGGGAAGGGTGAGGTCGGTCGTCAGCACCCGATTCCGGAACGGGAAGCGGCGCACCTGACTGGCACACGGCGAGCTCTTCTCGTCCTCGTCCACCAAGACCGCGGTCCCCGCCACCTCGAAGAGGTCGCTCGTCCAGGGCAGCCCCGCGTGCCCCACAAGGCGCATGGAGAAGAGATCCTGATGATAGAAGACCGTCGTCGCGTCGTTCTCGCGAAGGAACCGCTCGAGGTTGTCGCCGCTGCAGGCCCCGACATCATCGGGACGCGGTGTCTGGGGCCGCGCGTAGAGCGCGGTGAGGTCCACGTGGTCGAGGAAGCTGAAGTCGAGGCGTAGCCCCTCGAAGGAGAGCCACTGGTCGATCTTCTCGAGGCTCTCCAGGCGGACGATGCCCGCCATGCCGCCGCTGCCACAGACCCCACACCCCTGAGACCGCTGGCCTCCGGCAATCGGGGTATCGTTCGCGTCCCAGCGCATCAGCGTGAGCGGCGTCATCGCCACGCGGTAGAACCCCCCCGCCAGCGCCATCTGGACGCGCCCCAGACCGGGAGCGCGGCCCTGGGCCTGATAGCGGAGAATGAGGCTGCCCCAAGGCGTCGAGAGGTACTCGGGCCCGCTGCGCAAGACCAGCTCGCCCTCGTTGCTGATCCAGAGCAGCGCCCCGGCCTTCAGTTTCGGCGTGATGGCATAGGTTAGTGTGAGTTCCACGCGGTGGCGCAGCGTGGTGCCCGGCACGAGCGGCTCGTTGTTGGCGCCGACCGCGCCGGTGCCGGTCGTGTCGACGTTCATCCAGCGCAGGCGCCCCCGCCCGGTGAGCTCGATCTTCCGCTCCTTGAGGATGCCCAGCTCCTCGAGGATCCCCGGCCGGTGCCCGGCCGACGCGGGAGGCACAGTTCCCTCCGGCAACGGCTGGTCCGGACCCTCGTCCAAGGACTCGTCGAGCAGCTCGCCGATCCGCGGCCGCAGTCCCGTGAGCTCCTCGGGCTGGATTTCGGCATACACGCCCCGAAACCTGCCGGCTGGATCCAGCAGATAGGCGACGAAGCTGTGCGCTCCGGCGCCGTAGACCGAGGCGACCCGGCCGCCCGGGTCGTACAGGTGGAGAACGCCGGGGGCGGCGCTCTCGGCCAGCAGGCGCGTCTTCGACGTGGGGTACTCGTCGAAGTTGATCGCCACGACGTGGAACCCCTCCGCCTGCCCCCACGCGTTCAGCTCATCGCAGATCTCTAGCCGGCGCCGGCACTCGGCACAGTGCGTGGTCCAGAACGCCAGCAGTGTGGCCCCGTAGGCGTCGAAGAGGGTGTCGCTGTCGACCGTCGCATCGCCCGCGACCGTGGGCAGCACGAATGGCGCGGCCGCCTTCCCAAGGAGGTGCGCGCCCTCGTAGTCTGCGCTGTCGCCGGGTCCTTCTTGGGCGCCGGCCGCCGATGCCATCGTGAGCCCCAGGACCGCGCAGATCGCCGCAAGCGGAAGCCGTTGCCGCATCGCTCTCCCCCCGTCAGCATGGAACCAGAAGGACGCGGTCCAGTATAGCCCGAGGCGATGGTTCGTGAAACGACGCTTGAAGCTCGGCGCCGGCCAGGGCAGACTAGCAGCGGACGGAAGAGGAGGAGAGAGCCATGATCGAGATCGACGATGCGAACTTGCAGGCCGAGATCCTGGACTCCGACAAGCTGGCCATCCTGGACTTCTCAGCCACTTGGTGCCAGCCGTGCAAGAAGCTGGACCCGATTCTGCGCGAGCTGTCCGGCGAGTACGCGGAGAAGGCGGTGGTGGGTCACTGCGATGTCGCCAAGGCTCCCGAGACGGCCAAGCGCTATGGCGTGATGGCGATCCCCACGGTCATCTTCCTGAAGGGCGGGAACGAGGTCGATCGCTTCGTAGGTCTGCAGAGCCGGGAGCAGATCGTGCAGAAGATCGAATCCCATCTGTAGCGGCGTACCTGAGGGCCTGCTGTGCGGTGTGTGCGGCAGGCCGATTGCTATCCCTTCGATTGCTTCCGATCCGGGCGGGTCTTGTGATCCTCGTTGATGAACGCCGCCTCCACCTGGGGGAATCCCCGCAGGATCTCGCGATACGCCGCCTCCGACCGCGCCTCGTCGAGGTACACGAGGTACTGACGCAGGTGGGTTCCCTGGTAGTGCTCTATGCGCAGGTGGCGCGCATCCCAGTAGATCGAATCGTCCTCGGCATAGCGCGAGATCACCTTGCGGACCCTCTCGACGGCCAGATCCTGAAGCAGTCTGTGGAAGTCCTCGTCTCCACCGACCTCGACAAGCCAGCGATCCACGACCCCAGAACGGCGACCCCTGAACCCGTGCAGCGGATACGCGAAGACCCCTTGCTGCAGTTGCAGGCGCACGAGACCCCGCTGCCGGCGCTCGGCCGGAAGAACGGTCGCGGGTGCGGCCTTGACCGACACGCGTGCAAGCTCCCCCTCGCTCCCGAGAAGGACGAGACTGGCCTTCGTGCCATGCCTCAGCTCCGGATACGTGACGTCCACCAGGACGGCCGTCGGCGTCGGATAGGTCAGTCGATCCGCGTCTCGCTCCACATCCCCGGCAACCAGGCGCACGCTCTCCACGAGAAGCGCATCGTTCCCGCGCAGTAGAAAGGTCCAGTTGCCCTCGCGGGGGAAGAAGGTGGCCGGGTGACACGAGAGGTCCATGTTCTCCACGGAGACGAATGCCCCTGGAAGGCCGCCCTTGTTCTGTTCGATGACATCTCGCGGATCCGCGCAGCCGCCGTCCGCGCGTGCGGGCAGGACTCCGCAGACCAACACGGCAGCCAGACCGAGACCGCATCGAACGGTACGTGTGCAGTTCATCGCCGCCTCCACAGCTGTGAGGATCCCTCGCCAGGAAGATACACGCGGCGCGGGGATACGTTTCCGCGGAGAGGATACCCCACGAGGCCTGGGCTTGCACGCACCGCGCCCGCTCGGGAATCTCCGATCCGGGAGCTGCCGCCCTAAACCATTATCATGCTAATAGATAGACAGTTCACCGACGGCCTCCTCCACGGCGCGAAGGATGTCCAGGCTCCGGGTCAACTCCATCATCGTGTTGTGGTCCGCGTACAGCGGCCGGTCCTCGCCCAGGAAGTCCACGTGCTTGCGAATCTCGGCCTTCGCCGCGAGCGTTCCCTTGCCCGGTGTGTACTCCCTGAAATCCAGCCCCTGGGCGGCCGCCATGAACTCGATGCCCAGGACACCGCAAGCGACATCCAGGATCTGGCGGGTCTTCATTGCGGAGTTCATCCCCATCGAGACGAAGTCCTCCTGGTCCGCCGCCGCGGGAATCGACTGCGTGAAGGCCGGGGTCGAGAGAATGCGCTGCTCGACGATCTGCATGTCCGCGGTGTACTGGCTGAGCATCATGCCGGACATCAGGCCCGCACCCTTGGTGAGGAACGGCGGGAGTCCCACGCTGAGCGCCGGATTGGTGAGCCGATTGAGGCGCCGCTCCGAGAGAACGCACACCATCGTAATCGCGCCGCCGAGCGTATCGAGCGGCATGCTGATCGGGGTGCCCTGGAAGTTCGCGCCCGTCAAGACCACGCGATCGTCGGCGAGGAAGATGGGATTGTCGCCGACGCCGTTCGCCTCGATCTCGATCTGACTGCGCGTCCAGCGCATCTGATCGCGCGCCGCGCCGATCACCTGCGGCGTGGAGCGCATGCTGTAGGCGTCCTGGACCTTGACCTTCTCCTTGCCGGTCGTCAGATCGGATCCCTCGATCACCTGGCGCAGGTTCTTCGCGCAGGTGACCGCACCCCGGAAGCCGCGCAGCTCGTGAAGACGCGTGTCGTAGGGTTTCATATTCGCCTTGAGGGCCTCGAGCGTCATCGCGGCCGCGATCTCCGCCTGCTTCAGCCACCGCTCGGTGTCGTACACCGTGAGGCACGCGATCCCGTTGAGCAGGTTGGAACCGTTGATCGACGCCAGTCCGTCCCGCGCCTCAAGACCCGGAACGGGGATGCCGGCGCGCTCCATGGCCACCTTGCTCGCAAGTCGCTCGCCCTCGTAGAACGCCTCGCCCTCGCCCATCATGAGGAGCGCGATCTGGCTCATCGGCGCGAGATCGCCGCAGGCGCCCACCGAGCCCTTCTCGCAGACCACCGGTGTCACGCCCTTGTTGAGCAGCTGAATGAAGGTGTCGAGAATCTCGATGCGGCAGGCGGAGTAGCCGTTTGCGAGGACGTTGGCGCGCAGGAGCATCGCCGCGCGCGACTGCTCGATGGGAATCGGTTTGCCGATGCCGGCGGCGTGGTTGTAGGTCAGGTAGCGCTGGAACTGCTTGATCTGCGCGTCGTTGAGAACGACCTCGGAGAACTCGCCGATGCCGGTCGTGACGCCGTACATGACCTCGCCCGCCGTGATCCGTTCCTCGACGAATTCCCGGCAGTGCTTGACGCGCGCGATGGCGTCCGCGTGCAGTTCGACCTTTTCGTTGTTGCGGGCGACGCCCACGACATCGTCGACGGTGAGATTCTTCCCGGTGAGTACGAGGGACATGGCGGATCCTCCCCTTCTCTTGCGTCGGGCCGGCCGTGTCGAGCGACGGCCCGATAGGTCTCGGGTTGATCGCTCCCACCCACCCCGCTGCAATCGAGAGGACTCGATCCGCGTACCTCTAGTATGCCCGCCGGCGGGCAGGGGGAGCAAGCGGGATCGGAGCCGGGCAGTCCGCGCGCGGATGTCATCCGGGCTGGGCTGCCAGGCGGGGCTTGACGGCCGCCCGTCTCCTGCTCACGATCGGGCTGGTGGAGGAGGAGCCAAGCCGAAATGGTCCCACGCAAGACGAGCGCGGTTCGCGAGCGGCGCGAGCCCCCCGGTGCGCGGCCCCCCGGTGCGCGGCCTCCCGGTGCGCGGCCCGCCGACGTCGCCGTGCCGGCGCTCATCATCTTCGCCGTCGCGTTCCTGTTGCGGCTCATCTACACCCTGCAGTCACAGGCAAACCCGCAGTTCGACACGCCGCTCATGGACCCCGGTTTCCACGACGCATGGGCCTGGCAGCTGGCCAGCGGCACCTGGGAGGCGGTCGGCCCCTTCTTTCGCGCGCCACTCTATCCGTTCTTTCTCGCGGGCGTCTACACCCTCGCCGGGCACGACTACCTGATCGCGCGGCTCGTGCAGGCGCTCCTCGGATCGGCCAGCTGTGTGCTGATCTTCTTGATCGGCAGGAGGCTCTTCTCGGTCACGACCGGGCTGATTGCCGGTCTCGGCGCCGCCGTCTACTGGATCCTGATCTACTTCGACAACGAGCTCCTCATTCCGGTGCTGTTCGTCTTCCTGATCCTGCTCTTCTTCTACACGCTCCTTCTGGGCTTGGGAGAAGATGGACGACAGCGTGTGCCGTATCTGGCGCTGTCGGGTGCTTTCTACGGTCTTGCCGTCATCGCCCGTCCCAACATCCTCATCTTTCTCCCCGTGCTCCTGTGGCAGTTCTACCGCGCGGTGCGTAGAGGTGCCGCCGTGCGCGGCCCGATCGTCTTCCTCTTGATCGCCCTCGTTCCGATAGCGGCGGTCACCGTGTACAACACGGTTATTGGCGACGACTTCGTGGTGATCGCATCGCAGGGCGGCGTGAACTTCTACATCGGCAACAACGAGCTGTCCGACGGCCGCACGGCGATCGTGCCCGGCACACGCGCCGACTGGTGGGGCGGACGCTACGATACGATCAAGATCGCCGAACGTGAGATGGGGCATGTGCTGAAGGATTCGGAGGTCTCGCGCTACTGGTTTCGCAAGGCGCTGGACTACATCGCCGCGCAGCCCGGGCAGTGGCTGAGCCTCACCCTGCGCAAGCTGGGCCTCTTCTGGTCGGCGGCCGAGATCGGCAACAACGCCTCGATCTACCACCTGCGTTCCTATGCGCGGATCATGCGCCTGCCGCTGCTGGGCTTCGGCATCTTGGCCCCGCTCGCCCTGGCGGGGGCCTACCTCGCCTGGGCGCGCCGGCGCGCGTCGTTCTGGCTGCCGTTCGCCTTCGTCGGCCTGTACATGCTCGGCGTGGTGGCGTTTTTCGTTTGCGCGCGGTACCGGGTCCCGGTGATCCCGTTCCTCTTGCTCTTCGCCGCCTTCGCCGTCACGGAAGGCGTGACGCTGTGGAAACGTGGTCCGCGCGCGCCGGTGTTGGCGGCCGCGGCGCTGTTCGTCGTCGCAGCACTCGTCGTCAACGGTCTCGCTCTGGGACATGAGGAGAATTTCGCGCTCGCGCGCTTCCACGACGGCGTCGCCTGGAAGCAGAAGGGGAGTCTCGCGCAGGCCGAGCGGGCCTATCGTGACGCGCTGCGCCTCGACCCCCAGCTCGCCGCGGCGCGCACCAACCTCGCGAACCTGCTCGCCGAGCGTGGTGACGCCGGCAGTGCCGCGCGCGCCTTCGAGCAGGCGATCGCCGCCGATCCGCGCGATGCGAACGCGTGGACGAACCTCGCCAGCCACCATCTGCAGGCGGGCGATCTGGCGGCGGCGAATTCGGCGCTCACCCGCGCGCTGCGGATCGATCCCGACTTCTCGCCGGCGCTGCGCGTGCTGGGTGTGGTGCGCGAACGCCGGGGCGATCTGGTCGGCGCCCGCGAGGCCTACACCCGCGCGCTCCGCTTCACGCGCGAGGCCCACCGCCTGGAGAACAACGTCGGCGTCGTGGCCATCAAGGAGGGCGACGCGGAAGCGGCCGAGCGGCACTTCCGCCGCGCGATCGAACTGGATGCGAGCTACGCCATCGCCTGGCGGAATCTGGGCGGTGTGCTCGCCTCTGCCGGGAACCTGGCGGAGGCGGTGCCGGCGCTGGAGCGGGCCACGACGCTCGATCCGCGCGATGGGGTGGCGTGGCAGCAGCTTGCGGATGTGTATCAGGCGCTGGGGCGCGGGGCGGATGCGGAGCGGGCCAGGCAGCGGGCTCGAGGTTCAGGGGGAGATCCCTAGGTTGTGGGACGAAGAATCCTGATGTTCCGGAGATAATCCCTTCATCCGATGTTCGTTACGAGCATTTTGACCCTCCCAGGTCCATTCGGGGCGCCGTGGCCAGGGGCGTACACACTTGCAGATGGACCATCAGTATTCTTCGTTCCACAATCTACTTCTGAGAGTACTCTTGGTTGTATCTTAGGAGGTACATGTAATGACCAAAGTCCCCAGCATCATCCCCATTAGCGATCTCCGCCGGGACGCTGCCGCCGTC
>JAUVTV010000016.1 GCA_030601305.1 Candidatus Eiseniibacteriota bacterium | reverse complement strand
GTATTCATCCCTCCATCATGAACGGGAATGCACCCTCCCTTCAGGCTCATTTCATGTTGGAATCGCTCTATCCTACAGGCTCATTTCATATTGGAAGAGGCTTTCCCTGGCAGGTTGGCACCCAGATCATCTACCGTGACGCGCAGTATCAGCGGACCCTTGCGTTGGCCCGACTCGGCACGCTTCCCTTCTTTTTCCTCGCGGCACTGGTGGTCTATCTCCCGTCCCGCCGTCTCGCGGGCCGCGGTGGGGCCTTCGTCAGCACGGCGCTCTTCTGCACGTTGCCACCCGTGCTGGCCCACGCAGGGCTCGCGACGACGGACCTCCCCGCGGTCGCGACCTTCCTCTTGGCCGCCTACTTGTGGGTGAGGTGGCTTGATGGACCTTCACTCGCACGCTCAACTGCGCTGGGGTTCGGGGTGGGCCTGATGGCGGTGACGAAGTTCTCCGGCCTCGTCTTCTTCCCTGCGGCGGCAGGTGCCCTTCTGCTCTTCCGGATCCTCTGGCCAAGCACGAGCAGGTCGCCTCGGCCGCAGGCCCCTCGATGGCGCTGGCCGGTCGGAGCGGGGCTCGCGGGCCTGGTGCTTCTTCTCACGATGTGGGCGGCCTATCAGTTCTCCTGGGGTCGCGCGTTCGATCTGCCGGGCACGCGCGAAGCGATGACCGGCTGCCTGCAGGGTGCCTCGCAGTCATGGGCTCGTTTCGTCCACGGCCTCGCCCGCACTTCGCTCCCCGCACCCGAGGTCCTCCAGGGCATCTTCACGCTGTGTGCCCACAACAAGGCGGGGCATCTGGCGTACGCCCTGGGCGAAACAAGCCGGTCAGGCTTCCTGTACTTCTACCCCCTCGCCCTGGCGGTGAAGACGCCGCTGCCGTTCATCCTCTTCATCGCGGCGGGCATCACGATGCCGCTCGCAAGGCGCGCGGCGCGCCGTGGGTGGCTCCACGCGGCCATACTTGCGGTCGCCGCCGTCGTTCTGCTGCTCGCCGCCGGCAGCCAGATCAACATCGGCGTGCGCCATGTGCTCGTGATCTACCCGCTGCTGGCCATCGCGAGCGCTCCAGCGGCCGGCGCGCTGCTACACGGACTGGATGGCAGGGCGCGCACGGCTGGACGGCTACTGCTGGCCGGACTCGTCGTCTGGCAGCTCGCCATTGCCGTCGTGCACCATCCGCACTACCTCGCCTACTTCAACGTCTTCGCGGGGAAGGATCCAGGGCACGTGCTCCTCGACAGCGATCTGGATTGGGGGCAAGACCTCATCCAGCTCGAGGAGTTCGCCGCGGACCGCCGCATCTCACACCTACACATCGCCTACTTCGGCACCGCGGACCTTTGCGCGCACGACCTCCCACGCCTGGAATGGTTGCCGCCGCGCACCCAGGTCTCGGGCTGGATTGCGATCAGTGAGATGTACTACCGCGGGATCTGGCAGATGATGTTCCGCGACCCGTGCGACCCCGCCTCAGCATACTGGACTCGGGAACGCGGGCGCGGCGGGTACCGCTGGCTGGCGCGCTACAATCCGGTAGCGTTCGCGGGACGATCGATACGGATCTACCATGTGCCCGAGCCGTGAGGTCGGCCTGCCCGAGCCGTAAGGCTGGCCTGCTCGAACCGTGAGGCCGGCCTGCTCGAACCGTGAGGCCGGTGTGTCCGAACGGTAAGCGGTCAGCCTTCCTCACCGTTGCTGCCGAGCAGCGCTCGGGCAAACTCCCGGGGTTCGAACTCGGCGAGATCCTCGATCCCCTCGCCCAGTCCCACGTAGCGCACGGGCACGCCGAGCTGGTCCGCAACCGCGAGAACCACGCCCCCCTTGGCGCTGCCGTCGAGCTTGGCGAGCAGGATGCCCGTCACGCCCGCCGCATCCGTGAAGAGCTTCACCTGCGAGAGCGCGTTCTGGCCGACGGTCGCATCCAGGACGAGGAGCGTCTCGTGCGGGGCCCCCTCCTGCGCCTTGCCGATGACACGGCGGATCTTGGAGAGCTCGCCCATGAGGTTCTTGTTCGTCTGCAGACGCCCGGCGGTGTCGACCAGAACGAGTCCGACCTCACGGGCCTGCCCGGCCTTGACGCCATCGAAAGCCACCGCGGCGGGATCCGCCCCGCTTTCGCTGCGGATCACCTGGGCCCCGGCGCGATTCGCCCACACCTCCAGTTGCTCGAGGGCCGCAGCACGGAACGTGTCGCAGGCAACGACAAGGACCTCTTCGCCGGCCCGCTTGGCCTGCCAGGCAAGCTTGCCGATCGAGGTCGTCTTGCCGGAGCCGTTGACCCCGACCATGAGGACGACCTTGGGTTGCCCCGGCGGCGGCTCCGGCACGCTGCCCGGATCCCAACCTTGCGCGAGAATCTCGCCGCTGACTTCCTGCATCACTTGGCGCGCTTCACCGATTTCGCTGATCCCCCGCTCACGGACCCGCTCCCGGAGCTGCGCGACGACCTTGGCCGAGGTCTCGAGTCCTACGTCCGACAGCAGCAGAACCTCTTCGAGCCCCTCGTACAGCTCCTCGTCGATCTTGCCCTTGCCCGCGAAGACCTGTTCGATCCCACCCGCCAGCACGTTGCGCGTCTTCTGAATGCGATTCGCCACCCGCCGCCACAGTGAGGCCACGCTCGTCATCCTCCTTCGGGGTCTGCGCCCCGCTGCTCGTCCGCAACCTTCCCCGGCTGCTCGCCCGCGACCGTCCCCCGCTCATCGCCCCCGCCGATCCCTTTGACGATCTCGACGAACTCCTGCACGCTGCCAAAGCGACGATAAACGGACGCGAACCGCACGTAGGCCACCGCGTCGAGTTCGCGCAGCTCGCGCATGACCACGCGCCCGATTTCGCTCGTCTCGAGCTCCTGCTGCCCCGCACGATGAAGCTGGGTCTCGATACGCTCGGTGAGGCCTTCGATATCGCTCGCCGATAGCGGCCGCTTCTCACACGCGCGCAGGATCCCGCGCCGCACCTTCTCGCGCTGATACGGTTCGCGACGTCCGTCGCGCTTGATCACGAGGAGCGCGACCGCGTCCACGTATTCGTACGTCGTGTAGCGGTGGCCGCAGCCGACGCACTCCCGGCGCCGCCGCACGCCCTTGCCGTCACGCACGCCGCGCGAATCGATCACGCGGTCTTCCTCGTTGCCGCAGCGGGGACAGCGCATAGGCTAGCTCGCAACCTCCAACGGTGGCACCACACGGAGTACGCTTCCGCTCATCAATCGCACCTGTCGCATCGGCGATCCCGTCTCGACAACGAGCTCCCCGAGCGGCCCGATACCCACGGCCTCGCCGCGCACCTCCTCGCCGGACCCCTCGCGCACGACGACCACCGTGCGCCCCAAGAGCAGCGACGCCCCGCGGAGCGCGCGGATGATCGCCGCATCCTCCCCCGCTTCGAACCGTGCCAGCCAGCCGCCGAACGCGCGCAGGAAGCCGTCCAGCAGTGCCCCGCGGCTGAAGACCGCCCCGCTCGCAATCCGGACCGAGGTCGCCAGGCCGCGGACCTCCGCGGGGAAATCGCCGTCGGTCTGCCGGACATTCAGGCCGATACCCAAGGCCACCATGCCGGGCGGCCCCACGTCCGCGAGGATCCCGGCGATCTTCCGGCCTCTATGGTTGAGGTCGTTGGGCCACTTGATCCCGCATCCTATCCCAGCCGCGGCATCCAGCGCATCCCGCAATGCCAGCGCGGTGAGCGAGGTGAGGAGCGGCCACGCGTCACCCGGCCGGCGCGGTGCGAGGACGAGGCTCATCCAAAGCCCCGCCCCCGCCGGAGAGAACCAGGTCCGCCCTTGACGCCCGCGTCCGCGCGTCTGCTCATCGGCGATGACGAGCAGTCCGGGGCCGTCGGTGGCCCCTCGCTCGCGGGCGAGACGCTGGGTGGAATCGACCTGCCGTTCCCAAATCCACCGCTGGAGAAACGGCGTATCTCCGGTCACCCGGTCGAGGAAGGCCGCCGAAAGCTCGGTGTCCGGCCCCAGACTGCCTGCCGAGTCGGTCATCGTGGTGTGTCCCAATCGCTCATCGCGGCCCGTCCGACTCGATGTCCAGCGAGATGTCGAGCGCCGGGGCCGAGTGGGTCAGATCCCCCACGGAGATCCAATCCACACCGGGAAGGGCGAAGGATGCGATTGTTTCCAGCGTGATGCCGCCCGAGACCTCGACCTCGATGCGCGGCTCCGCCAGCGGCCGTCCGGCGAGTTGCTCGACCGCGCGGGCCACCTCCTCGGGCGTGAAGTTGTCGAGGAGGACGCGACCCACGGGATCGCGCGCGGCAAGCGCCAGCTCCTCGAGATCCCGGACCTCGACGATCACCGGCACCGTCGGACGAGAGACGGCAACCGCGTCCAAGGCCGCCGTGATACCCCCCGCGGCGTCGATGTGGTTGTCCTTGATCATGATCGCGTCGTAGAGCCCCATGCGGTGGTTGGTGCCGCCGCCGTCGCTCACCGCCGCCTTTTCCAAGAGGCGCAGGCCGGGAATCGTCTTACGTGTATCGAGCAGTCGCGCGCCGCTCCCCTGCAGACGTTCCACGTAGCGTCTCGTGTGGGAGGCGATGCCTGACAGGTGCTGCAGGAAGTTCAAGGCAACGCGTTCGGCGGTCAGGATGGATGCCAGGCGTCCCTTGACCGCGGCGATCTCGGCACCCGGCCGCAGCGATTCGCCGTCCGACACGTGCGCCTGCCAAGCGACACCCGCATCGACGGCCGCGAAGACAGCCGAAACCACCCGCGACCCCGAGAGCACGCCACTCTCTTTCGCCCGCAGCAGTCCGCGCCCCACTCGCCCGGGCGCAATCACCGCTTGCGACGTGAGGTCACCCGGCCCCACGTCCTCTTCGAGGGCCCGCGCGACGAGCGGGAGCACGCTTTCCTGCCACTGCGTCTTCGTGATCTCCATCACGACCTCCGCTGGGGCTCAACAGACAGCCTGGCGCGAATCTCGAAGATACAATCGCGCAAACTCGCCGCCCGCTCGAACTCGAGCTTGTCGGCGGCAGCTTCCATCTCGCGCGTGAGCAGGCGGATCTCCTTTCGCGGATCTCCGCCCGCGTGCGCGATCAGCTCCATGATCTCGTCGACCGGCGCTCCGCGCGCCGGTTCTTCATCGGCATCCGCCACGACGGTACTGCCCAAGATCTCCTCGGTCGACTTGACAATCGTGCGCGGAGTGATGTTGTGGGCCGCGTTGTACCGGCTCTGCTTGCGGCGCCGGCGCCGCGTCTCGTCCATCGCCGCGCGCATCGAATCGGTGACCCTGTCGGCATAGAACACGACCTGCCCGTTCACATTCCGCGCCGCCCGTCCCGCCGTCTGGATCAGCGATCGTGCCGAGCGCAGGAAGCCCTCCTTGTCAGCGTCCAGGATCGCGACCAGCGATACCTCGGGAAGGTCGAGCCCCTCGCGCAGCAGGTTGATGCCGACCAGCACGTCGCACTTACCCAGGCGCAAATCGCGGAGGATCTCGACGCGCTCGATCGCGCCCACATCCGCGTGGATGTAGCGCACGCGAATGCCCATGCTCACCAGGTAGTCGCTCAGCTCCTCGGCCATGCGTTTGGTGAGCGTCGTCACCAGCACGCGCTCCTTCTTCTTCGTGCGCCCCTGGATGCGGCCCAGGAGATCCTTCATCTGTCCGTCGGTTGGGCGCACGAGGATCGCCGGGTCGAGAAGACCCGTGGGGCGAATGACCTGCTCGACCAGCACCCCTTTCGTGAGCTCCAGCTCGTAGTCCGCCGGGGTCGCCGAGACGTAGATGAGGTGCGGCGCCAGCTGGTCGAACTCCTCGAACCGGAGGGGGCGATTGTCGAGCGCCGACGGCAGGCGGAAACCGTACTCGACGAGCGTCGTCTTGCGCGAGCGGTCACCGGCGTACATCGCGCGCAGCTGCGGGATCGAGACGTGCGACTCGTCGACGACCACCAGCAAGTCGTCCGGGAAGTAGTCGATGAGGCAATGGGGTCGCTCTCCGGGGGCGCGGCCCGTCAGGTGCCGCGCGTAGTTCTCGATGCCTTGGCAATAGCCCATGTTGCGCAGCATCTCGAGATCGTAGCGCGTGCGCTGCGAAAGCCGCTGTGCCTCGAGCAGCTTGCCCGCATCGCGCAGCTCGCGCAGGCGCTCCTCCAGCTCCGCCTCGATCGAAGATGCCGCGCGTTCGATCCGCTCGCCCGGCAGGACGAAGTGGCTCGCCGGGAAGATCGCCAGGCGGTCCTGGCTGCGCTTGCGATCGCGGGTCAGCGGATCGACGGCCGTGATCGATTCAATCTCGTCGCCGAAGAGGCTGACGCGAAAGAGCTCCTCACCGTGGGCCGGAAGCACCTCGATCATGTCGCCGCGCACGCGAAACGTCCTGCGCTTCGGCACGAGGTCGTTGCGCTCGTACTGCATGGCGACGAGACGATCGAGCAGCTCTTCACGCGAGATCTCCTGGCCGCAGGTGAGGAGCAGCGACTCGGCGCGGAAGTCCTCCGGCGATCCCAAACCGTAGATGCACGAGACGCTGGCGACGATGACCACATCGCGACGTTCGAGGAGAAGCGCGGTGGCCTGCAGGCGCAGGCGGTCGATGTCGTCGTTGATGCTCGCGTCCTTCTCGATGTAGGTGTCGGTGTGCGGGACGTACGCCTCGGGCTGGTAGTAGTCGTAGTAGCTGATGAAGTAACCCACGCCGCTCTTGGGAAAGAAGGAGCGGAACTCGCCGTAGAGCTGCGCGGCGAGCGTCTTGTTGTGCGAGATGACGAGGGTCGGTCTGCCGAGGCGCGCGATGACGTTCGCGATCGTGAACGTCTTGCCCGAGCCGGTCACCCCCAACAGCGTCTGATGGCGGTCACCGCGAGCGATGGCCGCCACCAGCTCCTCGATCGCCTGCGGCTGGTCGCCGAAGGGTTCGTAGGATGATACCAGCTCGAACTCGGCCATCGCCTGCCCGCTTCCCGGCTAGTACGAGTAGCGCACCGTGAAGGTCACCGTCTCGACCTCACCCGCCCGGACCGCCACGGGAAACTCGATCTTGCGTGCGCTTTTCTTCTCGTACTCGTGACTGGTCTCCATGATGCGCCAGTCGCCGTAGAGGTTCTCCTGAACGATCACCACGACGTCCTCATCCGTCTTGCGGTTGCGCACCTCGATCTTGACGTCGACCTCGCGGGTCCGCGGCCCGATCTTGCGCTGATCCATCTCGGTGCGCTCGACCACCAAGTCGAAGGCGCTGCCCACGAAGATGCGGATCTTCTCGTCTCTCGGCGTGTGGTCGATCTGGTCCTCGCCGACGAACTGCAGCCGGTCGCGGCGGTCGCGCTTGTAGACGCGCACCTTGCCCTTGGGCAGCGGCATCCCCAGACCGGTCTCCTCGCTGTTCACCATCTCGAGGACCACCCGCACCTTCTTGTTGTCGCGCCCTGGATTCGACTCGTAGAGCTTCTTGACCTCGCTCTCCGCCGGCGAGAAGAGCGCCAGCTGCTTGGTCTCCTTGTCGCGCAGGGTGGTACGCCGCCCCAGGCTGTAGAGGTGGTACTCGAAAAAGGTCTCCTCTTCGAAGCCCTTGGCTTGGGGTGCCTCGGCGGCCAGATGCCGCACGCGGCCGTTTCCCCCGAGCCTTCTCTCGCGCGGCACGCGGTGAACGTCCCCGGCGACGAGTTGCAGGTCGGCGTTCGCATACGTGGCGCCCGACTGGTTGTTCACGCTCACCCATCCGGACAGATCCAGCGTGCGGTCGTCGGCGGCCACGACGGCCACGTACTCGGCGTGCCAGTCCATCCCCGAGGTCATGTAGCTGACCTCGATCTCGCGCTGCCCGCCGCGATCCGAAACCAGCATCCACTCGAGCGTCGGCCGCGTGATGAGCCCTTCGGGCAACGCGGGAAACTGCAGGTCGGTGATCTTGTCCTGAGAGAGGATGACGAGGCCCTCGTCATCCGATTCACCGGCCCCTCCGAGAACCAGACGCCCGCCGGAGAAGCTCAGCAAGGTGCCCTCGTACAGACGCCCCTCTTCGAGGATCACGCGGATCTCCGAATCGAGATAGCGCTCCAAGATCTTCTCGGAGTTCACCAGGTCGTAGCGGTAGTTTTGCTCCAGCACTTCCAGCGCCTGACCGTCGGTCGCCTTGAGATGCACCGACGTGGGATCAAGGCGCGACGGCACGCCGCGAAAGCGTACGATGTGGGTGCCGGACTCGATCTCGAGGCGTCGCGACTCGCGCACCACGCCGAGGTCGTTGTTGTAAACCGTGACGGAGATATCCTGCTGCTCGCCCTCGAGACCCGGATCCTGGGCCCCGGTGACACCCGCGCAGCCTGCGCACATGAGAATCATGATGATCCCAAAAACAACTTTGCGGCTGACCATCTCTTCACCTCCTCGCTCTAGATTCAGATTCCTCGCGGGGGATCTTCGGCGCCTCCCGGGCCACACGGCCCTCGCGCGCCCTCTAAGAGAATCTACACGCCGCGAGACAGTCCAATTCCCGGAAGATGGGCTGCCGCACGCAATGCCTGCCGGCAGTGGAACATCGGGTGCGCGCCCGGCAGCCGGGAGGCTCAGTCCTCCAGGGCGGTCAGCGCCCGGTCGACCTTGTTACGCGTTTCCTCGCGCTGTTTCTGCCGCTGGCGTTCCTGATCGACCACCTCCGGCTTGGCGCGCTCGAGGAAATCCTGATTGTCCAGCTTCCGGCGCGAGCGCGCGAGCGCCCCCTCGATCTTGGCGAGATCCTTGCGCAATCGCTGCCGCTCGGCCTCGAGGTCGATGACGCCTTCGAGCAGCACGTGGATCTCCGCACCGCCGGCCACGGCCGAGGCCGCGTGTTGCGGCTTGGTGTAGTTGGCCCCTACGGTGAGCTCGCCGATGCGGGCGAGTCCGCACAGCACCGGCTTCATCTCCTCGAGCTGGCGCGCTTCGTCACCGGCGGCGCGAATGCCCACCGGAACGAGCTTGGCGGGCGGCACGTTCATCTCGCTCCGGATGTTGCGCACGGCGACGACGACGTCCTGGAAGAAGGTCATCTCGCGCTCGGCTTCCGCGTCGACGGCATCGGGATCGCGCGTCGGCCAGTCGCCGGTGATGAGGTCCTTCTCCTTGTCCGGCAGGTGGTCGCAGATCTCCTCGGTGATGAAGGGCATCATCGGGTGCAGCAGCGCCAGGATCTGCTTGTACGTGGACAGAAGCACGTAGCGCGCGCGATCGGCTTGGGTCTCGCTGCCCTTCTGGATGCGCACCTTGGCCGCTTCGAGATACCAGGCACAGAACTCCTTCCAGGTGAAGTCGTAGAGCACGTGGGCCACGTCGGTAAAGCGGTACTCGGCGAGGAGCCGATCGGTCTCCTCGATCACGTGGCTCAAGCGACTGGCGATCCAACGATCCTCGAGGGTCGCCGCGGCCGCGCCAGCCTCCGGGGGCGGCGCCCCGTCGCGCAGGGTGAACAGAATGAACCGGCCCGCGTTCCAAAGCTTGTTCGCGAAATCGCGCCCCACCTCGACCTTCTTCTTGCCGAAGAGGATATCGTTGCCGGTGGGCGTGAGCATGAGCATCGTGAAGCGCAGCGCGTCGGCCCCGAACTCCTCGATCAGATCGATCGGGTCGGGTGAGTTGCCGAGGCTCTTCGACATCTTGCGGCCCTGCTCGTCGCGCACCACGCCGTGCAGGTAGACGTCGGTGAAGGGTTTTTGCCCCATGAATTCGTAACCGGCCATCACCATGCGCGCCACCCAGAAGAAAATGATGTCGGGCGCGGTGACCAGTGCGTCGGTGGGATAGAACGTCTCGAGATCCTTGGTCTTCTCCGGCCAACCCAGCGTGCTGAACGGCCACAGCCAGGAGGAGAACCAGGTGTCGAGCACGTCTTCGTCCTGCCGCCAATCCTCGGCGGCGCACTGTGAACAGGCCGCCGTCTCCTCGCCGGTCAGCACCATGTGCCCGCACCCCTGGCAGTGCCAAATCGGAATGCGGTGGCCCCACCAGAGCTGGCGGCTGATACACCAGTCGCGCACGTTGTCCAGCCAGTGCAGGTAGGTCTTGCTCCAATGCTCGGGCACGAAGCGCAGCTCACCGTCGCGGGCCGCCTTCATGGCGGGTTCGGCGAGCGGCTTCGTCTTCACGAACCACTGGTGGCTGATGGTCGGCTCGATGACCGACTTGCAGCGATAGCAGTGACCCACCGCATGGCGGAACGGTTCTACCTTGATCAGGAGCCCCTCCTTCTTGAGCCCCGCCACCACCGCCTTGCGACATTCGTAGCGATCCATGCCCTCATACGCTTCGCCCGCATGTGCGTTCATGCGCCCGTCGGTGTCGATCACCGAGATCACCTCGAGGCCGTGACGTTTCCCGATCGCGAAGTCGTTGGGATCGTGACCCGGCGTGATCTTGAGCGCGCCGGTCCCCAACTTCGGATCGACGTAGGCGTCTTCGATGATCGGGATCTCGCGATTGGTGAGCGGCAACGTCAGGGTGCGGTCCTTGATCTCGGCGTAGCGCTCGTCTCCCGGGTGAATCGCGACCGCGGTGTCGCCCAGCATCGTCTCGGGACGCGTGGTGGCCACCACGATGCCCTGCTCGGAGCCGCGGACCGGGTACTTGATGTGCCAGAAGTGCCCATCGAGGTCCTCGTGCTCCACCTCTTCGTCCGAAACCGCCGTCTGGCAGCCAATACACCAGTTGACCAGGTACTCGCCACGGTAGACGAGCCCCTTGCGGTAGAGTTGCTTGAAGGCCTCCTCGACGGCTGCCGAAAGGCTGTCGTCCAGCGTGAAGCGCTCGCGTTCCCAGTCGCAGGATGCGCCGAGAAGCCGCAGCTGGCGGATGATCTTGCCGCCGCAGGTCTCCTTCCACTTCCAGACCTCGGCGACGAACTTCTCGCGGCCGAGCTCCCTGGCATCCTTGCCCCGCGCGCGGAGATCCTTCTTCACGACGTTCTGCGTGGCGATGCCGGCGTGGTCGGTCCCCGGAAGCCAGAGGGTCTCGTAGCCCTGCATGCGCTTCCAGCGGATGAGCACGTCCTGGATGGTGTTGTTGAGGACGTGGCCGATGGTCAGGGCCCCGGTGACGTTCGGCGGTGGGATGACGATCGTATAACGCCTTCCGTCGGCATTGGCGACGGGACGGAAATGCCCGCTCTGCACCCAATGGTCGTACCAGCGGATCTCGAAGCTGCTCGGATCGTAGGCCTTGGGCATCTCTTTCATGGATTGGCTCCCTCGAACGACCGCGCGCCGCCTGCACCGCCGGGTCCAGCAGAGACACCTCGCCCGGCTGACTACTCTACCGGGATTCGACCGCGGATGGCGCGTATTTTCTCAAATGAAGGAGATTAACAGAGGAACCCATGGGGGTCAATGGCGGGCGGCCCTACACCAACACCTTCATCGGCTCGAGGATTTCCACATGCCCGCTGTTGCTGAGCGAGCGCTCCACCGCCTCCAGCACCCGCACGACACGCAGGCCGTTCTCCCCCGTCGTAGCGGGCTGCCGCCCGTGGATGACCGATTCGAGGAAATCGGTGACCTCCGCCTGCAGCGGCTCATAGGTCTCCAGCTTCGGGGAGACGATGTCGCCCATGCGATAGCTCAGGTGGTACTCGCCGAACGTATCCGGGTCGCGGTAGTCGACGCCCTTGTCGAAGATCTTCACCTGCTCGATGTTCTGCGTGTCGTCGTAGACCAGCATCTTGGCGCTCCCGACGATCGTCGTGCGACGCAGTTTGGAGGGCGCCAGCCAGCTCACCTGAACGTGGGCGATGGCACCCGATCCGAAGCGCAGGAAGATGAACGCCACGTCGGGGATCCCCGGCTGCACGAAATCCTTGCCGGTGGCCATGACCTGCGTGGGTGTCTCTCCCAGCCAGAAGAAAAGCATGGAGAGATCGTGGGGCGCGAGGTCCCAGATGACATTCGAATCCTTCTGGTGAAGCCCCAGATTGACGCGCGTCGAGCTGATGAAGTAGATCTCTCCCAGGTCGCCGCGCTCGAGGATCTCGCGAATCTTCCGCGCCGGGGGGCTGTACTCGAAGGTGTGACCCACCATGAGCACCTTCCCGCACGCCCGGGCCAGATCGATGAGCTCGCTGGCATGCGACGACGTGAGCGTAAACGGCTTCTCCACGAAGAGGTGCTTGCTGCTCTCCAGTGTCTGGCGGCCGAGCGCATGGTGTGTCTTCGGCGGCGTCGCGATCATCACCGCGTCGATGGTCGGCGAACCGAAGATGTCCTCGGGATCCCGAGTCGTAGTGAGTCCCGGGTAGCGGCGCAGCAGCCGGTCCAGCTGCTCCTGGTCGACATCACAGACGGTTACATGGGAACAGAGGGGGTTTTCGACGAGGTTTCGGACGAGGTTGGGGCCCCAGTAGCCCGCCCCCATGACCGCCACGCTGACCATTTCCATGCTCCTCATTCATCGGTATCCACCGCGAGCTGTCGCGGCAAGACCCTAGCGTGCCCCTCTAGCGTAAAGGACCTCGGGTATCGTACGCCACAGGAGACTCAGGTCCAGCAGAAAGCTCCAATTCGCCACGTAGTAGAGGTCTAGGAGAACCATCTCCTCGAAGCTGATGAAGCTGCGCCCGGAGACCTGCCACAGACCCGTCATGCCGGGGATCACATCGAGACGGCGCTTCTGCCAGACCTCGTACAACTCGTACTCGAACGGCAGACAGGGACGGGGTCCAACGAGGCTCATCTCTCCACGCAGCACGTTGTAGAGCTGAGGCAGCTCATCGACGCTCATGCGGCGTAAGAGCTTCCCGAACGCCGTCACGCGCGAGTCGTCGAGTATCTTGTAGACCGGACGCCCCGAAGGATCGGTTCCGGCGGCGTCTCCCTCGCGCAGCAGGGAGGTCACGTAGCGACGGTGACGCGCGTCGTCATTGGTGGTGACCATGCTGCGGAACTTGTACATGCGAAAGACTTTGCCGTCCTTGCCGACGCGCACCTGGCCGTAGAGCACCGGTCCGGGAGAACTGATCTTGACCAGAACGGCGATCAGCAGCATGAGCGGCAGGAGCAGGATGCCCAGCGCCGAGCTGAGGAGGACGTCGAAGAAGCGCTTCAGGTGCAGGCCGAACTCGTCCCGGCCCTCGCGACCGAGCCCCAGAACCGGCACCCCATTCTCCCGCCTCACGGGGGCTGCGTCGATGTACATCCGTGTCAGGTGCGGCACGACGGAGGTGGCAATACCCCGATCGACTAGCTCCCCGGCAAGTTCGACCGCCGATGCGCGATCGATCCCCGGCGAGGCGATGAGCACTTCCTCGACCGCCAGGGAACGCGCGAGGCGCACGACCTCCGACCAGTCGGCAACGTGGAAACGCGGCCACCTCTGCCCCGATCGCGGCGAGATCGCCGTGAGATCCGCCAGCCCGACGACCTCCGTCCCGCTGCCGCGCCATCCGGCAATCGCCGCTGCTACGCGGACCGTCTCCGGTGTGTTCCCCAGGATCAACACCCTCCGCGGGGGTATCGGACCGACGACCGCGAGCCGCATCAGTAACCTACAGACGATCGGGCGCACGACAAGAACCCCGACGGCCAGGACCACGGCATGCGTGAAGAGGATCCGGCGGAGATCACCCGGCGGGTCGAGCGCCAGGAGGAAGTTGAAGGCGACGGCGATGACGCCGCTCCAGAAGAGAGCGCGCGCGGCCGTCGAGAGCGCCCGGGGCGGCCTCAGCAGAGACCGACGACTGTAGAGCCCGAACATCCCGCCTAGAATCAGAAATCCCGCGTCGAGGACGATGAACAGCGCAATGAGCGGTGCACTGACCTCACCGGTGGCGTGTTGCAGGGCGCGATGCGCGGCCGGGGTCAGGCGGACCGCAGCGAAGAACCCGCCGGCCACGAGCAGCGCATCGAAGACGAGCAGACCGGGCAGCACGAGGCCGATCGCTCTCAGTTTGGAGATGCGCGTGCGCCAGGCGGGCGGCGATCCTGCCTGGGCAAACCCCTCGCTGGCCTCCTCGCGGAGGTAATATGGCTTGGCGGCTGTGACGCCCAACGGAACCCCCCAAGGCCCGGATCCTGTGCTGGCGCCCCTCTGTTCCAGGAAGCCCTGGAACAGTCCAACTGGTTGACTTATCCCTCAGATCGGCAGAACACGGTAGAGAATTGTGACGCTCGGCGCAAGCGATTTCATGGACTCCGGCCCCAGACCTGCTCCCGATCCAGGGTCAGAGGCCGCCCTTGACGGGCGAGCTCGATCCGCAATCGCGCGAAACCGCTTGCGGGGCGCACCGCGGTCCGGTCCCAGCCCTGGGCCGTCGATGCGCCCACGTCGGCATGGGCCACGATCCGGCCCAGGTGGGCCGAGATCCCGAATTCCCACCGCCAGAACCCCCCTGCCGATGCGGGATACGCCGCTCTGCCGTCCCAGTTGTACCCCCGCCGCTCGTGGATGATCCGAACGCGCATGCTCTGCCGCTCCCCGAGCATCGCGTACACTCCGCCGAGCCAGCTCCTCGCATCCCCGCCCATGGGGTGGCCCAAGACGTATCCCCTGTACGTATAGCCCGTGCGGTAGATCTTGTGCCAGTACCAGAGGTTGCCGTCGTCGGTCGTCGTGGTATACGCCCCGGCGAACGCCCAGCGAGGGCTGGGGCCCACCCGGAGCCCCGTGGCGATCCCGGGGGCCATCGGCGCGAGACCATCGAACGTATCTTCCCCCGCATAAAGGTAGTAGGCCTCCAGGTCGTGCAGGCCGAGGGCCGCCTGGGCCCACGATTGGGGGTGGATCCAGATGAGCCCCGCAAGCTTCTGGTCGCTGTCCGCCGGCCGGTAGACTGGTCCCCAGGCACCCTCGCCCCGGCCGATGAAGATGTCCCAGATGTCGCTCCACGTGAGCTTCTCCCCCCGCCCCGATCCCGCCAGCATGACTGTCCGCTGGATCTCGAGACGCAGCCATTCCGTGGGCGCCCACTGGAGACGCATCCCCCAGAGCCATGGATAGGCAATCTCCCGCCGGCGATCATCGAGGTACGCGAGGAAGCTCTCCCCCTCGAGGCGCCCCCCCACCAGCGGCGCGCGGACGGGACCGACCTGTAGCCCCGCGTGGTCGAGGGGCGGCGGGTTGTGCGAGAGAAGCAGCGCGGCGTCTTCCGCCGGCGCCCAGTAGGGATAGCCGCGCCCGGCGCGCAGCTCGAAGATGGACCATCGGGCTGCCAGCATGGCCTCGAGAAGTCGGCCACGGGCCGGTAGGTGCTCGCCCGCGCGGCCGCGCCACATGAGGGAGACGCTCAGCCAGTGCCGTTCGTACCGGGCACCTAGCTCGATGCCCATCTCGAGCCCGCTTGAGCGATCCCAACCACGATCGAAGTCTTGGCGCCAGAGGGTGCCCGCACGCGAATCGGCCAGCGTCATCTCAAAGACGGCATGCGGCTGCCACGATCCCTTGCCCGACGCGAAGGCGCCTGGGTGGAGGGTCGCGAGGAGAAGCACGACGGCGATGCCGCGTGCGGCCAGATGTGCCGGCTGCATGCCGGCAAGGCTATCCGAAGGGCCCCTGGGCCGCAACGCCCCAGGGGCCCTCGCAAGCTCTAGAAGCAGCCCGTGGCGGAGGTCATCCGCGCTGCGGCGGCTACGCCACCTTCGCCAGTGGCAGGGGGTCACCGAATGAGCACGCCCGGTTCCGGCCGGTCTTCTTGGCCATGTAGAGCGCCTCGTCGACGCGTCCCAGGATCTGCTCGATCGTCTCCCCGTCGCTGGGGAAGCTCGCGACGCCGACGCTCACCGTGAGCTTCTTGCGGCGATAGAAGGTATGCCGCTGAACGCGGGTGCGCAGCCTCTCGGCGGCGCGTCCGGCGCGCGGCTTGTCGGTCATCGGCAGGAGCACCACGAACTCCTCGCCGCCGTAGCGGGCAACGATGTCGGAGCTGCGCGCCCAGTGCTTCAGGATCGTGGCCAACTCGGCGAGGATGCGATCGCCGATCTGGTGGCCATAGCTGTCGTTGAGTTCCTTGAAGTTATCGATGTCGATGAACAGCACACTGAAATCGATGGTGTAGCGCCGCGCGCGATCGATCTCGCTCTGCAGACGCTCGAGGAAGTGCCGCCGGTTGTAGATGCTGGTCAGATCGTCGGTGATCGCCAGCCGGCGCATCTCATCGTAGAGCAACAGCCGCTGGATCGTGGCCGCGGCTTGGCCGGCGATGAGCGAGAGGAGCCGGAGGTGGTCCTCGGTGAAGCTCTTCGGCTTGCCGTCGCTAAGGTTCATGACGCCGATCAGTTCACCTTGCACGACGAGCGGGACAGACATGAAGCTGCCCACGACGGTGTCGTCCGCCCGGCGTCCGCGATGGAGCTCCGTGAGAAGGACGGGTCGCTTCTGCTTGGCCACCCAGCCGCTGAAGCCGGTGCCGTGATCGAAGTGCACGCCGTCGATCAGATCGACGTGCTTGCCGCGTGTCGCCACCGGTGTCAGACGCGTCTTCTGCTTGTCCCACAGGAACAGCGTCCCATCGTCGAAGGGAATCGCCTGCTGGATGAGTTCGAGGAGCCGGCGATAGACGTCTTCTTTGTCCAGCGTCGTCTGGATCATGCGACTGACCTCGAAGAGGATCTCGAGCTCCGAATCCTGGCGGGCCACCTCGGCGAAGCTCTCCTGCTTCAACACGCGCATGACCTTGCGGTTGACGGTGAGCGCCGTCGACAGGACGTCCGACGATCGCTTCTGCGCCGCGGCACGTTCGACCTGCCCTGAGAGAGTGCTGGCTTCCCGGCGGGTGATGAGTTTTTCCTCCACGAGGATATCGATCAGCTGCAGCTGGCTCTTGCGAAACTTGTCGGTGGCGTCCACCAGCTGTCGCGACCCCGCGCCGTTCCTCCGTCTCATGGAAATCCTCCTCCTTACAAGCCGTTGTGTCGTTCCTCGACTCCTGACCCGCACACTCCGATCACACGCCGAAGAGATCCCGGGCCTGTTCCAGCGCCACGGCGACCCGTTCCTCCAGCGCATCCAGATCCCCCAAGCTCACCCCCAGGATGCTCAGCGCCGGTGGCACCTCGGTCGGGGGCTGTTCGGGTTCGCGCACCCCCTTGCCCATCAGCCAGGCAAGCTCGTCGGCCGCCCGAACGATGAGGGTGAGCCCGTCAAGCTGTTCGGCCGGCTGGTGGTGATCGCGCGCAACACGCACCACCTCATCGGGGAAGCTCCACTTCTCGAGCACCTTCTCTCCGAAGACGGTGTGATCGATACCGACGAGTTCCCGTTCCACAGTGATGCTGTCTTCCTCGCGGTTGTAGATCGCGTTCATCACCGGCTCGAACTTCTCCTTGAGCAGCTGGTTCAGCGCGAGGCGACCGGTGTCGTGCATGAGCCCCGCGAGAAGCGCCTCCTCGGGATCGCACCGGCCGGTCTGCCCGGACAGGACGCGAGACGTCGTCGCCACCGCGGCGCTGTGCACCCAGATCGCCTCGTCGGCGAATGACTTTTGCCCGGCGCGCTTCCAGGGCATCAATTGCACCAGTACCAGATTGCGCACGGCCTTGAACCCCAGCAGCGCCACCGCCTGGCTGAGCGTCTTCACCCGCTGGGGCAGTCCGTAGAAGGCCGAGTTGCAGGTCCCCAAGATCTTGGACGCAAGCCCCTGGTCGACGGAGACGAGGCGGGTGATGTCCGCGGCGGTCGCATCCTCGGAACTCGCGACCTGCAGCACCTTCGTCGCCACCGCGGGCAGTGAGGGGAGATCCGCAAGCATCTCGAGGATCTTGTCGATCTGCTGCTTCGACATCTCAGCAGCCATGTTCACCCCTCCTCGGGCAGACGGACTTGCTGGCCCGTCTGTCTCCGTCTCAAACCCGGCGATCGAATCCCATGCCCGCGGTGGGCCGCGCCTTCTCGGCCGAAGGATCCACCCACAGGTCCAGTGCGTGCATCGCCTGTGCCGAGATCAGGCGCAGCACGGGGCGCCGTCCCGGTACGACGACCTCGAAACGGCAGCGTCTGACGGGCGCCTCCCCCCCGACCGCACGGGCCCAGAAGGTGCCCCCGCCCAGGGCCACGCGCACGATGCCCGGCTCCGGTTGCTGCACGATGCGCCCGGTCACGATCTCGCCGCGATCCAGTGCCGTGAGGAACCGGTTCAAGCGCTCTCCGCGTCGCTGCCCGTTCCTCATTCGCTAGCCCTGCTGTCCGCCCGCGTTGCTCCAGACGGGCGCGTCATTCGCCCGCGCGCTGATCCGCCGATTCCCGCGGCTGAGGTTGATGGCGAGTTGAACCTCCTCGCGCGAAAGACCCAGGCGGCGGGCAATCTCGGTTTCGGAAAGACCCTCGGCCGCCAAGTACTCGACCTGTGCGCGCAAACTCTGCCTGCGAGGCACGTCGCCGACCGGCACCGGTTGAGGCGGCTCAGCGGTCTGTACCGGTTGCGGCACGGGGCCTGGGCGCCGGTGGGCGTCCCCCCAGGGTCCGCGTTCCGGCACGGGGTACTCGTGAACCGGTTCCTCAGGAGGCGCTTCGAACGCAATGGGCTGTTCCGGAGGAGGATCGAGGGTCATGGGCTGTTCCGCCATCGTACTGCGCGCCTGCCAGACCGGCTCGGGCAACGGTTCGGCTATAGCCTCCTCCCGTCCGCCGGCCGGCTGTGGGGGCGGTCCGATGGGCTCATCCAGATTCGCGTTGTGCAGTGCCCGCCGAGCCGCTTCCCAAACGGTCTCCGGGGCCGGCGCATTGGCGCTCGCATCCGCCTCCGCGACGGTCGCCGCCTGAGCGGGTGTGGCCGGGGCCTTTGGCGGCATGGTCGGGGCTGACTGCCTCGTCCGGATGCGCGCCTCCTCGGATGCCCAGGCGCGTGCCGCAGCGACCTCCGACTCGAACTCCTCGAGCGCCCCAATCACCGAGAGCTGCATCCCGCGCAGACGTGATTCGTCGCGCCGCATCTGCTCCGGATAGCCGGTGCGCTCGATGATCTTGCGGGCGAGGAGCAGGACGACCAGAACGGAGAGGGCAATCGCCGCGACGGCCGCCGAGGCCTGCCGCTTCCAGAATTCCTCGACGACCCCGCGCCGGATGAGTTCCTCGCGCACGGCCAGGTCGCGCTCGCGCGCGGCCAGCTCCGACCGCAGGATCTGCGCCTGTTCCAGCCGGCGGTCGGCCTCCGGCCCGTTCCCCGCGGAGCGTGCCCAGGAGCCGTCATCGCCAAGCGCCTGCGCCACCCCGCCCGTCACACGTGCCGCCTGCGGGTCGTTGCGCAACGCCTCGGTCGCCTCGCCCCCGGCGCCGGTCCACTCGTCGATCCGCTGCTTGAGCGTGGGAGCCATCCCCACCACAATGCCCAGCAGACTTCCTAGGATGACGATGTTCAGCAGTCTCTTTCGACTGTAGGGCAGCCTCACCTTCGTCCCCCTTCCTCATGGGCCTCAGGCCTGCAAGTCGATCACGCGGCCCTTTCCTTCGTCCTCGTCCTCGGAGGGCGATCCGTCGGTGTCCTTGCCTTTCGCCGTGTCCCGGGGTTTCTCGTCCGGCGGCTTCTTCTCCGGCTTGCGCTTTTCGGTCTCGCCCTTGGCCTCGGGATCCACTTTGGTTTCCTCGGGATCCTGTGCTTCCTCGACGTGCCGGCCCTGGATGTCGACGCGATCGACAAGGTGTCGCGCCGCTTGTTGCTGTTGCAAGTCCCCCTGCCGGCGCGCGGCTTCCTGCATCCGCTCCACCGCTTGGGTCTGGGCCAGCACCTGTTTCAGGTTGTGAACCTCGCTCATCTCCCGCTCCGCTCCGTTGGGGCAGTGCGTCCGTTACGCAGGGCGTCGCCGGCGAGGTTTGCGGACCTCCCCTACGCCGCCAAGAGCGTCTTCTTCATGCGTGCCCGCAGACGACAGACCGCCTTGGTGTGGATCTGCGAGACACGCGATTCGGAGATGCTCAAGGTTTCACCGATCTCCTTGAGGGTCATCTCCTCGTAGTAGTAGAGCGCCACCACGAGGCGCTCCTGCTCGGAAAGGCAGTTGATCGACTCGAGGAGCAGGTCCCGCGATTCGGCGTCCTCGATCTGGTCCAGGGCGTTCACCGCATCCCCGTCCTCGATCAGGTCGGCGAGACCCGCCAGATCGTGTTCGTCGTCGACCGAAACGGTCTGATCGAGGCTCAAGAGAGACGCGCCGCGCACCTCCTCGAGAAGACGGGTGAACTCACCCAGGGGCAGATCCATCTCGGTCGCGATTTCCTGCTCGGTGGCCGCGCGTCCCAGCTTCTGGTCGAGCCGACGACATGTGCGCTCGACCTCGCGGGCCTTACGACGCGTCGTGCGACTGGCCCAATCGAGGGAGCGCAGTTCGTCGAGCACGGCACCGCGGATGCGCCAGATGGCGTAGGTTTCGAACTTCGTGCCCCGATCCTGGTCGTACTTGTCCAGCGCGTCGAAGAGGCCGATGACCGCCGTGTTGATGAGGTCATCCTTCTCGATCGACTTGGGCAGGCTGCTGGCGATGCGATCGACGACGTACTTGACCAGCGGAGCGTACTTGTGGAGCGCCTCCACCTTGGCCCGCTCGGCGGCGTCCAGGTTGGGTGGAATGGGGCGCGTGGTCAGTCTCAGCAGAGATGCGGTATCGCGCATCACGTCGGTTGATCTCCTTCCCTTGCGTGTCCCGGGTCGTATCCCCGAGCCGCGGGGCGAGCCCCGCGGAACCCTTCACCCCAATGCGGCTAGGCCGCTGCCTTTTCGGAGGCCTCGGCCTCACCCGTGACGGCACCCCCCGGGGACGCCTCGGATTCGACCGCAGCCCTCACCTCCCGCTCACTCTCCGACGAATCCAACTCGTCGTCGTCGCCCTCCGGCTTGCGCCGGCTCTTCGCCTTCTCCTGCTCGGCCAGCGCCACCCAGAGCAGCGCCCGGCCTACCAGTCCCCCCATCACACGCACGGCGACGTAGAGCACGACCCCCACCACCAAGGCCCGGAAAACCATCACCGGAAGACTGACGCCGAGGATTGGTCCGGCAACCAGCGTGAGACAGCCTCCCACGACAGATACGCGTTGCGACCAGTAGCGCACCCAGGCATCCATGGTTCGTCACCCCCCTAGGCTGCTTCCGAGATGTGCTCATCCGAGCGTATCGGCTGCACGCGGTGCTCGGGCGTCCCGGAGGGCAGCAACAGGCGCTGCGCCAGGCTGCGCACCCCAGCGGTTGCTGCCGCCTCGGGAAACGCCTCGGCGAACGGCTGCTGAGCCTTCACGGCTCGGGGCACGGCTTCGTCACGCGGGATCACACCGAACAGCTCGGGCTTGAAGCCGAGGAACTGCTGTGCCACACGCGCCACCCGTTCGGCAACGCGCAGGGCTTCCGTCTCGGAGCGCGCCATGTTCACCACCAGGCGAGGCGGACGGGCGAGGCGCCGCATCGCAAGGAGCTTGATGGTGGCGTAGGCGTCCGAGAAAGCCGTCGGCTCGGGAGTGGTTAGTACCAGGATCTCGTCTGCCATCTGTGCCAGCCGCAGGTTTTGGCGATGGATGCCCGATCCGGTATCGACGAGAAGCACGTCGCGGCCCCGGGCCAGGTCTTCCAGACCCCGCACCAGAACCTCCCTTCTGTAATCGTCCAGGCTGGCCATCTCCTCCACTCCGGAGGATGCCGGGATGATCTGAATGCCTCCTGGTCCGGTGAGCACGATCTCGTCGAGCCGCTTCTGTCCGGTGACCACGTCGTAGAGGTTGTGGGAGGGGACGAGCCCGAGAAGCAGGTCGACGTTGGCCAGGCCGAGGTCGCCGTCGAGGAGCAGCACGCGGCGTCCCATGGCGGCCATGACCACGGCTAGGTTGGTCACCAGGTTGGTTTTGCCGACCCCACCCTTACCCCCGGCAACCGCAACGGAGAGGAATCCGCGACGGCGCATCTCCCGGTGCGGGCCCTCCGCTGCCGGCGTCGGACGGTGCGGGTCCCAGCCGGGACCCCGTCGCTCCTGTGCCGGAAGGCGGCGACGTTGGTCTTCGAACGGTTCCATCGCGTTCGGGTGACGCTTCATGAGATCGCCTCCTCGATGGCCGGGAACGAAGCGCGCTGCACTTCGGCGGCCCGATGACCCCGGGTGCTATCAACGGCGGCCTCAGGATCGGCCGCCGGCTGCACCGGGGGGGGATTCCAGGACTGGCTCGCGCAACGGTCGAGCACGAGGGACAGGAGCTCCTCGGGGCTGCAGTCATGCAAATCGCGCAGCACCTGCCGTCCCCAGCAGAGGTGGGTCACGGGGAGCCCTGTCTTGAGAGCAAGGCTGAGGATTCCGCCATAGCTCGCTGTCAAATCGAGCTTTGTGAAGATCAAGGAAGAGAGATCGAATCCGGCGAAGAGGGTGAGCGCTTCCGCGGAGTCGCGCACCTTGGCCGTTGCCGGCAGGACCAGATGGACCTCGGGTGCCATCAGTCTCGTCTGGAAGCGGCGAATCAGCTGATCGGCCTCCGCGTCGCCGGAGGCGAGACCGGGGGTGTCGATGAGGAGGAGGTCGCATGAACCGAGCCGTTCGTCCGCCGCCTTCAAGAGATCATCGGGTTCGAAGGCTATGGCGAACGGCACTTCGAGGATGCGCGCATATTGCTCAAGCCCCACCGGTCCCCCCGCGCGGAACGTGTCGAGGGAAACCAGCCCCGGCATCCGGCCCCGCTCCAGGCAGCGTGCGGCGAGAGATGCGGCCACCGTGCTCTTGCCGCTGCCCGGGCGCCCGACCAGGAAGACGACCCGTGAGCCGGGGCGTGCCGGAATCGGAACCGCCATCGGCAGCAGCGGCAACAACCGCTCGCGGATGGATCCAAGCTCGGGTCCGCTGGCGATGTCCGGCGGGTTCTCGCCCGCCACGTGCCGGAGAATCGCAAAGGCCAGATTCGAGTCCACCTCCGCCTCGACCAGGTCGAGATACAACTCGCGCAGCGGAATGGGAATCGCGGAGAAGTGATCGCTGGTGATGAGCCGGCTGAGGTAGAAAACCCGGCCCTGAAGCCGCCGAACTTCCCTCTCGAGATCGCCGCGAATCAGGTTCTCGCTTGCGCTGCCGGACAGGTTCGCGGGTTGGGAGGCCAGACCTTGCGGAGAAGGCGCCGGCCTCTGCGGAGAAGGCTCTGGCCTCCGAGGCGGCGGCACCGGGCGCGCCGAAGCGTGCATGTCTGTGCCGGGACCTTCTCCGCGGGATGCGTGAGGCTCGCCGAGGTTGACGTGAGGCTCGCCGAGGTTGACGTGAGGCTCGC
>JAUVTV010000011.1 GCA_030601305.1 Candidatus Eiseniibacteriota bacterium | reverse complement strand
TCGCAGTCTCGCATAGTAGAAGCCAAACCAGAGTCTCGCCGGGGTGGTGGAATTTGGTAGACACGCACGCTTGAGGGGCGTGTGGGGCGACCCGTACGAGTTCGAGTCTCGTCCCCGGCACAGAGTTTTGCGGAGGCGGTCCGACCGGGTAACCGGCCGGACCGTTTCTTCTGGTGCCCGGCTGCCCGCAGCGGACTCCGGATGGTGTCGCCTTGCCGCCGGCGAATGCCTTTGATAGGCTGACGGGTCATGCGCGCGATCTATCTCTACAACCCTCTCGTCGTCGAGATCAACTACGGATCGTCTCACCCGTTCCGTCTGGAACGGCTGTGGCTGACCGAGTATCTGTGCCGGCAGCTGGGGTTGTTCGCCGCGGACGATTGCGTGCGTTCCTTCGAGCAGGCCGAGCGGGGAGACCTGGAAGCGGCGCACGAGGCTGGTTTCCTCGACGCGCTGGAGATCGCCGAGCACGGCCTGCTGGGTCCCGGGATGATGCGGTACGGACTGGGTTCCGGTGACAACCCCATTTTCCCCGGCCTTTGGGACTACGCGCTCTACACCGCGGGAGGGTCGCTCGCCGCCGCCGATCTTCTCCTTGAAGGCGCGGCGGAGCGCGTCTTTCATCCGGGGGGCGGTCTGCATCACGCGCTGCGGGGTCGGGCTTCGGGTTTCTGCTACGTCAACGACGTCGCGCTTGCCATCCACCGAATGCTCGCCGCGGAGAAGCGGGTGCTCTATTTCGACGTGGACGCGCACCACGGTGACGGGGTGCAAGAGGCCTTTCTCGATCTCTCCCGCGTTCTCACGATCTCGATTCATCAAGATGGCCGGACGCTGTTTCCCGGCACGGGCTTCGTGAACGACGTGGGGGTGGGTCAGGGTGAGGGCTACTCGGTCAACGTACCCCTTTTGCCGCACATGTCCGATGAGGAGTACCTTCGCGTCTGTGACGAGATCGTGACCCCGCTTGTCACCGCATTCCAGCCCGACCTGATCGTCACCGAGCTGGGAGCCGATGCGTTGGTTGGAGACCCGCTCACCAATCTGGAGCTGACGCTCGAGGGATGGTGGGCAATCCTCGAGCGCGTCGTCTCCTGGGGGATTCCGTGGATGGCGGTCGGCGGGGGGGGGTATGAGATGGCCAACGCCATGCGGGCGTGGTCGTTGGCATGGGCGGCCATGCTCGAGCAGAAGCCCGGTCACGAGATGCCGCCACCGCCCGAGCGACTCCCCGGAGCCGCTGCCAGCATGGACTGGCCCGAGGATCTGTGGGCGCCGATCGCTCCGCGCTCGGGACCGCGCCCCGACGGGGACGTGATCTCGGCTGTGATCCAGCAGGTTCGCAGCCAAGTGTTCCCCTACCACGGCCTCGCGGTCTAGCAGTCCGGCCGCCCGCAGCGCGGCGCAGGGCGATACCCGAAGGACTGACGAGGGAAGCGCATGCGTCTCGTTCCCAGAGGCATGGGCGCCACGCTCTTCTTGGCGTTCTCGATCGCCGCGCTTCCGGCGCTCGTCGCCGCGGGCTTCCTGCTCGAATGGCAAGCGCGCGAAGCCCTCGAGGCCGAGCTGACCCGCCGGGTCGAGTCCTTGGCCGTCGGCGCCAGCGCCTGGATTCACCCCAGCACGTGGCCGCTCATTCTCGGGCTCAAGGCGGGGGACGAGGAGAGTCGCACAGCCCGCTACGTGCGCTCCAGCCTGGAGAGGATTCGCAGCGAGGGGGAGGTCGAACGCATCGCCCTCTGGACGGCGGACGGCCGCCTCATCGTGGATACCTCGCTCGCGCTGCCCATTGGGGTCGCCGCCCCGCGAGCGACGCTCTTGCGGCGGGAGCTGGAGATCGTGCGCTCGGGCCGCACCGCGAGCACCCCGCTCTTTCGCACCTCTTCCGGGAAACTCATGAAGATCGGGCTCGCGCCAGTGCCGGGGGAGAGGGGGGGGGATGCGCCCACCGGCGTCCTTCTCGTGGAAGCTCCATCCTCCTCGATGGAGGCGATTGCCGCCATGCGGCGCACGCTCGTCGTCGCGGGGGCGGTGGGTTGGCTGCTCGTGCTCGCCGTGGCGCTGTGGCTTTCGCGCCGGCTCACGGCGCGCGTCACACAGCTGGCGGGCGCCGCCCGGCGAATCGCCCGGGGCGACCTCGAGTCCCCCGTGCCCGCTTTGGGCGAGGACCAGATCGGCCTTCTCGCCGGCGCGTTGGACCGCATGCGGGACGCGGTTCGCGTCCGTGAGCGCCACCTGCGGAGCATGGTGGGGGGCGTCGCCCACGAGATCCGCAATCCGCTCGGGGGTCTGATCCTCAATGCCGAAATGCTCTCACGCGACACGGATCTCCCGCCCAAACAACGCGCGAAGGCAGGGCGTATCCTGGCCGAGGCCTTGCGGCTCGAGCGCGTGGTCAGCGAGTTCCTCACCTACGCTCGCCCCGAGCGCCCCCAGGAGGCGCGGGTTGATTTGGCCGCCGCTCTGAAAGAGAGTGCGGAGAGCGCACGAGAGGGGCTGGGCTGGAGCGGTGAATTGGTCGTCGCGGCCGATCGCCGGCGCGTCCACTGTGATGAAGATCACCTGCGCCAGGTGCTGCTCAACCTCCTGCGCAACGCCATGCAGGCGTGTGGCGGGGAGGGAACCGTTCGCGCGCGGGTATCCCGCAAGGGGAACGATGTCGAGCTGTCCGTCGAGGACTCCGGCGGCGGTATCCTGGAAGGCGATCGCCTGAAAGTCTTCGAGCCGTTCTACAGCGGGAAACCAGAGGGTGCCGGACTGGGACTGGCGATCGCCAAGCGGCTGTGCGATCTGGGTGGCATCGCGATTCGGGTCGACGACAGCGAACTGGGCGGCGCGCGTTTTCGTCTGACGTTTCGGCATCATCCAGGAGAATAGGCGGATGCCGGCGGGGGAATAGGCAGGTGCATTCGGGGGACTGAGCGTGGGGCGTATTCTGGTGGTGGAGGACAACGAGGCACTGCGCGAAGCGATCGTCGAGGTGCTCCGCGACGAGGGACACCAGGTTCGCGATGCGGCCAGCGCTGAGGACGCCAGCGCGGGTCTCGAGGACCAATTCCCCGGGCTGCTCCTGACCGACCTGCGCCTGCCGGGGCGCAGCGGACTCGAACTTCTCCGGGAGGTCAAAGGCCGTGATCCGTTCGTCGAAGCCGTGGTCCTGACCGCTTACGGGACCGTGGAGACGGCGGTGGAGGCGATGCGTGCCGGGGCCTTCGATTTCCTCACCAAACCGATTCGCATGGATCAGCTGGTGGCGAAGGCGGCCCAGGCGCTGCAGGTGCGGGCCGAGCGGCTGGCGCTGATGCGTGAGACGGAGCGCCGCCGCTATCTCGAAGGCGAGGTGCGCGAGGCTTTCAACGAGGGGCGAATCATCGGGCGTTCAGCGGAGATGCAGCGCGTCTACCAACGAATCGAGAAGGTGGCCCCAGCGAGCAGCTCGGTGCTCATCACCGGAGAGAGCGGCACCGGAAAGGAGCTGGTGGCCCGCGCGATCCACATGCGCAGTCCGCGCCACGACGGGCCCTTCGTGCGCGTCAGCTGCGGCGCCCTGCCGGAGGGCGTGCTCGAAAGCGAGCTCTTCGGCCATGAGCGCGGTGCCTTCACCGGCGCGGTCAAACAGCGCCGCGGGCGGTTTGAGCTCGCTCACGGCGGCGCGCTCTTCCTCGACGAGATCGCCGAGGTCGGTCTCCCCGTGCAGGTGCGCCTCTTGCGCGTCCTGCAGGAGCGCGAGTTCGAGCGCGTCGGCGGGGAGGAGACGCTGAGGGTGGATGTGCGCGTGATCGCGGCGACGAATCGCGATCTGGAGAGCGAGGTGAAGGAGGGGCGCTTTCGAGAGGACCTCTACTACCGTCTCTACGTCATCCCGATTCACTTGCCCCCGCTGCGGGAACGGCGCGCAGACATTCCCCTGCTGGCCGAGCACTTCGTCGCGAAGATCTGCGCACAGATGCATCGGGTCCCGGTGAAGCTCACGGCGGACGCCCTGCCCGTGCTAACCCAGTATGGCTGGCCGGGAAACGTGCGTGAACTGGAGAACGCCATGGAGCGCGCGATCGTTCTCTGCGAGGAGAACACGATCGCCGAGGGCGACCTCGTTTTCCTTCAGACGCGTGGGAGCGCGCAGCTGCCGCTGCCCACCGGATTGCCGCCGCTGAACGACGCGCTGGCCGAGCTCGAGCGCGCGCTGATCGAACGCGCGCTCGAACGGTCCGGCGGGGTCAAGACCGAGGCCGCGCGCCTGTTGGGCATCAAGGGCAGCGCGCTCTACTACAAGCTGGAGAAGTACGGCCTTCAGTGACGCACGGTGCAACACAGCGAGCAGGCCGGGTGCTCATCATCGGCACGGCGAGCCTCATCCTCGCGGCCGCCGAGGAGGCGGCGGGCAGCGACGTGGGAGACGCCCGGGAGCGTCTCCAGCGTTGGCGAGTTTGTGAGGCCCGCGTCGATTCGCTGGGACGTCGCTGGGAAGACCTCCGCGCCGAGGCGCGCACACAGGGTGCCGCGCTCGAAAGCGCGACCGAGGAAGGGCGCACCGATCGGATCACCGGGATGCTCGCCGCGGGAATCGATCTCAGCGAGCGGATGACGGTGGCGTTGGGGGCCCACCTCGCGCAGGAAGGACTGTGCGCTGCACTGGCGGACTCGCTGCTGGCGGACGTGAGCGCGGCGCTCGGCCGCGTGAAACCGTCGCTGGTCACCGCGGGGCGCGATTCCCTCCTCGATCTGCAGACACAGCTACTCGCCGCGCGGCGCGCGAATCCCGCCTATGACTTCGCACTCCCCGAGGCGGAGGATGCGGATCTCCCGGAACTGCTCCGATTCAAGGCCGGTCACGCACGTGACAAGGCCGACGCGGCGGGCTCCACCCTGGAGATCGTGGCAGCCGCCAGAGCGCATGTCGCCGACCGGCAGCGGATGATCGCCGAGGCGGATCGCATGCTCGCGGATCAGCAGTTCGTCGAGGAGACCGCGGTGTTCGGCATGATGGGGTGGTCGACTCCCGAGGAGACCTTCGTGGGCGAGGTCGAGGGCCAGTCGGCGAGCGCGCGACTCCTGCGCGCGCTGCTCGAGGGGGTTGCCGGTCAGCTCACGTGGGACGAACTGGGTCAGCTGTTGGCGGACCTGGAAGAACGACTGCGGGCGGATCGGGAGGCCCTGCGGCTGCGGGCCGAGGAACTCGACTCGCTGGCCGCGCTGCGGGAGAGGGAGCCGTGATGGGACGTGAGAGACAGGGGTGGAGGAGGCGATTCCGCTCCGTCCTGACCGGACTGCTCTTGAGTGCCGTGCTCTGGGGCGCACACGCCGCCACGGCCCAAAAGGACGCTGGAAAGCTCTTCGCTGAAGGACGGCTGACCTGGGCCTACGATTCGAATGTCTTCGAAACCGTGCGCGCGGCGCGGCGCGTGGCGGACAGCTTCGCCCGCGTGGAGGCCGCTCTCGGGCTGCGGGATAGGGGACGCGAGACTCCACCCAGCGGCCGGCCCGAACTCGGTCTGCGCTGGGTGGCAGATACCTACATGCGTCAGCGCACCCAGAGCCGGCAGCTGCTCGGCGGGCAGCTCGGGTGGCGGTGGCAGGGGAAGAGGCGCCGCGCCGACGTGCAGTGGAACGGCACGCGCGTCGAGCGCCCCGCGGAACCGTATCGCAACGTACGGCGCAACGACCTGGTCCACACCGGGCAGGTTCCCTTCGCATCCCGCGGGCGGCTCGGCTGGTCGGCGCGTCTCTCGCGATTGGACACCGAGCCGGGCGGGGCCGCCGCGCGTCGCGCGTGGGGTGTGGGTGCGGAAGTGCATCGCGCGATTTCTCGGAGCCACCGCCTGCGCCTGCGCCTCGAGGCGGGGGGAACGCGTTTCGACGAACCGGCACTGGGCGCGCCCGAGGACGGTGTCAGCCCCGAGCTGGACGAGAAACACGAGGACCGCGACTGGCTTTTCGGCGCCGGATTCACCTGGTCGGGCCGTTTCCTGGGGAGTGCGTCGTACGGCCTCCGGCTGATCGACAGCAACAGCTTCGGTTTCTCGCAGCACCGGCACGAGGTCGACCTGCGGGCGAGCGTGCTCCTGCCCGAGCGGTTCGCGCTCCACCTGATCGGCGTCTGGCAGGAGCCGCGCTATGAGGAGGAGGACTACGCGGTCTACCGACCGGGGGAGGATCCGGAGGATCCCGACGTCGGCGCCCGCAACGGCGTGACGCTGCAGCTGACCCGGCCGCTCGGCGGCAGCTTCGTCGGCGAGGCGCGCATGGGCTGGCAGCGCAACGAGGCGCGTGTCTCGGGTGAGTACTACGAGAAGACGACGCTCGCCATCGCCATCGCCTACCGCGGGGGGGACTAGCAGGCGCTGGCAGAAGTCATCCGGTCTCCTCGCGCGGGATCTTGTCGTGGCGGTTCCCCTCGGATTTCTGATACCGGTCTCGGGAATTCGGGGATCGGGGGCGATCCGTTTGGGCCAGACGGCGGATTGGCCCCCTAACACAATTCAGGATAGTGGATTACAATTACATCTCGGATGGCTCTGGTGGCACTTCCCTTGCAGAACACACTGCTGTAAGGAGGAGCGCCGTGAGATCGAGACCTTGCCAGCACCGGATCGGCCGTGAGCCCCCGAGGGTCCAAGCCCCCTGGCTGCTTCTCGCCGGTGCGCTCCTTCTTACCCTGGGCGGATGCAGCTCGGGCGACCTGACGGCGCCCGACGATGTTCGCGCTTCCTGGGACTCTCTCGAGTATCGGTCGACCGCCGCCGACACATTGTCAATCGACGGGCGTGGAGAGATCCTCTTCCGCGGAGCCGAGACCGGGGCGGACACGGGTCTATTGGGAGCCGATATGTGGCGGTCCCTGGAGACGGCCCTGGCGTCGGCTGAGCTCGAGCCGCTGCCGGATGGCGGCCCGATGCCGCACCGCGGGGTCATCTCCGTGATCGCCGACGGTGCGCAAGCCGGTTTCACGTGGACCTCGATCGAGGAACTGACCGAGGATCAACGCTGGCTGGTGGGTTTGCTCGAAGAGCTGCGCGCCGAGGCGTTGGGCCCCGACGAGGATGAACGCGTCTATCCGATTCCCTCGGAACGCATTCTCCGGGGTCTCGATGCGCGTGCAACCCAACCCGCGCATATGGTGATTCGCGATTCTGACATGCTCCTCGAACTGCTTGGCGACCAGCTCGATCGCGCCGGTGTCGTCATCCCCCAGGTGGATTTTTCGCGCGAGATGGTGATTGCCGTTTTTCTGGGTCAACGCTCACACGAGTGGTTCGACGTGAGGATCGATCCGACGGCCAACATGACGGCGAGCGGCTACCTGCAGATCGCCGTGACGCAGTTTGTCCGTGCCCCCGAGTGCCCTGTTCCGGATGCGGAGGGCGCCCCCTTCGACATGGTGCGTACGCGCAAGGTCGAGGGCGAGGTCTTCTTCCTCTGGGACCGCGTGGTGACGGGTTGTACGGAGTGATGTCATCCCCCCTGAGAGTGCGGGGGCTCCCTCAGTGGAGCGGAGTCGCCACGGATGGGTCGCCGGACTCGAAAGGAGGACTGCAGAAAGGTTTGGGGGGCGGGGTGCCATGTTCCTTCCAGCATTAGGCTGACCCCCTAAGAACGACACCCTAAGTCATGGTATCACCGTCCCCATCTCTTTGCCCCGGTAGGGGCCAGAATCGCTGGATGTGGAAGCGGGAGGATCCCGCCCCACATGGAGCTCGTTCGCGGAGTTTTCACTGGTAGTTTGCACGCCCATGAGTGGGCTCCTGCCGGCCGATTCGAAGCGATGCCGGAACGCGCAAGAGGGGTGGCGTTCCGGCATCGTCGCGTCCGGTCGGAAACGGCTGTCAGACGTCGAATGTGCCGCGCAGCTGGCAGACGATGGAGCGCTGGCGCGGGTGGTTGTCGAAATCGAGCAGGACGATCTGTTGCCAGGTTCCCAAGGTGAGCCTTCCGGCGGCCACGGGCACCTCGAGGTCAGGTTGCAGCAGCGCCGCGCGAACGTGGGCGAAGCCGTTTCCGTCTCCCCAGCGCGCATCGTGCGCATAGCCGATCCCCTGGGGCGCAAGGCGTTCGATGGCCTGCTTGAGATCCGACACGGCGCCCGACTCGAACTCGATCGTGGTGAGGCCCCCCGTCGCGCCGGGCACGAACAGGAGGACCGAGCCGTCCACCAGCCCCTCGCCTCCGATGAGGGCCGCCACCTGCGGGGTCAGATCCTGGATGTCGTTGAAGCCCTCGGTTTCCAGCGTGATGGTGTGTGTGCGTATGTCCACGGCCTCATACCCCCGCGCCGCCCCGCGCGCTGCGGGGCTCCCGATCCTTGACAGAAGTGGTTACCTAACCTAGTCTGCGGTCTCTGCTGGAGGAGTGCAATGATACAGGTGGCGACTGAGAAGGCGGTAGCGGAGGGGCTGCCCGGCGACTACCTCGTGCGCTTGGACAACTTCGAGGGGCCGCTGGACCTTCTGCTGCATCTCATCAAGCAAGACGAGATCGAGATCTGGGAGATCTCCATCTCGCGCATTGCGCAGCAATACGTCGCATATCTCGAGTTGATGGAGGCGCTCGACATCGAGATCGCCTCCGAGTTCCTGGTCATGGCCGCAACGCTGATGCGGATCAAGTCGCAGCGTCTCCTGCCGCGGCCGGTCGTTCCCGGCGAGGACGACGATGAGCCGTTGACCGAGGAAGAGTTCATCCAGCGGCTGCTGACCTACAAGGCCTTCAAGGAGGTGGCCGCGAACTTCCGCAAGCGCCGCGAGGAGGCCGGCCCGCGGTTCGCACGCGGGTTCTACCCCGGCCTTCCCGACGACTACAGCTACCCGCTGCAGGAGGTGGGCCTCTACACGCTGCTGAAGGCGCTGAGCGGCATGGAGCGTCGCGTTCCGGTGGCGGAGGCCGTCCACGAGGTGCAGCTCGAGGACGTGCGCCTCGAAGATCGGATCACCTTGGTGCTGGCCCGCCTGGAGGAGAGCCGCGGGCGCCTGCGGTTTGCGCAGCTGTTCGATCCCGAGGGTCGGAGCTTGGAGATCGCGGTGACCCTCCTGGCGATTCTCGAGCTGGCGCACCAGCAGGTTCTGCAGCTCATGCAGGATCAGACCTTCGGCGAGATCTGGATCATCTCCAGTGAGTGTCCGGAGGCCGTAGCTTCGTAGCGCAAGCGCCCGCCCTTTGCATTCACGGGGACGAGCCGCCCGCGGAGATGACGGCAACCCACGCCGGAGGAGGAGACGCAGGCGTGAAGAACCTGGCGCGCATCGTCGAAGCCCTGCTGTTCACCGCGCAGGGGCCTCTCAAGATCGATTCCGTGGTCGAGGCCGTCCCCGAAGCCGATCGGGAGGCCGTGGAGGCTGCCATCGAGGAGCTGCGGCATCACTACGAGCGCTCGTCGCGCGCATTCCAGGTCGTCCGGATTGCCGGCGGCTATCAGCTGCTCACGCGACCCGACGTTGCGCCCTGGGTGGAGAAGTTTCTGGTTGGGCGCCGGCGCCAGCGGCTCTCGCGCGCCGCGCTGGAGGTTCTGTCCGTCGTCGCCTATCGGCAGCCGGTGACCCGCGGGGAGGTCGAGGCGATTCGCGGCGTGGATTGCGGCGGCGTCTTTCACACCCTGCTCGAACGCGGAATGGTAGCGGTCAAAGGGCGCGCCAAGCGCGTTGGCAATCCGCTGCTCTACGTCACGACCGACCGCTTCATGGAGCACTTCGGCATCGAGGACATCAGCGAACTGCCCAAGATGGAGGAGTTCGAAGCGCTGCTCGACCGAGATGCGGCGCGCGCCGAGCTCCAGGATGCCGGGGTGATTCGTCGGGCGATCGCAGAGGACGAGCCGCCCGCGGAAGATCTCGCGGAGCCCGCCGCAGGACTGCCGGAGCCCGCCGCAGAACTCCCGGAGCCCACGGCGGATTCCGAAAGAACGGTTGCAGATGTCCGGGAGCCCGTGGTGGATTCCCCGGGCGAGGGAACTCCGTGAGTCGGCCCCGCGGGCGCCGGCCACAAGGTGTTCCCGGCAGCCGTACGCCCCACGGTGAGCGTATGCGCCTCAATCGCTATCTCGCGCTCTGCGGGGCAACCTCTCGCCGCGATGCCATGGCTCTGGTCTTTGCCTCCCGCGTAGAGGTCAACGGGACGATCGTCCGGGATCCGGGACACGAGATCGTGTGCGGGCGAGACCAGGTGGTCTTCGACGGCGAGTTGGTGCGGCCCCCGCGACGCTGGCTCTACTACGCCTTCCACAAGCCGCGCGGCGTCGTGGTGACGGCGCATGACGAACTGGGACGCGAGGGGCTGGTGCCCTTCCTGCGCCGCATCCCGCAGCGCGTCTATCCCGTCGGGCGGCTCGATCGCGCCTCCGAAGGACTCCTGCTTCTGACCAATCACGGGGAACTCGGCCAGCGCCTCTTGCATCCGAGCTGCGCGGTGGAGAAGGTCTACCGGGTGACCGTGACCCCCCGTCCCACGCGGCGGATGGTGGCCGAGATGGCCGCCGGTGTGGATCTCGGCCGCGGCGAGCGCAGCGCTCCGGCGGGGGTCCGCGTGCGGCGCGGTCGGCGTGACGGGGCTCTCCTCAGCGTGACGCTGCACGAGGGGAAGAAGCGCGAGGTGCGGCGCATCTGTCGGGCGGTCGGCCTGCGCGTGTTGCAGCTGAGACGGGTCAGCTTCGGCGGCATCCTCCTGGGCGGCTTGCGTCCCGGCGCCCTGCGGCCGCTGACCCGCGGGGAGATCGCCCACCTGCGGAACTTGACCAATCTGGAACTGTGACGAGGGAAAACGACGCTTGCTACGGCGATCGGAATCCGACCTGAAGAGCCGCATGATCACCATCGACGGTCCGGCCGGCACGGGCAAGTCCGTGACCGCCCAGGCGCTGGCCGCGCGGCTGGGCCTCCTCTATCTGGACTCGGGCGCTCTCTACCGGGGCGTCGCCCTGTGGGCGGAACGAGTGGGCATCGCCGATCCGGAGGATCCGCGCCTTGCCGAATCGATCGCCGGGTGCAACCTGAACGCGGTCACGCAGGACGCGCGGTTCCGCGTGCGTCTCGGCGAGGAAGATGTCACGGACGCGCTGCGCCACGAGGCGCTGGGGCAACTGGCATCGCGGCTCGCCGTGTTCCCCGTGGTCCGCGATCTCGTGGCCCGGATCCTGCGCCAGGCGGCGGCGCGCCACGCGTGCGTCGCCGAGGGCCGGGACATGGGGAGCAACGTCTTCGCGGACGCGGGTCTCAAGATCTACCTCACGGCCTCGCTGACGGTCCGGGGCGCGCGGCGTCTCGAGCAGCTTCGCGCGCTCGGCAAGCCGTCCGATGCAGACGCCGTCCGCCGCGAGATGGAGGATCGAGACGGCCGGGACCAGACGCGCACTGCTTCGCCCCTGCGTATTCCGGCGAACGCGGTCCGCATCGACACGACGCGGTTGACGCAGAATGAGCAGGTGACGCTCATCGAGGAGCTCTACCGGGGAGGGGGCTGGCTGCGGAGCGTCGGGTTCTATCGCGTGTGCCACACATTCTTGCGCATCCTGCTGATTGGGCTCTTGCGCATGCGTGTGCACGGCCTGGCGCACCTCTGCCACGGCCCGGTGGTGATCGCGTGCAATCACCGGTCCTATTTCGATCCGCCGCTGGTCGGTACCGCGCTGCCGTTCGCCATCGGCTACCTGGCGAAGGACGAGCTCTTCCACCCCGGTTGGATGGGAGCGATCTTTCGCCGCGTGAACGCAATCCCCGTGCGGCGCGGTGCTGCCGACCGTCGCGCGATCCGCGAGGTCCTCGCCGCGCTCCAACGGGGGATGCCGATCGTCATCTTTCCTGAGGGTACGCGTGTAAAGGGCGATCAACTCGGGACACCGCTGCCCGGGGCCGCTTGGCTGGCGCGCAAGGCAAAGGTGGCCATCGTTCCGGCCTGCATCTGGAGCGACGGGTTCTGGCGGGGACTGCGGCGCGGCCGAATCCTGTCGGCACACTTCGGGACACCGTTGCGCTACCCACCCGAGGACGGGGCCGGCGACGTTGCGAAGATGACGGACGAGATCATAGCGGCGATCGGCGAATTGCGACGCGAAGCACGGGAGAATGTGGAGAAACCCGCCCAAGTTGATGCTTGAGAAATGGTCGTCGATTGGTATAATTTTGTGTTTGTGCCGCGATCGCTTGGCGCGACATACCAAGCGGGTGAAGTTGTCAAAGGTTGAGAGGAGGACCCAAACCCGATGACTGAGAACGAAAAGACACAGGAAGAAAGCCACCCCGACGCTCCGCAGGCGACGGGAGGGGACGGGGCGACGCCCACGCCTGAGACGGCTCCGGGAGCGGCCGAAACAGGCGCGCTCCCCACGGCCGAGGCGGTCACGGATGCGCCGCAGGCTCGAGGGGCGCCGGAAGCTCCACCCGAGGCGCCCGCGGACGGAGCCCCGGCAACGACTGAGGAGGACGCGCCCACCGAGAAGAGGGAGCCGCCTGTCCGCCCCGTGCGCCTCGTCAACCGAGACGATCCCGAGGAGGCCGAGGGTGAAGAAGTGCGCCAGATGGTCGAGATGTACCTCGACTCGCTGAAGAACCTCGAAGAGGGCGAGGTGCTCAAAGGGCGCGTCCTCAAGGTGGACGACAAGGACGTGCTCGTCGACGTCGGCTTCAAGAGCGAGGGCATCATTCCCATTCAGGAGTTCGCGGACGTCGATGCGATCAAGGTCGGTGATGAGATCGACGTCTTCCTGGAGCGGCTCGAGGACCAGGAAGGCCTCGTCGTGCTTTCGAAACAGCGCGCCGACTTCGTCAAGGTCTGGGATCGCGTCAAGGATGCCGCCGAGGACGGCGAAGTCGTCGAAGGTCGCCTGATGAAGAAGATCAAGGGCGGCGTGGTGGTCGACCTCTTCGGGGTGGATGCCTTCCTGCCGGGTTCGCAGATCGCCCTGCGGCAACCGCAGAGCATCGACAGCCTGATGAACCAGACGCTCAAGTTCAAGATCATCAAGCTCAACAAGAGACGCCGCAACATCGTCGTCTCGCGTCGTCTGGTGCTGGAGGAAGAGCGGGAGCTGGCCAAGGAGCGGATCCTGAGTGAACTCGAGGTCGGTCAGGTCCGTGAGGGGTACGTCAAGAACATCACGGACTTCGGTGCATTCATCGATCTCGGCGGAATCGACGGGTTGTTGCACATCACGGACATGTCCTGGGGCCGCATCCGCCACCCGTCGGAAGTTGTCAGCGTCGGAGAGAATGTTCGGGTCAAACTCCTCTCCTTCGATCCCGAACGCGAGCGGATCTCGCTGGGCCTCAAGCAGCTCACCGAGTATCCCTGGGAGCGCGTGGACGAGAAGTATCCCGTGGGCTCCAAGGTCCAGGGCCGGGTGGTCAGCCTGACCGAGTACGGCGCCTTTGTTGAATTGGAGAAGGGTGTCGAGGGGCTCATCCATATTTCCGAGATGTCGTGGACGAAGCACATCCGTCACCCCTCGAAGATCCTCAGCGAGGGGCAGGACGTCGAGTGCATGGTGCTGAAGGTCGACAAGGAGAACGAGCGGATCTCGCTAGGCCTCAAGCAGGTGGAGCCGGATCCGTGGCTCACGCTGGACGAGCGCTATCCGGTCAACTCGATCGTCACCGGAAAGGTGCGCAACCTGACCAACTTCGGTGCCTTCGTCGAGTTGGAGGACGGTATCGACGGCCTCGTCCACATCTCCGACATGTCGTGGACGCGGCGCATCGGGCATCCCAGCGAGGTGGCCAAGAAGGGCGACACGGTTTCCGTGCGCGTGCTCTCGCTCGACAAGACCAATCGCCGGGTCAGCCTCGGGCTCAAGCAGGTCCAGGAGGACCCGTGGCCGATGCTCATCGAAAAGTATCCGATCAACACCGCCGTCAAGGCGAAGGTGGCCAAGGTCATCGATCGCGGCGCCGTCGTCATGCTGGAAGAGGAGTTGGAAGGTTTCATCCCCGCGGGCCAGCTCGGCCTCGATGAGATGCGCGACCGGACCCTCTTCCTGAATGAAGGCGACGAACTGGACGTCAAGGTGACCCGCGTCGATCCCGCCAACCACCGCATCCTCTTGAGCGTGAAGGCCTATCTCGCCGATCAGGACGAGGAGACGGTCAAGGCCTTCCAGGATCGGTTGAAAGCGAGAGCTGCGGAGGTGGAGGAAGCGCGCAAGGCAGAGGCCGAGGCGGCGGAGGCCGAGGCAGCCCCGGCGGAGGCTGAGGCAGCCCCGGCGGAGGCCGAAGAAGCTCAGGCAGACGCGAGTGAGGAGCCGGAGAAGCCCAAGGAGTAGCGGGGCGCCGAAGGACACGTCCATGATCCAACAGGGGAGGGCGACATGACGGTCGCCCTCCCCTTGTGCGTTCTAAGTGCCCCGATCCACAAGGACGGTGACGCAGCCCGAGCGGGATGCAGCGGCGGCCGAACGCCACCGTACTTGTGGACCGGGGCACTAGGTCGCGTCCCACCGGCCCGGCGGTGCGATTGCATTTCGGGACGCGCGAGTCCTAGAATGGTGACTAGACTGACTGGCGTCCGGAGGCATGGGCCTGATCACCAGAGGAGAGTGAGTCATGTGGTATCTGAAGGTCTTTCTGCTGCTGGTCTTCATCCTGGCGATCCTGCTCTTCGCCCTCGCCAACGGCGGACAGCTCGTGCTCATCCGGTGGTGGATCCCAGGCTCGGCAGGCTCGACCGTCGATCTGGCCTTGGCGCTCTTCGGCGCCTACTTCGTGGGCGTCCTGACGTTCTTCATCATCTCCGCGTTTCGGGAGCTCCGCCTGCGGTCCCGCTGTTCTCGCCTTCAGCGCGAGGTGGAACGCATGCGCGGTGAACTCGACGCGCTACGCACGGCGCCGTTCGACGGTCCCGTGGGAGATCGGCCGCCGTCACCGGAGGAAGCCGCCATGCCGGCGGCCACGCCCGGGGTCTAGCAGGGAGGCGTCACCGTGACCGAGGTTCTTCTACTGATCGTCCTGGGCGTGCTCGTGATTGCCGTACTTCTGCTTCCGCTGTGGATCGGACGGCGTAAGCGACAGCTCAGCAGTCGATTGACCCAGTACCAGGATATCACTGAGGCGCTTCTCGAGGGCGATCTGGCCCTGGCGCGCGAAGCGTTGAAGGCACTCATCCGGACGGACACTGAGGACGTGGCGGCTTACCTACGCTTGGCGAAGATCCTGCGGCGGGAGGGTGATCTCGAGCGGTCGGTGGCTGTCTATCGCAGCCTGCTGGCGCGTAACGTCGCCGAGAAAGACCTGCGCCAGCGGATTCTGGCGGGACTGGCCGAGGAACTCTTCCGGCTGGGGCGCTACGCGGAGGCGCGTGAGATCGCGGGAGAACGCAGGCAGATCGATCGCAAAGACCCCCTCATCTGGCAGGTCGAGGCTCATGAGGCCCTCGAACGTGAGGACTGGCCCGCGGCCTCGAAGGCTGCCGAGGCGCTGGCGCGCTCCGGCCGCGACTATCCGGGCCCGAAAGCGTTCCAGCTGGGAACCCACATCGCGGCACAACGCGCGGCGGCCGGCCAGCTGCGCGAAGGGCGCAAACTGCTCGAGGAACTGCTGCGGGATGACCCCGAGTGCGCCGTCGCGCTTCTCTTGCTGGGTGACCTGCGTACGCGCGAGGGCGACCATGAGAAAGCCGCCGAAGCGTGGACACGGCTCCTTCGCAGCAGGGCGGATGCGGCCCCGCAGGTCGTGGGTCGATTGGAGAAAGCCGACTTCGAGATGGGGCGCTTCAGCGATCTGAGTGTGCTGTACGAGGAGCTGGCCAGCTCCTCGACGGGTAACACCGGCGCCCTGCGCCTCGCCCGCGCGCGCATGGCCTACCGCCGCGGTGAGGTCGACGAGGCGCTCCGGCTGGTCGACGACCTGCTCGAGACGATGCCGGAGAACCGACCCGCGCGCGATTGGCGGCTCTTCCTCCAGCTCGAGCGGGGTGGCAGCGCCGAAGCGCGCAGCTACCTGAAGGGTGCTCTGGAAGAGGCGCTCGACGTCCCCCAGCCACCCACCTGCCCCCATTGTGGTAGGCGGGGTGACGCCGCCGCCGTCCGCTGCGGGAATTGCCGGCGTTGGCTTCCGGATCCTTTCACGCCCGCGGCGCGCCGCGGGCAGACTGGGACCTGATGCAATACGTTCACTCGGACCGTCCGAGGTCGCGCGGCAAACGCCGCGCGGTGTCCCTCCTCCTCTGCGTGACGGCGCTTCTTCTGGCGCGGGTACCGAGCGCGTGGGCGAGTGCGAGTCAGCAGGCGACCCGCATTCTCGCGCGCGTTCCGTCGGGCCCCGCCGAGGAGCGGGCGCGCTGGATCTACCGGACGGCTCGCGCGACGCGCGATGCGCACGTTGCCCGCCTGCTGATGGAAGAGATCGCGGGTGATGCGAGCGGACCCTGGGCACTCGAGGCTTGGCTCTGGAAGGTGCGCTACGCCATGGCTGCCGGGGATACCTCCGCCGCGGCGCGCGAGCTCCGGGATATGGCCGCGCGCATCCCACAGGCCATGCAGCGCCCCGAGGCCCTCTTCTGGGGTGCCCTCTCGGGGCAGAGGGTCCCTCCCTCCGAGCTCCCGCAAGACCAGAGCGTGCCGCCCTGGAGCCTGCTGGCGCGCGTCGCCGCGATGGATCCCGAGGAACTGGGGGAACGCGATGTGCGCGAGGCCCTGAAGTTGGAGGGCGCCGTGCGACGCTGGGGGCTACTCTGCCCGTGGCTCTGGCGCCTCGCGCGATCTCAACACCCGTGGACGCGCGACGCGGCCAGTGCGATCGTGGCCGCACCCGGTCTCTGCCTCGCGGCCTCCCCCGAACGCGAGGAACTGGTCAGCCTGCTTCGCGACACGGGCCCGCAGGACGAGCCGCCGGCAGCTCCGACCGAGGATGCCGGGAGGCCTGCGGCCGAGATCACGCCCAGGCGATTCGCCGTACAGGTGGGCGCATTCGAAAACGAAACCTCCGCACGCGCACTGGTGCGCGAGCTCTCGAGCCACGGTTTTCCGGCCTACCTCGGTCCCCCTCCGCCGGGCGAGGAGCCGCTGCTCTTCCGCGTGCGCATCGGACCCTGCGAGAGCCTGCCCGCGGCCGAGAGCCTGGGGATCTCTCTTTCGCGGGCGCTGATGGTCGCCTATCAGATCATCGAGGAACGGCCGGCGCCCGCCTCGTCGCCGCCACCCGAGAGGCCGTGACGGTGCCCCCGGGCAAGAATCCGGCGGGCTCTGGAACGCGCACGCCGATGATGACCCAGTACCTGGAACTCAAGGCGGAGGTGGGCGACGCGATCCTCTTCTACCGCATGGGCGACTTCTACGAGATGTTTTTCGAGGACGCCCAAACCGCGGCGCGCATCTGTGATCTCACGCTGACCTCGCGCAACAAGTCGGATCCCGATCCAGTACCCATGGCCGGGGTGCCCTGGCACAGTGCCGAGGGACACATCGCCCGTCTGCTCCAGGCCGGTCATCGGGTGGCGATCGGCGAGCAGATCGCCCGTCCCGGTGGAAAGGGTCTCATGGATCGCGAGATCGTGGAGATCCTGACGCCCGGCACGGCGCTGGCCGAAAGCCTGCTGGACGATTCGCGGAACAACTACCTGGTCGCGATCGCCTCAGCGCGCGATCGCTGGGGGCTGGCCTACGCCGACATGTCCACGGGCGAGTTCTTCATCGCCGAGATCGGTGTGGCCGAACTCCTTCCGGAACTCGAACGCCTCGCCCCGCGCGAGTTGCTCCTGCCGCGCAAGCTCGAGGGCGATCGCCGCTTGAGCGCGTTCCTCCGAGAGCATGACGAGATCGCCAGAGAGACGATGGACGACTGGCAGTTCTCTCCCAGCGGTGGCCGCAAGGTGCTCCAAGAGCAGTGGGGCGTCGTCAGCCTCGCGCCGTTCGGGCTCCAGGAGATGACCGCCGGGCTCTCCGCCGGCGGGGCGCTGCTCGCCTACGCGCAGGATCAGCGGCGCTCCCCGTTGACACACGTGCGCCGCCCCAAGGCGGTGCGTTCCGGCGAGGCGCTGTTCCTCGACGAGTCCACCCTGCGGAACCTCGAGATCCTCGAACCCATCGCCGGAAGCGGCCGGCACTGTCTTCTCAAGGTCCTCGACGAGACCTGCACGGCGATGGGGGCCCGCGCGCTGCGCCGCTCGCTGGCGCGACCGCTCGCTGCGCCGGAGGCCATCCGGCAACGGCATGATGCCGTCGGTCTGCTCTGCCACCACAGCGTCCAGCTCGAGCGCCTGCGCGGCCTGATGGCCGGGATCGCCGATTTGGAGCGAATCCTCTCCCGCCTGCACTACGGTCGCGCGCGGCCGCAGGATCTGACGCGTCTCCGCGACTCGCTGGGACCGATCCCCGACACACTCGCCCTCGTGCGTTCACTGGACGGGGAGGGACGCTTCCCCGGAGCCACCGGGGTCGATCCCGCCGAGGAATTGCAGCACGAACTCACCCGTGCGCTGGTCGACGACGCGACCCGCACGGACGCGCTGATCTGCGACGGGTACGACGAAGAGCTCGATCGCGAGCGCGAGCTCGCGCGCGGGGGCAAGCAGTGGATTGCCGATCTGCAGCGGCGCGAGCGGGACGCGACGGGCATCGGGTCGCTCAAGATCGGCTTCAACAAGGTCTTCGGCTACTACATCGAGGTGACCAAGGCGCACCTTTCGCGCGTGCCCCCGACCTACCAGCGCAGGCAGACCCTGGTGGGCGGCGAACGCTTCATCACACCTGAGCTGAAGGCGCGGGAAGAGAAGATCCTCACCGCGCAGGAGCGCGCGCGAGATCGGCAAGATGCGCTCGTCGAGAAGCTGAAGGCAGGCGTCATCGCGCAGACGGACAAGCTCCAGCGAATCGCCAGCGCGGTGGGGGAGTGGGACCTGCTCGCGAGCTTCGCGCATCGCGCTCGCGTGGGCCGCTACATCCGTCCGACGATCGACGCAGGCGACACCCTCCACATCGTGGATGGACGCCACCCGGTCGTCGAGCAGTTCCTGGAAGGCGAGAGCTTCGTGCCCAACGATGTCGATCTGGACGCTCGCGAGCAACAGATCCTCATCGTGACCGGTCCCAACATGGCGGGGAAGTCGACGTTTCTACGCCAGACGGGGCTCCTCGTCCTGATGGCTCAGGCCGGGAGCTTCATCCCGGCCAAGGAAGCGGTCATCGGTGTCGCCGACCGGATCTTCACCCGTGTGGGTGCGAGCGACGCCATCGCCCGCGGCCAGTCGACGTTCCTCGTCGAGATGATCGAGACCAGCCATATCCTGCACGAGGCGACCAGCCGCAGCCTGGTCCTCCTCGACGAGATCGGACGCGGAACCAGCACGTTCGACGGACTCGCGATCGCGTGGGCCGTCGCCGAGCAGCTTCGCGCCCATCCCCTGCGGCGGCCGCGCACGCTGTTTGCGACGCACTTCCACGAGCTCACCGAGCTCGGCCGGCGGCGCGACGGCTATTGCAACCTGAACGTTCTCGTCAAGGAGTGGAAGGACCAGATCATCTTCGTGCGCCGCGTGGTCCCGGGTGCAGCCGATCGCAGCTACGGGATCCACGTCGCGCGTCTCGCGGGACTGCCCGAGTCGGTGCTGGTGCGGGCACGTGAAGTCCTTGAGCTTCTCGAAGCGCAAGGCCCCCGGGACCTCCTGCTGCGGGCGGGAGAACGGGCTGCCGAGGAGATCCAGATGGCGCTCTTCGGCGCGGTGCGCCCCACGGGCATCGAGGACGGGGACGCCGGGGGTGAGAGCGGCGGCGGCGCGCCGCCTGCCGAGTCCCGCGTGCAGGCGTTTGCCCGGGCACTGGCCGAGCTCAATCTCGATGGACTAACCCCCAGAGAGACAATGGATTGGCTGTATGAGTGGAAGTCGCGTCTCATGGACCGGAAGGTCGAGTAACTCTCGCCGACGGGTGCCAGGAGCGGCTGCGGCATTGCCGCCCGCCCAAGGGGAATCTATACTCCGTGTAGGGAGTATGAGGGGACGAGGATCCCTGTCTGACCCCACCGAGGGACGTGCGAGGTCAACATGATTGCCTTTCGCCCCGAGAGCTCCAACCGCAGTGCGGCGCTGACCCGAGCCCTGGCGCTCATCGTCACCGGCAGCCTGGTACTGTGCGGTTGCACGACGGTCCGGCAGTTCCCACCCGATGAGGTGCCGGGCGGCAGCACGGGCAAGGCCAAGGTCCACACCAAGAGCGGCTACGCCTACGAGTTTCAGCGCACCCGGATCGAGGGTGACAGCCTGATCGGTTCCTACACGGTGGTGGAGGAGCAGCTGTCCGAGGAAGACGAGATCGCCTACGTGGACATCGAGCGCACCACCGTCCTGTCGGTGTCCGCGGTCGACCGGATCGAGATCAAGGAGTTCGACTACTTCAATTCGGCGCTCATCGGTGCCGGCGCTGTCCTGTTCGCCATCTACGCGAATTCTCTGGCCGAGAGGGACACCGACTACACCAAGACCCACTACGGGCCGGGAGACAAGGGTTCGGGTGGGATCGAGTAGCCTCCGGTCATCAACCCGACGAACGCCAGCATCCGCCCGGTCCTTCCCCGATCCCGACGATGCGAGTAGAAGAGCGCGGGGTTGCACGCCGTACAGAGGCCCGCGCTCGAAATCTGCGCTGCCGGAATCCCGGCGGCGACGAGCTCACGCCGGATGAGGGCGGCGAGATCCACGTGGCAGCCTTCCTGAGGGCCGGTGTTCGCGCGGCGCACGCCCGAGGGAAAGCGGCTGGCGATCTCGGCGGACACGCAGAAACAGCAGGGGCCGATGCCGGGGCCGATCCACGCGCGCACCTCGCTGGCCGGTGCGCCCGCTACCCGGGTGAGCTCCCGGGTGACGGACTGGGCGATGCCCGCCAACACGCCCCGCCAACCGCAGTGCGCAATGCCGACCGCCTCCCGGCCGGCCGCGAGGAGAAGCGGAAAGCAGTCGGCCACGGTGACGGCGAGGGGTAGACCGGGGGTGGCCGTCACCAGAGCGTCGGCCTCCCCGGCGAGACCGGGCCGGTCCGCGACCAAGGTGCGCGCCCGGTGCTGCAGGTGGGCGCGGGCGGCGCGGATCAGGGGGAGGTTCACGGCTCGGCTCAGGCGCGCCAGGTTGTCCGCGACGCGCGCGGGATCGTCACCCGTCCGGGTTCCCAGGTTCAGGGATGCGAGAGGCCCCGCGCTGGCGCCACCCAGACGCGCGCTCACGCCCCCCCGCACCCGTGGGGGCCATCCCGTGGGGAGCGGGACCCACGCGATCCCGTCCGTCGTTCGGATCCGGTTGGCTGCTTCCGGGTGCATGCTCTCTCCCGCAAGGGTCGCCGGGTCGCACTTGCGCGTGACGCGCTTGGGCTTCCAGCGTATGCTTCGCGAAGGCACCACCCTATCAATCGACTTGGGGAGGGGGCAAGGCACCCCGCGGTTTGCACGGCATGCTGGAAACGATCGACAACACGATCCTCTTGTGGATCCATCAGGGCTGGCGATCGGGGCCGGCGGACGCCTTCTTCACCTGGATCACGGAGATCGATCACTTCATCCTTCCCCTGGCCGCGGCCTGGCTTGCGCTGATCGTCTTCGGCGGACGCAACGGGCGCATTCTCGCGCTTCTCCTGGCGCTCTGCCTGGTGGCGACCGACCAGCTCGCGAGCCACGTGCTGAAACCGTGGGTCGCGCGCGTGCGGCCGTGCTTCGCGCTCGACGGCGTCACCGCGCTCCTTCCCCAGGTGCGTTCGCACTCGTTTCCCTCGAGCCATGCCAGCAATATGTTCGGCGCCGCGACGCTCTTCGTGCTGGCTCGCGGGCGCCGCTGGCTGTGGACCTTGATTCCCGCATCGGGGGTGGTGCTGTCGCGCGTCTATGTCGGCGTGCACTACCCCTCGGATGTGCTGGCCGGCGCAGTGCTGGGCATCCTGTGCGCGGTCGTGATCTGGTGGGGCGCTTCGCGGGTGCGATTCCTGCGCACCGCGAAGCAGCCCGCGCGCGCGCCGAAGACGGGGGATGCCCGCCGTGCGATTCTGGCGTTGGCCTGCGGCATCCTGTGGGTGGGCGGCTGTGGGGGTGACGATGCGCAGCCGGAGCTGGCCGAGTCCCTGGAGATGCCGTATGCAGCGGACTGGATCACCTGGGCCGACACGGTGCGGCGCGGGGATACGTTCTCCAGTCTACTCCTGCGCAATCGGCTCTACCTGCGCGACATCGAACGCGTGCTCCGAACCGTTCGTGAACGCGACCTCTTCTCGCTCAGGCGTCTGCGTCCCGGGGAGATCCTCGAGATCAGCATGGACTTCGACGGACAGCTCCAGAAGCTGCAGTACGAGAAGGGCCCCGATGAGGTCTACGTCGTGGAGATCGCGGGCGACAGCACGCACGCCTACGTGACCGGTCTGCCCTACGAGCGGTTCCTGCGCAAGCTCGTCGGCACCGTGACGACCACGGTCGACGAGGCCCTCCGCGCCGCCGGCGCCGATCCGCGGGTGGTTCTCGAACTCGCGCGGATCTTCGAGTCGGACATCGACTTCCTCACCGAACCGCGGACCGGAGACGGCATCGTGTTGCTGGTCGAGGAGAAGTACTTCGAGGGCGAGCGCGTGGGGCTGGGTCCGATTCACTACGCGATGTACCAGGGCCGCAAGGCCGGCCAGACGGCGATTCGCTTCGATCCCAGTCATGGCCGGGGAGGGGAACCGGCCTACTTCACACCGGAAGGAGAGTCGCTGGTGCGCACCTTCCTGCGCTCGCCCCTCAGCTACCGGCGCATCTCGTCGCGCTACTCCCGCCGGCGGCTGCACCCCATCCTGCGTGTCTACCGGCCGCATCTGGGCGTGGACTACGCGGCCGACACCGGAACGCCGGTGGTTGCGCTCGCGGAGGGCGTCGTCTCCTTTGCCGGATGGAACGGCGGTTTCGGGCGCCAGGTGCGGATCCAACACGGGCGCATGTACGAGACGAGCTACGGACATCTCAGCCGTTTCGCGTCCGGTGTGCGGAAGGGGGTGCGCGTGAAGAAGGGGCAGACAATCGGCCACGTCGGCGCCAGCGGGCTGGCGACCGGGCCGCACCTCGACTTCCGCGTGCGGCGCAACGGCGCCTACGTCGATCCGCTCAAGATGAAGAATCCGCCCACCGCGCCGATCAGCCGCGGCAGAGAGCAAGCGTTCCGTGAGCACGCGGCGGACCTCGATCGCCTGGTCGATTCCCTCCGCGCCCACGAGCGCGTGCCGCTGGACTCGCCGGCGGCGGGCTCGTCGCTCAGCCGTCGCGGCCGTGCGGTCGCGGACGTGACCACCGGCCGCGGCTAGCCCGCCTTGATTCGTATCCATCTCGATGATAGACTGCTCGGCGCGTGGGGAGCGATCGCGGCCCATCGACCGTGGAGGACATTTGGCTCAGAAGCAAGGCGGTTCAGACACGACGAACACACCCGGGGGCCTGGCCCGGCTTGCCGCGGCGCTTGCGATCGAGAAGAAGGGTGAGGACGTCGTCGTTCTCGATCTGCGTCGTTTCTCGATCGGCTGCGATTTCTTCGTCATCGTCACCGCTACGTCCGACCCGCACGTCAGAGCCGTGGCGGAGTGGATCCAGGACGAGATGACCCGCCGCCGGAAGGTTCGCCCGTGGCACCGTGAGGGGTTCGCGCATGGACGGTGGATCCTCCTGGATTACGTCGACTGGGTTGTGCATGTCTTCTTGACCGAGGCTCGCCAGCACTACCTGCTCGAGAGGCTTTGGGGCGATGCGCCCCGCGAGGACGTGAGCGGCCAGCAGACCGAGGAGGAATCGGACCGGAGCGGATCCTAGTAGACCGGACGACTTCTGCCACGGACTCCTAGCAGCCCGTAGGGGGCCTGGGAATGGACATCGTTGTCGTCGGATCGGTGGCTCTCGACACCATCCGCACACCGACCGAGAAGCACTGCGATCTTCTCGGAGGCTCGGCATCCTATTTCTCGCTGACCGCCATCCACCTGGCGTCCGTCGGCGTGGTGGCCGTCGTCGGAGAGGATTTTCCCGCCCAGCATGCTGACCTGCTCGCCTCGCGCTCTGTAGATCTGCAGGGTCTGCAGCGAAGGGCGGGTCGCACCTTTCGGTGGGAGGGCGAGTACGGAGCAGATCCGAACCGGCGCCGGACCCTGCTCACCGAGTTGGGGGTCTTCGAGGACTTCCACCCGCAACTCCCCGAGACGTACGCGGCCGCCCGAGCGCTCTTCCTGGCCAACATCGATCCCGTCCTCCAATTGGAGGTCCTGGACGGTGCCGGTGAGGTTCCGCTGGTGGCCGTCGACACGATGAACTACTGGATCGAGGGCAACCGCCCGGCGGTCGACCGGGTGATCAAGCGCGCGAACGTGCTGTTGGTCAACGACGAGGAGGCGCAGATGTTGACCGGGGAGGGCGACGTCGTCGCTGCGGCCGGTCGCATCCGTGCCATGGGTCCCGAAGTCGTCGTGGTCAAGAAGGGCGCCCACGGGGCCGCCGCACTGGGCCCCTGGGGTTGGCTCCTGTTCCCGGCGTATCCGGTCTCCCGGGTCAAGGACCCGACCGGGGCCGGCGATTCGTTCGCCGGCGGGCTGGTCGGCCATCTGGTGGGGCATGCCTGGAGAGACCGGGACCGTTTTGCCGAAGCCATGGCCGTGGCCACCGCGGCGGCCTCCATCGTCGTGGAGGACTACGGTGTCGCCGGCATCGAGCGCGAGAGATCCGCGGAACTGGCCACCCGCTGCCGCACGCTGCGCGATGCCATGCGCTTCGACCTCCCGTCAGGCATTCGAGGCCCAGAGGAGAGCATCTGACACGCAAGGGATTGGCATCTGACGCACAAGGACAGACATCGGAGGCAACGTGGGCACTCAGAACAGGGAAGGTCTGGAGAAGGCCCTCGGCCAGCTGAGAGGTGTGACGGCCGCTCGCATCTGTTATGACGAAGCTGGCGAGATTACGGAAGTTCATGTGGCCGCCGTGCCGGGCAGTCGCGCCAAGAACGTCGCCCGGGACGTGCGCTCGTATCTCGCGGCCGCTCAGGGAATCGATGTGCACCACCGCAAGATCAGCGTGGCAGTGCAGGACGGCCCCCGCCCTGCGGGGCAGCCGGCGGGACCTGCGCCGGGGAACGCTCCCGGGCAGAGGATTCTCTTCAACTCGGTCAACCTGTTGGTCGAGGGGCTCCGCTGCGAGGTGCAGGTGGAACTGCGCAGCGGCGGCCGCGTCCTTGCGGGAACCGCCACCGGCGTGCCCGCGACGCTGGGGACCGAGCGGCTCGTCTTTGCGGCGACCCTCGACGCCCTGACCAAGCTGGTCAGCGACGACGTGAAGCTGCTTCCGGGCGATCTGACCTTGACGCAGGTCGGAGGGGGCGAAGTGATCGTTGTCGAGGTGCTCCTGATTCGCACGCGCCGCGAGCAGCAGTTGATCGGAGCCTGCCTCGTGGGGCAGGATCGTCACCGGTCGGTGGTCTTCGCCGCCCTGGACGCGGTGAACCGGGTGCTCACGCGGCTGGCGCCCAAGCGATGGGTCGAATACCGCGTCGAACCCGAGCCGCTGTCTGAGGAGACGCAGAGCAAAGAATGAACCCGAACTCCGCTCCCAGCTACCGAGAGGCCGGTGTCGATCTGGAGGTCGCCGACCGGCTGGTGGAGCGGCTGAAGCCTCTGGCCGCACAGACGCGCACGGCGGGTGTGGAGAGCGGTCTGGGAGCCTTCGGCGGCTTCTTTTCTTTCCCCGAGCCCGGCGGCTCGCGCCTTCTGATCTCGAGCATCGACGGCGTGGGCACGAAGATGAAGGTGGCCCGCCTGACCGGCCAGTGGGCGAGTGCCGGCTACGACATCGTCGCGCACTGCGTGGATGATGTCCTTGTCCACGGGGGCCGGCCGCTCTTCTTCCTCGACTACATCGGGACCTCGCGGCTGGAACTGGCGATCGCCGAGGCCCTCGTCGCGGGCATGTGCGAGGCCTGCCGCGAGGCGGGCTGTGCCCTGCTGGGGGGCGAGACGGCGGAGATGCCGGGCGTCTACCTGGAGGGGGAGGTGGACCTCGTCGGCTGCATTGTGGGCACGGTGGAGCGCGCCCACCTCATCTCGGGCGATCGGGTCAAGGAGGGGGACGTCATACTCGGCCTCGCCTCGGGCGGGCTCCACACGAACGGCTATTCCCTGGCGCGCCGGATCCTCATCGACGAAGGTCCCGGTATCGAGGCACCGATTCCCGGAACCGATTTGCGGGTCGGCGGCGCGCTGGCGGCCCGCCACCGGATGTACCTGCCCGCCGTGCGTGACCGGCTCGAGGAGCCCGAACTTCACGCCATGGCCCACATCACCGGTGGAGGCATCCCCGGCAACCTCGCCCGCGTAATTCCCGAGGGGCTGTGCGCGCAGGTCCGCAGAGGGGCCTGGGAGGTGCCACCACTCTTCCGGATGATCCAAGATCTGGGAAAGGTCGCCGCGGAGGAGATGTACCGGGTCTTCAACATGGGGATCGGCTGGATCCTGGTGCTCGACGAGGAGGCCGCGGGGGGGTGGCGGGACGCTCTTCAGGCCGGAGGCTGGGGCGGGGTGGAGATCGGACAGATCGTGGCCGGCGCCGAGCGGGTGACGATGGTGGATCCCGTCTCTGGGGATGCTTGACGCGTACTCCGGTGATGTTTGATGGTGTGTCCCGCGATGCTTGACACCTCGCGGCGAGACCCCTAATATACATCGGCCGTTCGTCCGAAGAGGGGAATGGACGCGCGGGCGATTAGCTCAGTTGGTTAGAGTGCTTGCTTGACATGCAAGA
>JAUVTV010000165.1 GCA_030601305.1 Candidatus Eiseniibacteriota bacterium | reverse complement strand
GCCCAGACGGCGCTGGAAGAGGCGTCCGGGCCGGCGGGGGCGGCGACGCCGGCGGACAGGGCTGCCGTTCTCGCCGCACGCTGCCGCGCCCTCATCGCCCTGGAGCGCTACGAGGAGGCCGAGAAGGATCTCACGGCACTGCAGAGCCTTGCCCCCGAGGGGGAGGAGACGCTCTCCTGTTTCGGGCACCTGCTCTGGTTCCGCGGCGATCGGCAGGCAGCCGGCGAGTGGATTCGGCGGGCCATCGAGTCGAACCCCAATCGCATGGAGAACCTGCACCTCTACCTGGACCCCGGATTCCCCAAGAAAACCGCGAGTCCCCTGACCGCGTTGACAGATCTGATGAACAACCATCCCCAAGCGTGGGGCCCAAAATCACTTGCGGCATCGATTCACATGGCCCGTGGAGGCTGGAAGGAGGGCATTCGTCTGGCCCTCGCGGCAGCTGAGGGCGGCGCCCAGGACGAGGTTCTGGTGGAGCTCACCGGTCGCATGGGCCGCCAGGATCTGCACCGCGACGTGGTCCGCCTGGCGGAGAAGGCCGGCGGCTGGCGACGCTTCCTGAAAGGGCACGTCTTGCTGCGCAGCAACCTCGCTGTCTCCCTCAGTCGCGTGGGGCAGACCGACGCTGCCGATGCGCTGTGGCGCTCCGTGCGCGATGATCCCATGGCCCATCCGGAGGTCCGCATCCGGGCTCGTGAGGCTTTGCAGTCCGAGCCCAGCGGGGCGCCGCGTTGACACCCCCGCGCAGCTTCCCTATGCTCCGTGCGCGTCACAAGATTGGCCAACGGGAGCGAATGGGTCCTGGTGGGCCCCCGGGCCTTCAAAGCCTGTGTTGGGCGCTTAGGGTGTCCAGGGTGGGTTCGATTCCCACGCGTTCCCGCCAGTTCCGAGGGCGGTTCCGCGGGGGACGTGTTCCTCTCGGGACCGCCCCGTTTTTGCTTGGAAGCATGTGGCAGCGACTCGTTCTGACGGCACTGCTCGCGATCTGGCTTCTCACACCGGGGATCTCCTCGGCACAGGAGCCTGGTGGGGAGAGCGTGTCTCCGAAGGGTGGCGTCGAGGACGCTGAGCATGCGGCGGAGCAGTCCAAGCGTGCAGCAGAGCAATCGCAGCGCGCGGCCGAGCAATCCAAGCGCGCCGGCGAAGAAATCGAGCCCGCGGCCGAGGAGCCTGCAAAGGAGCCCGGAAGATTCGACTCGCCGAGTTGGGTCATGTTCCGCTCCCTGCTCATCCCGGGTTGGGGACAGGCGAAGAACGGCGCGTGGGCCAAGGCCGTCCTCGCCGCCGGCCTTGAGATCACTTTCTTCAACCAGCTGATCTCCGAGCGCCGCAGCGTCAACGACTACGAACGGAAGGCCGAGGAGGATCCCGACAACGCGGACGAGTACCTGGCCGCGGCCGACCGTCACCGAGAGCGCTTCCGCGATTGGGTCTGGTGGACAGGCCTCCTCGTCCTGTTGTCGATGGGTGACGCCTATGTGGATGCGCACCTGAAGGATTTCGACGTGCGCCTGCAGGCTGAGCCGCAAATCGAGGAAGCGAATGAGGGGAACCAAGGCACGGACATCGGCATGCGGGTTTCGCTGGGTGTCCGCTTCTGAAATCGGACCCTCGGCGTGCACCGAACCGGAAACCCTCACGTGGGCGCGAGAGGCCCCCACGCAGGCACGAGAGATCAGCAGGTGAGCAGAGAGACGAAACACACACGCAATTTCTGCATTGTGGCCCACATCGACCACGGCAAGTCCACGCTCGCCGATCGCATCATCGAGCAGACCGGTGCCGTACCGGCGGCCAAGATGCGCGCGCAGATCCTGGACGACATGGATCTCGAACGCGAGCGCGGCATCACGATCAAGGCCCATGCGATCGCCCTCGAGTACACCGCTCGCGATGGGGAGACCTATCATCTCAATTTGATCGATACGCCGGGACACGTCGATTTCAGCTACGAGGTCTCACGTTCACTCGCCGCGTGCGAGGCGGCCATCCTGCTCGTCGATGCCACGCAGGGCGTCGAGGCGCAGACCGTCGCGAACGTCTACATGGCGATCGAGAATGATCTCGAGATCCTGCCGGTGCTCAACAAGATCGACATGGACACCGCGCGTCCGGACGACGTGCGCCAGGAGGTGGTCGATCTGCTCGGCTGCCGCCCGGAGGAGGTGCTGGCCGTCAGTGCCAAGAACGGCACCGGCGTCGCGGATCTCATCGAAGAGATCATCCGCCGCGTGCCACCGCCGGAGGAGCGCACCGACCGATTGCTGCGCTGTCTCATCTTCGATTCGCAATTCGATGCGTACCGGGGCGTCGTGGCCCACGTTCGCGTCATGGACGGCGTGCTGCACCCCGGGGATCGGGTTCGCTTCCTGGCGACCGGCAAGGAGTACGAGACACAGGAAGTGGGGGTCTTCCAGCTGAAGCTCGCCCCACGCAAGATGCTCACCGCCGGCGATGTCGGCTACATCATTGCCGGGGTGAAGGACGTGGGCGACGCCCGCGTGGGGGACACGATCGCAGCGGCTGCGGGCGACGGCATCACACCGCTCCAGGGCTACGCAGAGATGAAGCCAATGGTCTACAGCGGGCTGTTTCCCGTCGCCTCGCAAGACTACGTGAACCTGAAGGACGCGCTCGCCAAGCTGCGCCTGAACGATGCGGCGCTCTCGTACGAACCGGAGACGTCGACGGCCCTCGGTTTTGGCTTCCGCTGCGGGTTCCTGGGACCGTTGCACCTCGAGGTCGTGCAGGAGCGCCTGCAGCGCGAATACAATCTCACCATCATTGCCACCATGCCGAACGTTCCCTACCGCGTGAGGATGAAGGCCGGCGGGGAGTACCAGACGATCGACAACCCCAGCCACGTTCCCGACGCCGGCAGCTTCGAGCAGATCGAGGAGCCGTATGTGCGCCTCTACCTGGTCGCGCCGCCGAGCAGCATCGGCGCGGTGATGAAGCTCGTCACGGAGCGGCGCGGCATCCAGCAGAACATGGAACACGTCGACGCGGGGCGCATGCGCCTCGAATACTTGGCGCCGCTTGGCGAGATCCTCTTCGGCTTCTTCGACCGGCTGAAGACAGTGACCCGCGGCTACGGCACGATGGACTACGAGTTCCACGGCTTCCTGCCCTCGCAGATGGTCAAGCTCGAGGTAGTCCTGAACGGCGAGAAGGTCGATGCGCTCTCGATCGTCGTTCACGAGGAGAAGGCCTACGAGTGGGGCCGGCGCCTGGTCGACCGGCTGAAGGACCTGATTCCCCGGCAGATGTTCAAGATCGCCATTCAGGCGGCCATTGGCGGCCGTGTGATCGCCCGCTCGACGGTCAGCGCGCTGCGCAAGGACGTGACGGCCAAGTGCTACGGGGGCGACGTCACCCGCAAGCGCAAGCTGCTCGAGAAGCAGAAGAAAGGCAAGAAGCGCATGAAGCAGATCGGGACCGTGAATGTGCCCCAGGAGGCATTCCTCGCGTTGCTGCGGGCCACCGAGGAGGAGGACAGCGCCAAGCGATAGATGCAAGGGCGGCTTTCCCCGGCCGCAAGCAGGAGATATGGTCGTCGTCCATGAAACGACCCGCATCCAAAGATGAGGCACCGGCCCAGGCGGCCGCGAGCGCGGAGATCGGACTCTACGTGCACGTCCCGTTCTGCTGCCAAAAATGCCGCTACTGCAGCTTCTACAGCATCACCGCGTCCGAAGACGATTATGCGGCGTATCTGAAGGCGCTCGCCACCGAGTGGGAGCTCTTGCGCAAGGAGGAGCTCGCCGATTCGCCGGCGATCGTCTCGAGCATCTACCTTGGTGGAGGCACGCCTTCGATCCTGGGAGGCCGTCGGGTGGCCGGGATGCTCGACATGCTGCGCCAGGGCCCGCGCTGGGCGGAGGCGTGCGAGATCAGCATCGAAACCAATCCCGAGGACATCACACACGATCTCGTCGGCCAACTGCTGGACGCGGGGGTCAACCGCATCAGTGTTGGCGTGCAGTCCTTCGACGATCGCGAGCTCGAGTTGCTGGGGCGCGTCTGCAACGCTGACGGCGTCCGTCGCGCCTTGGGTGTCCTGCACGACTCCGGCTGCGAGAACCTCAACCTGGACCTCATCTACGGGATTCCGGGGCAGACCGTGCACGCGTGGCGCTCCACCCTCGCGGAGGCCCTCGGTTCCGAGCCGCACCACCTCTCTTGTTATCTACTTACACCAGAACAAGATACAATCCTGAACACCCTCTTGCGCGGAAACGTCCTGACCACACCCCTCGAGGAGGTGCTCCTCCAGCAGTTCGAGCTGGCCCGCGAGGAGATCACGGATGCCGGGTTGGAGCACTACGAGATCTCCAACTTCGCGTACCCCGAATCTCGCTGCCGGCACAACGTGGGCACGTGGTCGCGCAGGCCCTATTTCGGCCTGGGTCCGTCGGCGCATTCGTTCAATGGTGAAGTCCGCTGGCGCAATGCAGCGGACCTGCAGGAATACCTGTCGCCGCTCCT
>JAUVTV010000088.1 GCA_030601305.1 Candidatus Eiseniibacteriota bacterium | reverse complement strand
AGAGGGTCGCTTGTAGAAGCTGTAATCGGGGTCGAGACTCAAGGCGGATTGCGCCGCACTGATGGCCTCATCGGCATCCACCGCGAGCGATGCGGTGGCCTTACCGGCGGTGCCGTCGAGCGTGTAGGATCCGTTGTCGATGACGATCTGGAAGTTCGCGATCGCGTTCTGGTGGTCGCCCGTGTAGGCCTCCGTCCAGGCCAAGCCGAGCCGAGCCTCGTTGTGGTTGGGATTCAGCGTGGTGGCTTCCTCGAAGTAGACCCGTGCCTGAGTGTAGTCGGCGATGTCGAAACTCTCCCACCCCATCGTGTTCAACTGATCGGCCGAGTGGGAGGGCCCGGTGCCGCCCCCCCCGCCGCTCCCCGAGGTGTCGTCGCTGCTACACGAGACCATCAGCAGCGCGACCGCTGCCAGCATCGCGAGTTGCGCACAACCGAATCGCGAGCGGAAGGAAAACGCCGAACGCATCTTGAACCCCTCTCTCCTCCGCGGGTAGACCATCCTCCCGGAACCTCCCTATCTGATGAGCAGCGATCTGCGGATCACCGCCTCGTGCCCGTAACACAGTCGGGTGAAGTAGACGCCGGTGCCGGCCGGGCGACCACCCTGATCCCTGCCATCCCAGAGCAAACTGTGGACTCGACCACCTTCCTGCACACCCTCGGCGAGGGTCCGTACGCACCGACCGTTCACATCGAAGATCGCAAGCTCCACCGGCCCCGCCGCCGGAAGGATGTAGCGAATGGTCAAGTCGGCTCGCCACGGGTTAGGTCCCAAGGAGAGCGACAGGCGTACGGGCTGGATCTCGACATCCGCCACCCAGCGGAGGCGGAAGCTGCCCAGGGCTCCGATCGACGCCACGACCTCTCCGGTGGGATCCCAGCGCTGATCGGGAACGGCGGTCCACCCGTCGGGGGTCTTGCGCTCCAACACGGCGCAGTTCACCTCCGCACCGGCACCCGGCGGCCGGGCGGCACGGATCGACAGACCGGCCGGCACCTTCAGCACCAGACCCGGCGGCGAGAGCAAGAAGCCCTGCGGGCGGTCGGATTCCTGCGTCCGCCGGTCCCACCCCTCATTGGGCAGGATCATCACGAAGGTCTCTCCAGCGACCGCTTCCGGTGCGCAGGAGAGAACGATGTCGCCGAAGGGCCCGGTCAACGGGCCGCCCTCGTCGTCGGGGATGAGGCCGATCGTGAAGGAGCGCAGCGCCGTGCCATGATTGCCGACCGAGTCGATCACGGAGGCGACGATGTTGACCTCGCGCGTGGCGTGCGCCTGATACCAACCCACGTAGGTGTAGTTGGCCGAATCGCTGATCGCGACCTGCAGCGGAGCGCCGTTCGCACGCAGATCCACGTTGTCGGGCGCGATGGCCTCCGTGGATAGGACGTAGATGCCGACGTCCGCCGTCACCCCCGGGTTCTGATGAACGCCGATGGTCAGCTCCGGCGGATCCTGTCGCCAGATGCGCGTGTGCAGGCGCATCGCCCCGTTGCTCGGCTCGCTGAGGTAGCCGCCGTATCCGAAGAGGAGCTGCCCGTAGTCGCCCGTGCCGAACACCGGCCACGAGGAGATGCTGTGATCGCCGGAGAAGACCGTGGGGCTCGCGCTGGCCAGGAGGCCGTCGGCCTGCAGACGATCGCCGACGAGCTGCCAGCGCCCCTGGCTGTGAGTCCTCCAGACCACCGTGCGATTGTGACCGTCGAAGGCCAGCGCGGGGCTGTCGTTGATACCCGTGCTATCGGCGATCACGTAGCTCATGGGGTCGAGCGCGACGCCGTCGTGGGTGTTGCGTCCCAGATAGATGCTGGTCTCCGCCTCCCAAACCGTGAAGTAGAGGCTGCCATCGAAGATCACTCGCGGATCACCCGGCTGGTCGACCGTGGCGATGCGGATCTCTTCCCCGGGGCTCTCGCTCCACATCTCATCCGTCGCGAACAGGCCGATGACGCCATCCAGCGCCCGTCCCCATACGATGAAGTGCGTGTCGGCGGAACCGTCATAGGCGATCGCGGGATTGGTATCGCCGGTGCCGGCCGCGCGCAGCGTGTCGGCCACCGGTTGGCCCAGTTCCTCGCTGATGTGCGTGGCCATGATCTCGCTCTCGCCACTCGCATTGACGAAGCGCCATGCGACCAGGAAATCCCCGTCACTCCAGCTGATCGCGGGCCTGCAGTTCAGCGCTCCTCGGTCGTGAATCAGAATCTTGTCGGAGGTCATCTTGCCGGCCGAGTCGAGGAACGCGGCCAGGACGTCACTGCGGCTGGAGCTGGACGCCTCCGACCACATCACCAGATAGCGGTCATCCCCGTAGGCCAGGCTCGGGAAGCGATGGGTGTCCAGGGTGTCCGGGAAGACGAGGGTCGCCGCGTTGTCGACGAGCTCACCTTCACTGTCCACGCGGATACCGGGAACCCGCCAGCCACTTGCCGTCTGCTCCTCCCAGACCAGGAGGTAATCGGTGCCATCGAAGCCCGCGCACTGCGGATCTTGTGAGGGGGTGCCGACGCTTATCGGGATTCGGTCGCCGACGGTCTCCCCCTCGGTATCGATGAGGTAGCTCTGGATGCTCCAGCCGCTCGCGTCCGAGGCTCCATAGGCGGCGAAGTAGTTCTCGCCCAGCCAAACGACCTCTCCGCGATCGATGCCCACCCGATCGAACTCGATCTCGCGGTCGTCGAGGAGCTCTCCCGTGCGGCTCATGCGTTGGCCGTACATGCCCGTCCGGCCGACCATGACGCGTGCCCAAGTCACGAGGTATTGCTCGCCGCTGAATGCCACCCGGGGGTGCATGCGCATGGCCGTGCCGCTGTCGTAGTACTCGATCTTGTTCTCAGCCAAAGCACCATCGGTCGCCACGAAGCGGCCCCGGATGGAGACTCGGTTCTCGGTCTCCTGACTGGCCCAGGTGACGAGGTAGGTCGAATCGGCGAAGATGACCGACGGTGAGAGCGCTGAGCGCGTGACATCCTCGATGACCAGGGTCGTATCCTCGGGTACGCCCCCCGGGGTCACGAACTGGCCCAGGATCTTCCCGACGTAGGTCGTGTCGTCCTCCTCAATGATCTCCAGGAGGCGCTGCCAGGCAAGCAGGTAACGATCACCGTCGAAGGCCAGGAAGGGCGTCCTCTGATCGCCTTCGCCCTCGGCCAGAAGCAAGCCGTCCGGATCCAAGACCTCCCCATCCAGCGACACGCGCGACCCGATGATATCGGACGACCCGCCCCGGGCGTCACTCCAGGCCACCAGGAAGTCCTCACTCCCGAACGCAGCCCGCGGCGCCTCTATGGCCGCGTCCGCACTGACGACGAGGATCGGATCGCTGTCGAGGAGGGTGCCATCGGCCGTCATGCGGGCGGCCTCGAGATTCCACTTCGCGTCTTGGCGGTTCACCCAGGTGAGGAGGAAGGTCCCGTTGCCCCAAGCGACGCCCGGATCCGTGCGCGCACCGGGACCGGTGGCGATGGGAAAGAACATCACATCGGGCCGCTCGCCATCGCTGTTCACGCGAGTGGCGTAGATCTCTGGGTCACCGGATCGCTCGTCAATCCAGGCAACCAGCGCGACGTCGGCGCCGGTCGAATCGCAGGCCATGGCCGGCCAGGTCTGATCGCCGAACGCGGCCACCGCGCCCACGGGTCCCCCGACCGGTGCGGGTTCGGAAAGGCCCTCCCACGCATCTGCCCGGGCGCACCAGAGTCCCAGGGAGCCCCAGCAGACGAGGAGCGCGGCGGCCAACGCCACCGCCAGCCTGCCCCTACGACAAGACCGTGGGCGGCTCCGCAAGGGCCGCCCAAGCCGCCGGACTCGAACGAAACTGGCCGTCATCATTGTCCTCCTCCCGGCACCCACGTGCATCCCGGGGAAGGCCACGGAGGGTCCGCTCCAACGACGCGGACAGGCACACAGATGCCCATCGAGACCGCGTGGAGAGCCCCTTCGAAGCCTCCCCAAGGACCATAGTCTAGGCATTCTACGAGGAGAGCGGAGCAGAATACAGCATTTTCCCGCGCCGCCGCGCGCCCCACGCTACCTCAGGCCGAAGCCGGCCGCGCCCTCACCCCACGGCTGGACAGCGTCCCGCTTCCCGCCCTGTTTTCGTTGCTTGCGGGGGGGATGCGGGCGTCTCGAGCCAGCCGTCATGACCCCGGCATCAGCTCGGGGAGGGACCATGCCAGAGCCTGCCTCAGCCGGGAGACAGGCAAGCGCCGATCTCAGGGTGGACATCTCCCGCGGGGTGCTAGATCAGAGCGGTGCTGAAGTAGCGCTCGGCGCGGTCGGGCAAGACCGTCACCACATTGCGCGTCGGACCCAGCGCGCGCGCGATGAACCCGGCGGCCCACACGTTGGCGCCCGATGACGTCCCCACCAGGAGTCCCTGTTCACGGGCCAGCTCGCGCGTTGTCGCGATGGCATCCTCGTCGCTCACCGTGATGAGGTCATCGATGAGCTGTGTGTCGAGGCAGGCGGGAACGAACCCGTCGCCGATGCCCTGGATGGCATGCAGCCCGGGTTCCTGGCGCAGCAGGGCCGCGGTCTGCTTCGGCTCGACGGCGATGAGTCGCACGTTGGGATCGCGCTCCTTGAGGAACTTGCCAATCCCCCCCAGCGTTCCGCCGCTGCCCACGCCGGCCACGAACGCGTGCACCTTGCCGTCCAGTTGCTCCCAGATCTCGGGCCCGGTGAAGAGGTAGTGGGTCTCGGGATTGAGCGGATTGTGGAACTGGTGCAGTCGCCAGCCGTTCTCTTTGTCCGCGATCTCGTCGGCCAGGCGCACCGCCCCCTTGATGGATTCGGCCGCCGGCGTGAGGACGAGCTCGCCGCCCAGCGCGCGGATGATCTTCTTGCGCTCCTCGCTCATGTTCTCCGGCATGACGACCTTGACCGGATGGCCGCGCTGGACGCCGATCAGGGCAACGCCGATACCCGTGTTGCCGCTGGTTGCCTCGACGATCAGCATCCCCGGTGCCAGCTCGCCCCTCTTCTCGGCGGCGAAGATGATGTGCTTGGCGACGCGGTCCTTGATGCTCCCGCCCGGATTGAGGAACTCGCCTTTGGCGTAGACGGACATGTCGGTCACGCGCGTGAGCTTGATCAACGGTGTATTGCCGATGAGGTCGAGGACGTCTGTGGTGTAGGTCATCCCAGGTCTCCTGACAGTCTGCACCCGAGTTGGCTCCCCGCGCAGCGCGGCTGTTTCGCGGGAAGGGTCACAGTCAAGGTATCGGCCGTGGGGGGGCGTTGCCCTGATCTCAGTCGGAGAAGCGCAGCAGGCGCGCGCCGACGGCGAGGAACAGCAGCCCATACCCCACCAGAATCACACACGGCAAGAGGACCGCGCCCGGGCCGGCGCCGAAGGAGATCAGCGCGTGGAAAGCATCCATCGCCCAGGCGGCCGGCGAAACGTGGCCGGCGGCTCGCATCCAGGCGGGAACCACGTCCAGCGGCCACCAGCACCCCCCGATGGCGCCCAGGAAGAGCGAGACGACCAGGGTGATGGCCGTGGTCTGCTCGACGCTGCGCAGGACGGCCCCCCAGAAGAGCGCCAGGGCGGCGACGGTGAACGACAGACAGAGGATCACCGCGAAGAGGCCGAAGGCGCTGTTGCCAAGGTAGGCCCCCAGCAGAAACCGCCCGGCCAAGATCAGGATCAACGCCTGGGTCAGCCCCATGAGGACCCTGCCGAGCAGCTTGCCGGCGAGAATGGCGGCCGGTGACATCGGGTAGGTCGCCTGGCGGGCGAGAACCCGATCCTGTTTCTCCTGCGTGAGAAACACGCCGCCATAGATCCCCGTGTTGATCAGCATGAAGAGGGTGATCGTCGCCGGGAGGCTGTGGTTCATCCCCGAGGGCACCGGCCGGCCACGGCCCCCGCTCTCGACCTCCACGGTGATGATCTCGGGCCGGGCCGCGGCTGCAGTGAAAGCGCTCTCGAAGACCTCGTCGACGGCGAACGGCGCCGCGGGTTCGTTTGCCCGAACGGGCGCCAGTCCCAGCTCGTGCCCGCTCGCGATCAAGTTGACGATGGTCTTCCAGATGGCACGCTGGACGTGCAGCTCTGCCGTGAACGACGCGGCGGCGTTGGCATCCGACTGGATGTCGAGAAAGACCGGCACTTGGCGTCCAGCGCGAACGCTGTCTTGGAAGCCGGCCGGGACCCGCAGACGCCGATCGGGAGCCGCGGACGTGTCGGCGACCTGGGGCGTCATCCGGGTGATGCGAAAGCCCTCGCGGCCGAGCGCCTCTGCAAAGGCGCCCGACAGGAAGCTGCCGTCCTCGTCGACGACGGTCAGGTCGATCCGTGGCGTGCGCTCTCCCCCACCCATCGAGCCAAAGAGGAAGACGAACCCCACCGGCATGATCACCATCCAGAAGAGGACGGGGCGGTCCTTCGCCGTCAGGCGAAGATCGTGGAGTGCCAGTGTCAGGATGCGTCGCACCTAGACCCCCTGCATCAGACGACGGTGCATGGCCCAGCTGCCCACGAGCGAGGTTACGACGCCCGTAACCAGGAGAACGAGCAGCGGGACGGCGATCTCGGCGACGCCCGCGTCGGTGAGGATGAGCGTGCGAAAGCCCCGGATTCCCCAGTAGTTCAGCGTGCCGTACGCCAGCTTCTCGACGAACGGCGGCAGGGAGTCGATAGGGAACCACGATCCCCCCAGGAACGACATCACCATGATGACGATCGAGGCCAGTGTCGCACCCTGGGCCTCCGATCTGACGATGCTGAAGACGAACGTGAGAAACCCGGTCGACGCGAGCACGAATGCGAGGCAGAGCAGAACGAAGGCCGCCAGATCCGCGCGCACGCCGAGCATGAGAGCGCCGACGAGGGCCATGGCGGCGGAGATGATCACGCCCATGATCGCGCAGGAGAACATCTTGCCGAAGACGACGCCGCTCGCCCGGACCGGTGCGGCGAGCTGGCGCTGCAGCGTTCCCCGACTGAGCTCGCGGGGAACGTCAGCCATGAATCCGAGGGAGAGGATCAGCAGGGCGAAGGTGGCCATGCCGGGCAGGACGAAGCTGAAGATGAGCAGGAACTGCGGCCTGCCGCCCGCGTCAGAATCCGCGGCCGTGCTGTCGGCGGCGGCATCGCCCTTCGCGAGCCTGATCACCGGCGGAAAGGCAAAGCGGCCTGCGCCGCGGAAGCTGCGATTCACCTGGGCGGCGATGCCGGCAACGCGCGCGTCGCTGGGGAAGTGGTCCTCGCTGGATTGCCCTTCGTCGAGGGTCCGCCGCAGCTCTGCAAGCGGCTCGGACAGCACCGTGGCAGCGCCCCCGACGAGCAGCGCGATCATGCTGGCGGCCTCTTCCACGGCCACGGGCCCGATCGATTGCGCCGGGTTCCGCACGACACGCAGGTGCGTTGCGCGCCCCTCGAGGACCGCGTCCGAGAAGCCTTCCGGGATCACGATGGCGCCCGAGACCTGGTTGCCCTCGATCAATCGAACGGCTTCCTCCTCGGTCACCTGGCTCGTCTCGAAGTACTGCGCCACCTGCTCCTGGGCAAAGGCCCCGGACACGAACCGCGCCACGAAGCCGCCATCCTGATCGACGAGCGCCACCTGGATGCGCGGCACGCGCGCCTTCCCGCCCGTGCCGAAGGCAAGTGCGATCAGGCCGGAAAAGACGAACGGGAAGATCAGGTAGACCACGGCCGCGAGCGGAGAACGCCAGCGGCGCAGCAGGTCGTTGCGCATCACGATCCAGGCTGTCGTCACCACCCTCTCCTCAATCTCCTCAATCGCGAAGCTCGCGGCCGGTCAGCTTGAGGAACACGCTCTGCAGGTTGGGCTCCTGGATGGAAATGTCGTCGATGGACAAGCCGTGGCCGAGGATTCGGCTGAGCACGCTCGAGACCTCACCCCGATGCGGGGGGATGTCCAGCATGGCCGCGCCGTCCTCGAGGCTCACGATGCGCACGGTATCGTCGGCGGCTACCACGGGGCGCAGGGCATCCGCGGCGAATCCCCCGCGCAAGGTCAGAATCTGACCCTCGCCGACCAGGCCCTTCAGATGCTCGAGATCGCCCTCCGCGAAGATCTTGCCCTTGTCCATGATCCCAATGCGATCGCACAGCTCCTGGGCCTCTTCGAGATAGTGCGTCGTGTAGAGCACCGCCGTGCCGCGGCGGGCGATATCGCGTACCACGTCGAGGATATTGATGCGCGCCTGGACGTCGATTCCCACGGTCGGCTCGTCGAGGAGGAGGAGTTGCGGCTCGTGGACCATCCCCACGGCCAAGTTGAGGCGCCGCTTCATCCCGCCCGAGAACTTCCGACACGGTTCTCGCGAGCGCTCCGCCAGCCCGACGGTCTCGAGCACCGCCGTCACGCGTCGCTGGAGCGCGCTTCCGCGCAGCCCCGCCAGACGTCCCCAGAACGAGAGATTCTCACGCGCGCTGAGATCCCCGTACAGTGCGATCTCCTGCGGCACGACCCCGATTCGGCGCTTGAAGGCGATCGGCTGGGACCCGAGGTCCGTGCCATGGAGTTCGATACGACCGCTCGAAGGCCGCAAGAGCCCACAGATGCACGAAATGGTGGTCGTCTTCCCCGCTCCGTTGGGCCCCAGGAGTCCGTAGATCTCGCCGGGATGAACCCGAAAGGAGATGTCGCGCACGGCTTGCAGGGAACCAAACGACCTGGAGAGCCCTTCTACAGAAAGCATGGCACCATCCTGACTGAACGCTGCAGTACACAAGGACCACGGGAGCGTACCGGGGCGGGAGGGGGGGAAGCAAGCGCGCGCTGCCTTGACACGCTCGCTCCGCCGCCAATAACATGCCCCGGATGCAGTCTACACGGGGAATGCCTGCTCGGGCGCGAGGCCCTTCGGGAGATCGACGATGAAAGGCCATAGCACCAGCGGACGCCTCCTGGCGATCCTGCTCTCTGGTTTGACCTTGGGGACTATCGCGCTGCTGGAGCCGCTCATCGGATTCTGGGGCGGATTCCATCTCCTCGGCATGGAGTGGCCCCGGCTCATTCTGCTCTACCTGGGCGCGGGTCTCGCGTGCGCGCTGATCGCGGGCCTGATCGTCTCGATCGGCCTCGCGACGCGCGCCATGGAACGCCGGCCGGTGGTCTTCGCCTCCTACTACTTCGCGGGGACGTTTGGCCTCGCCGCCGTCCTCACCGCCGCCCCGCTGTTGCACCAAGAGCTGGCCGAGAAGATGAACACGGAGGTTTCCTACGCGATCATCTTCCTGGCCCTGATCGTCCTGGCGGCCCTGGCCGTGGCCAAGCTGACCCCTCACCTGGTCCAGCCGGTGTTCTCCTACTTGATCGGATACCCTAGCGGGCGCATCTCCCGGTCACGGCTGGTCGTCATTCTGGTGCTGATCGGCGCGATCATCCCCGTCGCTGCCGTGCGGGAAGCGCAGGATCGCTACCGTCCCATGGGCCGACCGCCGCGCACCGAATTTCGCAGTCGTCCCAGTGATCAGCGCATTCAGAACCTCCTCCTCATCACCGTCGACGCGTTGCGCGCCGATCACTTGGGCA
>JAUVTV010000042.1 GCA_030601305.1 Candidatus Eiseniibacteriota bacterium | reverse complement strand
CTGCTCATCGGCGCGATCGAGTGCTCAGGGGTCGTGTCGGTTCTGACGCCTCGGGCCCCGTGCCCGGACGCGGCCCTGGGCGATCGTCTGCTCAAGCAGATCATCCCGGGCATCGAGGCGCATTGGGCCGCCTCGTCGAAGGGTACTGCGGCAAGCCACGGCGGAGCTGCCCCGGGCATCCCGGCGCCGACGAGACGCGCCAGCGGCTTCCGCAGGCGTCTGGCGGCGCTCGCACTGCCGCTCCTGTTTTCCGCATCCGCGCTGGCCCAGCCACCGGCGACTTCCGCGCAGGCGTCCCAAGACATGCGGGTGGAAGTTCTTCCGGGAGCCCCGTACGCGATGATCCTCGACGACTGCATCCGCGATGCGCTCCATGCCAACGCCGCGCTACAGGCCGAGCGCATGGGGCGCGGTGAAATGCAGGGGATGATGAAGCAGGCGGTCTCGATCGGGCTGCCCACCTTCGGTCTGTCCGGCGTCTGGACGCGAGGGCGCGATCCCAGCTTCGCACTGGACGCGTTGTTCTCCGACTTGGGCTCCGATGGCGGTTCGCAGCCCGAGGGCCCCGCCGAGGACAACAGCTTCATACCGCCCCCCGAGGACATCCCCGCGCAGACCTTCTGGCGTGCGAGCATCAACGCGAGTTGGCACATCAACCCGATGCTCATCTACAACGCCATCAACGCGGCCAACCTGGGGATCCAGCAGCAGGAGCTGAAGATCACCGACGCCGAGCACCGCACGGCGGAGGCCGTCATGATCGCCTACTACGGTGTGATCTCCGCGGCCGAGCAACTCGCGGCACTGGATGCGGAGATCGAGGCCAAGGACGAGTTCCTCGATGTGGCGCGCAGGCGCTTCACCCTGGGGTTCGCCACGGGCCTGGACACCCTGCGGGCGGCGGTCTCCCTGGCCAATCTGCATCCCCAGCGGCGCACCGTGGCCCAAAGGCTTCGCGATGCCGGATCGCAGCTCAACGTGCTCATGGGTCACCGCCCGCTGGCGCCGCTTACGATCCAAGCCGACGTTCCCGTCGAATTGGACGTTGCCGATCCGGATCTGGCGGCGTCCAACGTCGAGCGCCGGCCGGACGTGAGGCAGCTCGACGTTCTCGCGAGCATCCTCCGGCGAAGCCGCGGGGCGCAGAGGGCCGAGTTGACGCCGACGCTCACGGCGGGAGGAAGCTACGGTCAGGTCGCCCGTGATCCGGGATCATTCATTGGTCTCGGTCACGACTACTGGTCCGCGAGCATCAGCCTGAACATCCCGCTCTTCGACGGCATGCTCACGCGCGGACGGGTCCAGGAGACGGAGGCCACGATCCGCCGCGTGCGCCACCAGCGCGAGGAGGCGCTGCGGCAGGCGCGGCTGGAGGTGCGCTCGATCCTCGGCGAACTGGCCACTGCGAGGAACAACCTCGTGGCGAGCGAACTCAACATGACGGCCGCGGAGGATGCCCTGCGGCAGATGACGCTGCGCTACGAGTTCGGCAAGGCGGACTATCTCTCGGTTCTCGATTCGCAGACCGGTCGATTCTTCGCGCGCGGGAATCTCATCGTGGCGCGCAACGGCGTGCTGTCGCTGACCGCATCGCTCAAGCGGGCGCTGGGGTTCCTTCCCCAGACGTCCCTGAAGGAAGTCATCGATGTCCTCCGCACCACGGGCGGAGACCCTGCAGAGTAGGCAGAGGGAGGGAAGGGCAATGGGTTGCAGAAGCCCTAGATCATGGGCCGCCGGAGCATGCTTGGGCCTGCTGGCACTGGCCATTTCCGGGACCGGCTGTGAGCGTAGCGGAGGCGCGAATGACGACCAGGGAGCCGTCGAGGTGCCCCGCAACGTGCGCGTGCTCGCGATCGCACCCATGGACATGCACGAGTACCTGACGATCTCGGGACCGGTGCGTCCGGTGCGCGGCACGGATGTGAGCGCCGAGGAGAGCGGTGAGGTCGAGCGCATCGCCAGGGACAAGGGCGCACGTGTCGACGAGGGCGAGGCACTCGTGCTGCTCGACCGCGGCATGCTCGAGGCGGGCGTGGGATCGGCCCGGGCGACCCATGCGCTGGCGGTCTTCAACGAGAGCCGCACGCGCGAGCTCTTCAAGGTCAACTCGGTGAGCGAGATCGAAATGCGGCAGGCCGAAGCGCGACTCCTCGAAGCCGAGGCCGCTGTGCGCATGGCCGAGATCCGCTACGAGCGTGCGGCGATCAAGGCGCCCTTCCGGGGCATCGTCGCGAACCGCTATGTCGAGCTCGGCCAGCTCGTGGTCCCGGGCCTGCGCGTCGTGCGCATCGTCGACCCGTATGTCCTCAAGCTCGAAGGCGCGGTCACGGAGCGCGAGGTGCGCTGGGTTGCGGAGAACATGGCGGCCACGGTGACCTTCGATGGCTTCGATGCGGTGGCCGACGGTGTCGTTCACTGGGTGGGCTTCGAGGCCGATCCCATGACCGGCAAGTTCCCGCTCGAGATCCACATCGACAACTCGGACCTCGAGATCCGACCGGGCGTGATCGGTCGGGCTCGTGTGCTCAAGGCGACCCATCGCGGGGTGATCGCCATCCCGCGCGATGCCGTCATTCCGCGGCCCTCGGGGGCGATCGCCTATGTGGCCGAGGGCTCGGTGGCGCGCCAGCGGCGGCTCGAGCTGGGGCGCGACCAAGGGCTCATGGTCATCGTGAACGCCGGACTGCGCGCGGGCGACCAGCTCATCGTCCGCGGCCAGCGTGACGTGCACGACGGTTCGGCTGTCGCGGTCCAGGAAGAGGCCGCCGGCGTCGACGGTACGCTGCCCTCGGATCCCGACGTCGTGACGCAGGCGCGCGCGACGAAGACCGGCGGTTCCGTACCCACGGGAGATGACCGATGAAGATCACCGATCTAGCCATCAACCGGTACGTCACCGTCTTCACCTTGCTGGTGATCGTGGTCCTTCTCGGGTCCAATTCGTACCTGGACCTCCCGCGCGAGGCCGCGCCCGACGTGAAGATCCCCTTCGTCATCGTCATGGCGCCCTACTTCGGCACCAGTCCGGAGGATATGGAGAACCTGGTCACGCGCAAGCTCGAGCAGCAGCTCAAGGGCCTTGCGGATCTCAAGGAGATGACCAGCGTCTCCGCGGAAGGGTTCTCCCAGGTCGTGCTCGAGTTCACCACGGACGTCGAGATGAGCGACGCGCTCCAGGAGGTGCGCGATGGCGTCGGGATGGCCAAGCCGGACCTGCCCAAGGACGTCCGCGACGACCTGCTCATCCGCGAGATCAGCTCGAGCGATTGGCCGATCATGCAGGTGGTGCTCTCCGCGCCGTATGACCCGGTGGGGCTGAAGGAAGTGGCGGAGGATGTGCAGGAGGAGCTCGAGCGCGTCGAGGGAGTCCTTGCCGTGGATCTCATCGGCGGGGTCGAGCGCGAAGTGCGGATCGACGTCGACCCCCAGCGCCTGCGCTTCTACGGTCTGAGCCTTCAGGATGTCATCGATGCGATCGCCCTGGAAAACGTCACGATTCCAGGCGGAGATCTCGGGCTGGGAACCTACGACTACCAGGTCCGTGTTCCGGGAGAATTCAAGTCGATCGAGATCATCCCCGCCATTGTGCTCAACCCCGGCGATCCCACACCGGTCTATATACGCGACGTGGCCGACGTCTCACTGGCGATCAAGGACCGCGAGACGATCTCGCGTTTCAATGGCGTCGAGGCGGTGACCCTCTCGATCACCAAGCGCACCGGCGAGAACGTCATCCACATTGCGGACGAGATCCGCGCGCAACTCGAAGAGATCACCCCGGCGCTGCCCGCGGGGACCGAGGTCACGATCACCGGAGATGTGTCCGAATTCATCCGCGACATGGTCGGTGAGTTGGAGAACAACATCCTCAGCGGTCTGATTCTGGTGGTCGCGGTGCTGTTGATCTTCTTCGGCTTCACCAACGCGCTCTTCATCGGGAGCGCGATTCCCTTCTCCATGCTGATCACGTTCATCGTGCTGCGCGCGCTGGGCATCACGCTCAACATGGTGGTCCTCTTCACGCTGATTCTGGCACTGGGCATGCTCGTGGACAACGCCATCGTCATCGTCGAGAACATCTACCGCTTCCGGATGCGCGGCAAGGGCCCCGTCGAGGCCGCCAAAGAGGCGACCCACCAGGTGTCGGGAGCCGTGATTGCGTCCACCTTGACCACCGTCTGCGTGTTCGCGCCCATGATCTTCTGGCCGGGGATCATGGGCGAGTTCATGAAGTACCTGCCGATTACCGTCATCGTGACGCTCATCTCCTCCCTGATCGTCGCGATGATCTTCAATCCGGTGCTCTGCGCGCGGTTCATGCGCGTGCCCCGGGACACCGGCCAGAAGTTGCGTCTCGGCGAGCGGCTGGTGGCGCTGGGGTTGCGTTCGTACGATCCCGTCATTCGCTGGGCGCTGCGTCGCAAGGCCCTGACCCTCGCCGCCATGTTCGCGCTGCTCATCGCGGTGTTCGTGCTCTTCGGCATGTACAACGCCGGGGTCGAGCTCTTCCCCGACACCGACCCGCAGTTCGCCTACGTGACCACCGAGGCGCCGTCAGGCACGCGGGTCGAGGTGAGCGACGCCTACGCGCGCCAAGTGGAGGCCGAGGTTTCCACGGTGCCCGATCTCAAGTCCTACGTGACCGAGGTGGGCACCGGCGGGGGCCAGCGTCTCGTCGCCGCGGGTAGCGCCTCGCACCTCGCCACGGTGAGCTTGGAGTTCCCCAAGTCCGAGGACCGCACCCGCAGTTCGGGCCTCAGCCTCGAGGAGCTGCGGGCGCGCCTACAGGCCTTCACCGGCGCCAAGTTGACGCTCGACCGCCAGGACATGGGTCCCCCCACCGGGAAGCCGGTGACCATCGAAGTGTCGGGAGACGATTTCGCGCGTCTGGGAGAACTGGCCGAACGGATCGCGGACGAGATCCGCGACATCGACGGATTGGTCGATCTGCAGAATGACTACGACCGCGGGCGTCCCGAGATCTGCATCCGGCCGAACCTCGAGAAAGCTTCGCGGCTGGGTCTCCGGACGATTGATCTCGCCAGCACGATTCGCACCGCGATCCACGGCGACGACATCTCGAAGTACCGCGTGGGCGAAGACGAATACGACATCGTCGTGCGTCTGGCCGAGACCTCGCGCCGCAGCGTGGAAGATCTCGAGGACCTGACCGTCTTCTTCGAAGGCAAGCACATCCCGATCACGGCTTTCGCCGAGGTGACGTACGAGACCGGACTGGGCTCGATCACGCGCATCGACTCGAAGCGGGTCGTGTCCGTGACCGCGGATGCGGCCGCCGGATACAACGGCGCCGCGCTGCTTGCCCAGGCCCGGCGGCGCCTGGCGGACTTCCCCCTGCCGGCCGGATACCATATCGACTTTGCCGGGGAGAGCGAGGATCAGGAGGAGGCCCAGGCGTTCCTGAGCGATGCCTTCCGCGTTGGGATCATGCTCATGCTGCTGGTGCTCATCTCGCAGTTCACCTCGGTGACCGTGCCGCTGGTGATCATCTCGAGCGTGCTGCTCTCGCTGATCGGTGTGCTCACCGGTCTGCTCGTCATGCGCATGCCGTTCGGCATCATCATGACCGGGGTGGGCGTGATCTCGCTCGCCGGCGTGGTGGTCAACAACGCGATCGTGCTGCTCGACTACGTCATCAAGCTGCGCAATCAGGGGATGGAGAAATACGACGCCATCGTCGAGGCCGGCCGCACCCGCTTTCGGCCGGTGGTCCTGACGGCGGTCACCACCATTCTGGGATTGGTTCCCCTGACCACCGGGTTCTCGATCAACTTCGGTCGTCTCTTCGCCGGGGAATTCAGCCGCGCATTTGTCCTCGGGGGAGACTCGAGCGCGTGGTGGGGCCCGATGGGCACGGCGGTGATCTGGGGACTGGCCGTGGCCACGTTCCTGACCCTCGTCGTTGTGCCGGTCATGTATGCGTCCATCGATCCGGTCAAGGCGTTCTTCCGTCTGATTCTGTGGGAGCTACCGACCCGGCCGTTCCGGCGTCAGCGGGTGGGGGAATCGGCGTAGGCTTCTCGTTGCACCTCCGGGCGTGGGGGCGCCGGCCAATCGGCCGTTGCCGCTCCCGGGCTGCGGTGGTAGCTTCGGGTGGTCGCAGAGACCCGACCCGAGCAGGGCGGCACACAGACATTGCGGGTCCCCGGCCCGGGTGAGACCAGGAGGAGGGTATGCGCAAGCGGCCGTGTATCGAAGTCGAGCGCGTCGAGCACCAGGATCCGAAGGCGGTGGTCTACCGTCTTTCGGGCCGGCTTCTGGGATCAACGGAGTGCTATGAGTTCCTTGAGGACGTGCGCGATACGGTGCGCGACGGCTGCCCCCGCGTGATCTTCAATCTCGAGAAGGTCAACCGCGCGGCGAGCGCCGGCATCGGCATTCTGGCGGCCTGCTACACGTCCGTGACCAACGCCGGGGGGCGCATGTGCGTGGTCGCGGTTCCCAAGAGCTTGCGCACGCTCATGGAACTGGTCTGCCTGTGGGACCTCCTCGAGAAGTCCGACACCGAAACCGACGCCTTCGAGAAGCTGAAGGCGTGAACTGCCCTTCACCCCCATCCCCACGCATGCCGGGGGCGTCATGTACCGCGGGCTGCAGGTGGGCCTGATCATCCCCGCACTCGACGAGGCCGAGGCCATCGGGCCCTTGGTCGGTTCGGTGGACCGCACGCTGGTCGACTGGATCGTCGTGGTCGACAACGGCTCGCGCGATGCCACCGCTGAGCGCGCCGCGGCGCACGGTGCCCTCGTGTTTCGCGAGGACCGCCGGGGCTATGGCAGCGCATGCCTCAAGGCCATCCGCGAAGGGCCCCCGGCCGACATTCTCGTCTTCATGGACGGCGATGGCAGCGACGATCCGCGCGAGGTGGGACGACTGTTGTCAACGCTGATCGACGACCAGGCCGATCTGGTCATCGGCTCGCGCACGCGGGGGCGCAGCGAAAGAGGCGCCCTCACCGCCGCGCAGATCTTCGGCAATGCACTGGCGTGCGCTCTCATCCGCTGGCTGTGGGGTGTGCGCTACACGGACCTGGGTCCCTTTCGCGCGATTCGCACAGCCGCACTCGAAAGACTCGAGATGCAAGATCCTGACTTCGGCTGGACGGTGGAGATGCAGGTGAAGGCGGCGCAGCGCGGCCTGCGCATCCGCGAGGTTCCGGTGAGCTGCCGCGTGCGCCAGGCGGGCGACAGCAAGGTGAGCGGGACCCTGGGCGGTTCCTTCCGCGCCGGGAAGCGAATTCTCGGTTACGTGTTCACCGCGAAGGGACGGGAGTGGCTGCAGAGGAACTGATCGTCTTCACGCGCTTCCCCGAGGTGGGCCGGGTGAAGACGCGCCTGATCGGTGCTCTGGGACCGCAGGGAGCGTGCGACCTGCACCGCAGGTTGACGGAACAGGCCGTCGGTGAGGCGCGCCGTTGGGGCGCGAAGGCCGGGGTCCCGCCGCGCGTGTGCTTCGACGGCGGGGACGTGCAACGGATGCGCGCCTGGCTCGGTGACGGCATCGCTCTCCAGACCCAGGGAGAGGGAGATCTGGGAGCGCGCATGGATCGCGCGTTCGAGGATGCCTTTCGCGGCGGCGCGCGCACCGCGGTCATCATGGGCACGGATTGCCCAGATCTCACCGCCCCCGTTCTCGCCCGCGCCTTCGCACAGCTCGAGCGGGCCGATCTGGTCCTCGGTCCGGCGCGCGACGGGGGCTACTATCTCATCGGTCTCACGGGGCGGGTTCCGGAACTGTTCGCCGGTCTACCCTGGGGAACGGAACGGGTACTGGCACGAACGCTTGAGATCGCGGATGATCTCGACCTGGCCGTGCGGAAACTAAGAGAGCTGCAGGATGTCGATCGGCCCGCGGATCTCGAGCGCCTGCGATTGTCCTAGCAGGCCGTGGCGGAAGTCAACCGGGGCTGCGAACGGAGGATTGAATGCCGCCCAAGGATCCCCAGTACGCCAGCGGTGTCGAGCAGCGGCCGGAACTCGACCGTCACTTCCAGACGGGCATCTCTGGACTCCACGTCATCGGCGGCGCCAATGGGTCTCCGTTGCTCAAGACCTGCATCAACGAGGGCGTGGAGGTCATTCGCTCCATCTCGCGCCTCATGCCCCCGTCGCGTGACGCCGACACGGAGACGGAGATCCTGATTGTCGGTGCCGGCCCGGCGGGTCTCTCGGCCGCGCTGGAGGCCAGACGGCGCGGCTACCGCTTCGAGATCCTGGAACAGGGCCGTCCGCTGAACACAATTCTCAACTTCCCGGATGGGAAGCAGGTCTACGCGGAGCCAGCCAAGCTGCAGACGCTCGGCCAGCTGAAACTCGAGGATGCGCTCAAGGAGGAACTACTGGAGCGCTGGAGCGCCCAGGCGGGCGATCTCGATATCCACCGCGAGGCGAACGTGCGCGAGATCCGTCGGCGCGGGTCGGTGTTCGAAGCACGCACGGCCGACGGGCAGGTGTTCACCGCCCGGCGGGTGATCCTCGCCATCGGCCGCATGGGGAACCCGCGCAAGCTCGGGGTGCCCGGCGAAGATCTGCCGTGCGTCTACACCGCGCTGCACAACCCGGGCAAGTACGTGGGGCAGGGCATCGTCGTCGTCGGCGGCGGCAACTCGGCCGCCGAGGCGGCCCTCACCCTGAGCGCGCAGAACCGCGTCACGTTGGTTCACCGCGATGATGGCTTGCCGCGCGTGTCGCGCGCCAACCGCACGGCCCTCGAACGCGCGCAGGCGGACGGCACGTTGCAGGTGATGCTCTCGGCGAACGCGAAGACGTTTCGCGACGGGGAGGTCGATGTCTCTGCGGGCGGCGAGATCGAGACCCTGAAGGCGGACGTGGTCTTCGTGCTCATCGGAGCCGATCCGCCGACCGCGTTTCTCAAGCGCCTCGGCGTGACCTTCGAGGGGCAGTGGCGCTGGTCGCGCTTGGCGCACCTCGCCTGGGTCTTCGCGCTGATCTACAGCCTGTATGCGATCAAGAGCGGACGGTGGCCCTACGCGGGAACCTACGCGCAGCTCATGGCGTGGGGAGCCGATCCGTCGCTCTTGTACGGCATCCTCTACTCCGGGCTGATGACCTTCTTCGGCCTGCGCGCCGCGCGCAGGTACCGCCACGACAGCTACCAGCGCAAGCGCTACGGCACGCTGATCAGTGCGCAGTGGCTCATCTACTTCCTGTTGCCGTGGGCGCTCTACTACGCGGGCCACAGTGACTACTGGCGCTGGTGGGGCGTGACGTTGACCTATCCGCTGGGCTACTACGGGTTGTGGGATTCGGCGGGCCAGCTCTTCGCCGGAACGGCCCTGCCCTGGGCGCTGGCGACGCTGGTTGCCTTTCTGCTGGTCGTGCCGCTGGTGAGCGTCTTCCATGGCAAGCGGTTCTGTGCGTGGGTCTGTCCCTGCGGGGGTCTGGCCGACACGGTGGGCGATGCCTGGCGTGCGAAGGCCCCGCGGGGCAACACCGTGCGCAAGCTCGAGGGGGCGAGCACGATCCTCCTGCTGCTGACCGTGGCCTGCAGCGTCTTCTTGATCAGCGGCTATCGGGCGCTCGCCGATCCCGGAGCGGTCAAGGAGGTTTACCGGCTGATGGTCGACTTCGGGCTGGCCTCGGTGATCGCGATCACCCTCTACCCGTTCAACGGTCCACGCATCTGGTGTCGCTTCTTCTGCCCGCTGGCGAAGTGGATGGAACTGTGGGGCCGCTGGACGGGTGGCAGATTGGCCATTGTGCCGAACAGCGAGTGCATCTCGTGCGGCGAGTGCACCCGGTACTGCCAGATGGGGATCGACGTGCGCGCCTTCGCAGTGCGGGAGCAGCGGCTGTCGAATCGGACGACCGGCTGTATCTTCTGCGGGATCTGTGTGACCGTTTGCCCGGTGGATGTGCTGCGCGTGGAGCGCCGCGGATCGGCGTAGAGCGGGCAAACTAGGAAGGGAGTTGTCGGGACATGCGCTGTGCGGTCAAGAACGTCGCTGCCGGTGCGGTTCTCCTCTTGGGCGCCACCGGCGGGTTGTGTCCGGCCGGGGCCTTCGACCAGACCCATGCCGCGCTCGACAGCCTGTTCGCGAGGCATGTCGTCGCGGGGTGGGTCGACTACCGCGGCCTGCAGAGCGATCGCCCGCAGCTACAAGCGTACCTGCGCACGCTGGGCGACCTGCCGGAGAAGGAATTCGGTGCATTCACAGCGGAGCAGCAGCTCGCCCTGCTGATCAACGCCTACAACGTCTTCACCCTGGAATTGATTCTGGACCGCTATCCGCTGAAGTCGATTCGCGATGTGCCCGGCGCGTGGGACGGGCTGCGCTGGCGTCTCCTCGGCAAACAGGTCACGCTGAACGACATCGAGCATGAGTGGATCCGCAAGCGCTTCGACGATGCCCGGGTGCACTGCGCCCTGGTCTGCGCCTCGCGCGGTTGCCCGCGACTTCTCGCCGCCGCCTACCGTGGAGATCGCCTGGACGCGCAGCTCGATCACGCCTCACAGATCTATGTGCGGGATGCGTCGGTCAACCGGCTCGACCGAAAGGCCCGAGTCCTGCGCGTCTCGAAGATCTTCGAGTGGTACCGGCACGACTTCGTTTCCCGATGGGGCCTGGCGGCGGTGCCGCCAGGCAGTGAGCGCTCCAGCGCACACCGCGGCATCATCGGCTTCTTCCGGGAGTATCTCCCGGCGGAAGATGCCGACTACCTGGGGGACCATCCGGTGAAGATCGAGTACAACACCTACGACTGGGAACTCAATGACCGGCGCTCGGACTGATCGCTGCGGCTGTTTCCAGACGCCCGTGGCAGAAGTCATCCGGCCTGCCAGGGGGGGGGCGAAATGACACGGGATGGCGTCCTGCTCGTGACCTTGGCCCTCTATCTTGCCACGTCCGCGCTGCTGCACGTCTACGCCATCAACGCCTACGTGATGATTCTCCTCTTCCTGCGCTCCCGGCGCCGGAAGCGGCAGGCCGAGCGAGAGCTTCACGCGCGCTTCACCGCCGAGGTGCCCGACAGCGAGCTGCCGTCCGTCACCACCCAGCTCCCGATCTACAACGAGCGCAACGTGATCGAGCGGCTGCTCCGTGCGGTGTGTGCCTTCGACTATCCGCGCGAAAGCCACGAAATCCAGGTCCTCGACGATTCGACCGACGACACGAGAGAGATCGTGGCACGCTTGGTGACCCAGCTGCGCGAAGCCGGCCATGACGTCCACCATCTCCATCGCACGAACCGGGAGGGATTCAAGGCGGGCGCGCTGGCCGCCGGCTTGCCGGTTGCCCGGGGCGAGCTGATCGCCATCTTCGACGCCGACTTCGTGCCCCCGCCCGATTTCCTGCGCCAGACGGTGCCGTTCCTGGCGAGTGATCCGCGGTGCGGTTTCGTGCAGACGCGCTGGGGGCATCGCAACCGTCGCTTCTCGCCCTTGACTTTCCTGCAGAGCATCGGCATCGACGGCCACTTCGCCGTCGAGCAGCCGGCGCGCTGCTGGGGCGACCTCTTCTTCAATTTCAACGGCACCGCCGGCGTCTGGCGCCGGGAGGCGATCGATGCGGCGGGCGGCTGGCAGGCAGACACGCTGACCGAGGATCTCGATCTCTCCTATCGGACGCAACTGGCGGGGTGGCGGTCTCGCTTCCTGGTGGATGTCGTGACCCCCGCGGAGATCCCGACCAACATCAACGCCCTCAAGTCGCAGCAGTACCGCTGGGCCAAGGGTTCCATCCAGGCGGCACGCAAGCTGCTGCCGATCGTCTGGGCGCGGCGCGACATCCGTCTGTTCAAGAAGATCGAGGCGACCATCCACCTGACGCACTACATGATGCACCCCCTGATCCTGCTCCTGACCCTGCTCATCCTGCCGCTCGTCTTCCTCTTCCACGACCGCTTCGCCGCAGCCTACGTGGCCCCCTTGCTCGTCCTCATGTTTCTTGGGCTCTTCGGCCCGAGCAGCCTGTATATCTTCTCGCAGTCGGTTGCCGAGGGCAGCTGGAAGCGAACGCTCCTGTGGCTGCCCGCCATGATGGCCTTCGGCATCGGGCTCGCGGTGAACAACACGCGGGCCGTGCTGAGTGCCCTCATGGGACGGGGGAGTGAGTTCGTGCGCACGCCGAAGCTGGGTCACATCGCCGAGGCCGATCGCGCGAGCGTCGCGGTGCCACCCACGCAGCGCCGTGTCACGGCCTATCGGCAGCCCCTCAGTCACCTCTACCTGCTGGAGATCTTCATGGGCGTCTGGGCGCTGGTCTCCTTCCTGGGCAGCTGGCTCGCCACGGGCACGGCCGCCGGCGCCTTCCTGCTCGTTCAGGCTGCCGGCTTCACGTACGTGGGGGTCGCGTCCGTGGTTCACGAGCGCGGCGCGCGCAACCTCAGGTGCTAGCCGGGAGTAAACGTTCCGGGCGAGGCGTGGCGATCCTGCGCATGCTCGCATTGATCCTCACCGCGGCGGCACTCCTGCTCGGAAGTCTGCTCGCATCTCACGAACTCTTCACCTTCACCGGGTGGCTTCACGCACTGATTGCGCTCGCGGTGATGGCCGGTCTGCTGGGCGCAGCGAGCGTGCGTCTGTGGCGGCGCGTCTCCCCTTCGCGCGGGTGGCTCTGGGGCGTGGTTCTCGCGGCACTCGTCTTCCGCCTCATCGCCATGGGCGGCGTGCGGGAGGTATCGGATGACGCCGCGCGCTATCACTGGGACGGCAAGGTGCTTGCTCACGGCATCAATCCCTACCGCCACGCTCCCGACGATCCCGCCGTGGCCCACCTGCGGGGCGACGCGTTGGATGCGCGGATCAACCACCCGCATCTTCCCACGGTCTATCCGCCGGTTGCGGAGCTGTGCTTCGCCGTCGCCTACCAGCTCAGCCCGGGACGCTTGCTGGGGTTTCACCTCTTGGCGCTCTTGGCCGAACTGCTCACCTGGTTGCTCCTCGCCCGGGAGCTGGACCGGCGCGCCTGCCCACGCGCGCACCTGCTCCTTCTCGCCTGGTCGCCGCTCGTCATCCTGGAGTCGTACGTTCCGGGACACGCCGACATTCTCGCCCTCCCGCTGCTCACGCTGTTCATCGTCCACCTCGATCGGGGGCGACCCTGGATCGCGGGAGGGTTCCTCGCGCTGGCGGTGCTCATCAAGCCGTTCCCGCTCATCTTTCTCCCGGCGGCCTGTGCCCATCTCGGGTGGCGACGCAGCGTGCCGTTCATCCTCGTGCTCGTCACGGTCGGGGTCGGCATGTACCTGCCGTTCATCGGAGCGGGGGAGCGGCTCTTCAGCTCCATGGCGCTGATGGCGCGTGAGTGGAGCTTTGGCGGAAGCCTGGGGGCGCTCGTCGATGCGGTCCTGCCGCCCCCGGTTGCGCGTCCGCTTCTGGGGGGGCTGCTTGCGGCGCTCACGGTTGCGGCCGCGCGGTGGGGGCGGGGGCTCGTGGCCAAGCTGCTGCTCGCGTCGGCCGCCTGGGTGATCTGCACGCCGACGCTCTTCCCGTGGTACCTGATCGGGCTCTATCCGTTGCTGGTCTTGCGTCCCGATCCGGCGCTCGTAGCGCTCTGTCTCCTCGCGCCGCTCGGTGAGGAGGTGATCGCCACGCAGCGTGCCACGGGCGCGTGGGCGCCCGCGATGTGGCCGCGCCTCGTGCAGTACGGAGCGTTCTACGCGCTCCTCATCTGGGGAGCCGTTCGCCGGTGGGGGATGTTCACGCCGATCCGTACGTCGCGATCAGATCGCCCAAGCGCTCCCTGAGCCGATCGGTGCTGCAGCGCTCCTGTTCGAGCGTGTTGCGATGGCGGATGGTCACCGTCTGGTCTTCGAGTGTCTGGCCGTCGACCGTGATGCAGAACGGCGTGCCGACCTCATCCTGGCGAGCGTAGCGCCGTCCAATGCTGCCGCCCGCATCGTAGAAGACGTCGTAGTGCGGGCGCAGGTCCGCGGTGATCTTCTTCGCGATGTCCGGCATGCCGTCCTTCTTGACCAACGGGAAGATGGCCGCCGTGATCGGCGCGATGCTGGGATGGAAACCGAGGAAGACGCGCTTCTCGCCCTTGATCTCCTCCTCGCGATAGCCGTCGATCAGGGTCACGAGCAGCGTGCGGTCGCAGCCGGCCGAGGTTTCGATGATGTAGGGCAGGTAGCGTTCGCGCGACGCCTCGTCGAAGTACTCCAGCTTCTTGCCGGCGAACTCCTGGTGTCGCTTCAGATCGAAGTCGGTGCGGTTGTGCACACCCTCGAGCTCATGCCACGGATCGCTGCCGAATCCGAACTCGTACTGGATGTCGAAGGCGGCCTTGGCGTAGTGGGCCAGCTCGTTCGGTCCATGCTCGTGCCAGCGCAGCCTCTCCGGGGTGAGCCCTATGGAGAGGTACCACTTCATGCGCTCCTCTTTCCAGTAGTCGAACCACTTCTGGTCCTCGTCGGGCTTGACGAAGAACTGCATCTCCATCTGCTCGAACTCGCGCGTGCGAAAGATGAAGTTGCCCGGCGTGATCTCGTTGCGGAATGCTTTTCCGATCTGCGCGATCCCGAACGGCAGCTTGAGACGCGAGGAGATGCGCACGTTGTCGAAGTTGACGTAGATGCCCTGGGCCGTCTCGGGACGCAGATAGACCACGCTGGCCTCGTCCTCGACGGGTCCCATGAACGTCTTGAACATCAGGTTGAACATGCGCGGCTCGGTGAAGGTGCCGCGGTTTCCGCAGCGGGGACACGGCGTGTTGGGATCCTTGAAATCGAAGTCGACGTCGTCGGCGCGGAAGCGCGCCTTGCACTGCTTGCAGTCGATGAGCGGATCGGTGAACTCGGTGATGTGGCCGGAGGCTTCCCACACGCGCGGGTGCATGAGGATCGCGGCGTCCAGCGGGACGACGTCATCGCGCATGCGCGTCATGGTCCGAAACCAATGGGCCTTGATGTTGGTCTTCAGGCGCACGCCCATCGGACCGTAGTCCCAGCAGGCGTTGATGCCGCCGTAGATCTCCGAACTGGGATAGATGAAACCGCGCCGCTTGCAGAGCGCGGTCAGCTTGTCCATGATGTTCGTCATTGAGATACCTCCTGATCGAGCGTGTACGCTACACGCTGTCCAATCGGCGGATCAAGGTGGTTTTCGCGAGAGGAGGGGGCCGCGTGCTCGAGTTCGCGCGATCGCTGGTGGAGGAGGCCGGGCGGCGGTTGCTTGCCGCCCAGAGCGAGCTGGACCGCAGCCACATCGAGTTCAAGGGTCGCCGGGACATGGTCACCGCGGCCGATCGCGCGGTGGAAGCCTTCCTTGCCGCGGAAATCCAGGCACGCTGCCCGGAGGATGCGATCCTCGCCGAGGAGTCGATTCGCCACGCCGGTGAGAGCGGCCGGGTCTGGATTCTCGATCCGTTGGACGGCACCACCAATTTCGTCCACGGTCACCCGATGTACTGCGTCAGTATCGCCGTGGCCGAGGGGTACGGGGGTCTGCCGGAAGCGAATGACGCGGCGCTTGCCCCGAGCGCCTCCGGGTTCTTCAGGGCGGAAGACGACCTCCGTCTGCAGTTCGCGGTCGTGATCGCGCCGGCCCTCGGCGAGACCTACTGGGGAAGTCGCGGCGGGGGCGCCTACCTCAACGGCTCGCGACTGCAAGTATCGGGAACGGACGATCTGGGTCGTTCGCTGGTGGCCACCGGTTTCGCCTATCGGCGCAACGAGCTCGCCAACCCGAATCTGGGCAACTTCTGCCGGCTGGCCTTGCGCGTGCAGGGGATTCGTCGCGGCGGTGCGGCGTCGCTGGATCTCTGCTATGTGGCCGCAGGGCGCTTCGACGCCTTCTGGGAGATGTACCTCAAGCCGTGGGATGTGGCCGCGGGCATCCTGCTGATCGAAGAGGCCGGCGGGCGCGTGACGGGGTTTGCCGAGGGGCGTTCGGCGATCGAGGGGGTCGAGGTCTTGGCGTCAAACGGCGCGGTGCACGAAGACGTGCGTCGTCTGCTCAGCGGCCCGGACCCGCAGTGGGCGATCGATGAGCGGGCGGCTAGATAGCGGCCAGACAGACACCCAGGGCGGCGACGCCCAGCACACCCAACACCACCAGCGCAGCGACCAGGGCGACCGGGAGTACGAAGATCACAGCGGTGACCGCCAGCAGCGCGGCCCCCAGCCCGATAAGCAGCTTGAAGGGCAACAGGATCAGGCTGAACAACACGCACGCGAAGCGAAAGATCACCCCCAGGATGCACAGCGAGATCAACCCGCCGATCACCAAGCCGATCAGTTCCAACATGACCGGTTCCTCCGTCCGAGATTTCCCGCCAAAGGCGGTTTCCTCTTCTGA
>JAUVTV010000137.1 GCA_030601305.1 Candidatus Eiseniibacteriota bacterium | reverse complement strand
CCGAGTTCACGAAGCTTGGCGCCGGGATCGTCGGAGCTGAGCAGCGCGCCGCCGATCAGGAACGCATCGATGCCGAGTGTGCTCAGCTCCTCGATCTGATCGCGCCGGTCGATGCCGCTTTCTGAAACGCTGCACGCGTCCGGCGGGAGCTCGGCAGCCAGCTGGCGCGTGGTCTCCAGCGAGACGGTGAGGGTCCTCAAGTTGCGGTTGTTGATCCCGATCGTGGTGACGCCGGCCGCGACGGCCTTGTGCAGATCCTCGGCATCATGGCACTCGACGAGCGCCGACATGCCCAGGTCGCGGACGCGGGCCAGAAGGGCACCCAGTTCGGCGGGGGTCAGAATGCGCGCGATGAGAAGCAGCGCGTCGGCCCCCGCCGCTCGCGCCTCGACCACCTGATAGCCGTCGATCACGAAGTCCTTGACCAAGACCGGCAGGGGAACGGCCTCGCGCACGAGGGCCACGTCGGCGAGACACGTGCCGAAGTGCTCGGCATCGGTCACGATCGAGATCGCCACCGCGCCGTTCACGTGATAGGTACGCGCCAGATCCTCGACGGGACCGTTCTGCTTGAACGCCGGCACACTCGGCGACTTGCGCTTGATCTCGGCGATGATCCGGCCGCCGCCGCGGATCGTGGGCCGAAAAGGCCTTACGGACACGCGTGCGGCACGGTCCTCCAGCTCGGCCAGGGGTATCTGCTGTTTGCGCTGCGTCACCGCGCTCCGCTTCTGCTCGACGACGCGCGCCAGAAACACGCTCATGCCCCGTCCTCCCCCAGGAGATGGGAGGTTTCCTGCAATTCGGTGAGCAGCTCGAACGCGCGACCCGATTGGATCGCCTGGCGACCCAGCTCCACGCCGGTGGCCACATCAGGGGACCGGTCCGCCACCACGGCGACGAAACCGGCATTGAGCAAGACCGCATCGCTCCGCGGACCGTTGCGTCCGGAGAGGATGCTGCGGATGTGCGCGGCGTTCTCCTCCGCCGACCCACCTGCAATGGCATCCAGGTCGGCCCGCGAGAGCCCCGCGTCCTCGGGGCTGAAGCGGAACGTGCGGACCGCGCCGCCCTCGAGCGCGCTCACGATGGTGTCCCCGGTGATCGACACCTCGTCGGTGCCGTCCAGGCCGTGCACGACACGGGCCTTCTCGGCACCCAGGGCGTGCAGTACGTTGCAGACCGTTTCGGTCAGGTCCGGCCGGAAAACCCCCAGGAGTTGGCGTTTCACGCCGGCTGGATTGGTGAGCGGTCCCAGCAGGTTGAAGACCGTGCGAATGCCCATCGCCTTGCGCACCGGCGCGGCATGCTTCATGGCCGGATGGTGCTGCGGGGCGAAGAGGAAGCCGATGCCCACGCGGTCGATCAGCTCGGCCACCCGCTCCGGCGCAAGCGCGATGTTGACCCCCAGGGCTTCCAGCACATCCGCGCTGCCGCACTTGGAGGAAACCGCGCGGTTGCCGTGCTTGGCAATGGGAATGCCCATCGCCGCGGCGAGGAGCGCCGCCGCCGTGGAGATGTTGAAGGTCTGGCGCCCGTCGCCGCCGGTCCCGCAGGTGTCCACGAGGCCCGTGCGCTTCGGGGCAATGCGAATGGCCTTCTGCCGCATCGCGGTGGCGAAGCCGGCGATCTCGTCGACCGTTTCCCCACGCACCCGGAGCGCGACGAGGACGGCGGCGATCTCGCATTCGTGAAGGTCGCCGGACATGAGTTTCGACATCATCGCGCGGGCCTCTTCCGCGGAGAGGCATTCACCGTTGACCAGACGTTCGAGTGTTTCCCAGGGCATGGTTACCTCTGCAGGAAGTTGGCCAGTAGTCGCTTTCCCTCGGGCGTCAAGATCGATTCCGGATGGAACTGAACGCCCTCGATGAACTGCTCGCGATGCCGGACGCCCATGATCTCGCCGGCCGACGTGTAGGCGGAGACCTCCATCGCCTGGGGTAACTTCTCCTCGTGCGCGATGAGGGAGTGATAGCGCGTCGCGGAGAAGGGATTGGAGATCCCGTCGTAGATCGTGCGGCCGTCGTGGTAGACGTTGGAGACCTTGCCGTGCATGACCCGCTTCGCGCGATCGATGACCCCGCCGAAGGCCGCCACGATACACTGGTGACCCAGGCAGACGCCGAGGATAGGGACCTTCCCGGCGAAGTGGCGGATCAGTTCAACCGACACGCCGGCGTCGTCGGGAGTGCCCGGACCGGGGGAGATCACCAGGGACTCGGGCTGCAAAGCTTCGGCCGCCGCGATGTCGATGGCGTCGTTGCGATGCACGGCGGTCTCGGCGCCCAGCTCACCAAGCGCCTGGACGATATTGAAGGTGAACGAGTCGTAGTTGTCGATGAGGAGATGCATGGTCAAAAGCCCTCCTCGGCAATCGAGATCGCCTTGGTCAGTGCCTGGATCTTGCTCAGCGTTTCCTGATGCTCGAACGCGGGGTCCGAATCGGCGACGATCCCGGCCCCCGCTTGGGCGAAGTACTGGTTACCCTTCATGATCAGCGTGCGGATGGTGATGCACATGTCCATGTCGCCCTGATGGCCGAAGTAGCCGACGGCGCCCGCGTAGGGTCCGCGATGTTCCTCCTCCAGCTCGCTGATGATCTCCATCGCGCGGATCTTCGGCGCGCCGGTCACCGTGCCGGCGGGGAAGGTGGCCCGCAGGAGATCGAACATGTCGAGATCGGCGCGCAACGTACCGGTGACGCGCGAGACGATGTGCATCACGTGCGAGTACTTCTCGATGTGCATCAGGGAATCGGTGACCACGCTGCCGATCTCGCAGACGCGCCCCAGATCGTTGCGACCGAGATCGACGAGCATGACGTGCTCGGCGCGCTCCTTCTCATCGGCGAGGAGTTCCTCCTCCAGCTCCTGATCGACCGCCGGCGTATCCCCCCGGGGACGGGTCCCCGCGATGGGACACAGCGTGGCCTTGCGGTTCTCGACCTTCACGAGCACCTCGGGGGAGGAACCGATGATCTGAAAATCGCCCAGATTCATGAAAAACATGTAGGGTGACGGGTTGAGAATGCGTAGCGCGCGATAGATCTGAAAGGGTGGCACGTGCGTCTCGCCGCGCAGGCGCTGCGAGAGGACGGTCTGGAACGTGTCGCCGGCGAGAATGTACTCCTTGATGCGACCGACCTTCTCCTTGAAGAACTCCTCCGACATGTTGAACTGGCTCGGCGTCTTCACGTCGGGCGGGGTTCCGTGGTCCGAGATGTTCAAGGGCGATTCGAGCGCCCGCAGGATCTCCTGAATCTTGGTGTCCGCCGCGGCATACGCGATCGCCGGTTCATCGTCCGGAGGCAAGGTGAGAATCTCGATCTCGCTCTTCACGTGATCGAAGACGGCCATTGCATCGGGGAACAGGAAGTAGTAGTCGGGGAGCTTCAGGCCGCTGGGTCTGGGATCCGGCATGCGGTCGAAGTATCGCGCCATGTCGTAGCCGATGTAGCCGACCGCGCCGGCAAACGGCGCCGGCAGGAGATCGCCAACCAGTGTGCGTGAACGCGCGAGCTCCTTGCGCACGGGGGCGAAGGGATGCTCTGGATCCACCGGCAGGGTTTCGGACGCGCCATTACGCCGGATCTCGAGTTTCTCGTTCTGCAACTTGATGGTGGCATAGGGCGCGAGACCGATGAACGAGTAACGCCCTACCTGAATGCCCTGCTCGACACTCTCGAGCAGAAACGTTGCGCCGCACGCACGCAGCTTGAGGAAGGCGGAGACGGGGGTCTCGAGATCAGCCGGAATACGCCGGCGCACCGGGGACCGCTTGCCCTCACCGATGAGCTGGACGTACTCCTCCAGGGACGGGGTGAGCATACTTGCTCCTCCTTCTTTTCTGCGGAGACACTGTCGCTCCTTATAATGTCGTCCCCCGAGGGCCGGAGATCTGCTCCCGCTTGGGGCGTCGATCGCTGCCAGCCACCCGAGCGCGGAGGGCTTGGTGCCGCCTTCCGCGGCATCCGACCTAAAGCTAAAGCCCGCTGCCTGTTAGACAGCGGACTGGTTTGGTCTTGGGATTCGTCTCGGTCAGGACAGATCTGGTGGACGCGCCAACGCCGCTGTCGTGGTGGAGATCCGCCACCATCGCCAGCTGCAGACCGGCTGCCCGCACAGGGGGGGCGTCTTGATCGAGATCGTCTTCATCGTTTCCCCGGACTCCGAATCCTTTTCTGCCGGCGCGACATCGTCGCGCGCGTCATCTAGAGCACCAAGTCTATCGCTTTACATACGTGATCGTCAAGGGGTGACTTGCCCCGGAGTGGGCTGCAAGCATTCTCTCAGCGTCTGATCAGGACCACGCGCCCCAACCGGTGCTGGTTGCCGGCGCGGAGGCGCAGGAAGTAGATCCCGCCGGGCGATGGCGATCCGTCCGCATCCCGGCCGTCCCACCGAAGGAGGTGTTCCCCGGCGGTCAGGGGACCGGCCACCAGGTGCCGCACCAGGCGCCCGCCGGCATCGTAGACGCGCGCGCGCACCGGTGCCGGCTCGGGCAGGGCCAGTCGCCAGGCCGTCGCGCCCGGCGAGGGGTTGGGAGCAGCGGGCGAGAGACTGAGCGCGATCACGCGGCCGGGTTCGCGGGTGCCGCCCGCCTCACGTCCCCGGATGACGACGTCGTCGACGTAGCAGCCTTCGTCGGTGTCGACCGCGTCGCTCACGAAGCGGAAGCGCACCCGCGCCGTGCTGCCCGGGGTCCACCCGCTCAGGTCATAGGTGTACTCTGCCCAGTCGACCGCGAAGAGCGTCGAATCCAGGGCGCCGCCGCTGCCGAGGAAGTCCAGCGTTTCCCACAGCCCGTCGCGCCAGGCCTCGACGAAGAGCCCGTCGACGCCGTAGATGGTCACATCGAAGTAGCTCCAGAACGACAGCTCGGCAGCCTCGGGTACGACGAAGGACGCGCTGGTGAGCGATGCATTCGTGTTGTTCAAGTACTCCTGCGTGATCTCGCCGCAATACCAGCTGTACGTGCCCGAGTGTTTCCGGTAGTCGGTGAGATGCCACCGGTCATTGGGGCCTGAGTGCGTCCAGTCGCCCTGCCCTGACTCCATGTCGTCGGTGAAGCCGAGTTCACCGATGGCAAGCAGGAAGGAGTCCTCGGCAGTCCCATCCGCGTGTTCGAACACGATGTCGAGCGTGCAGTAGCCGGTCTCCGGGCACGCGGCGTCGATCTCGACCTCGACCGACGGAGTCAGCAGGGCGATTTCGCCCGGCGCGAGACTCGCGTCGAGATCGGCGAACGCCTGCAGGATCTCGACGTACGGATCGCTGCTGGTCAACTCCGCACTGAGCGGGCCGAGCACACCGCTGCCCTCGTTCTTCACGTAGATGCGAATCGCAATCTCCTCGCCGGGATCGACGATTCCGTCGCCGTTGCCGACTGTCTCCTCGAACGCGTAGTTGTACACGCACGGACCCGGGGCGAGCACGGCGATGGACAGCGTCTCCGTCCAGAGGCCGGTTGCATCGTCCTCGGCGGCGAGGGTGAGGAGAAGCCACTCGTCCGGGGGGCAGTCCACATCCACCTCGAAGACGAAGGGGACGTCATTGGTTGCCTCGGTCCCTGCGGCAAGCGTGCCGTAGGTGGCGGTAGGATCGAGGATCGTGACGTGCGGACTCGTCGCCGAGAGCGTGGCCACGACGCCGCTGGCCTCGCTGCCCCCGTGATTGTGCAGCGTGGCATACAGCTCGATACACTCTCCCGCGCCGACCTCCCCATTGCCGTTGCCCGCCGAGGGCGGCATCGCGTCGTCATCGATCGCGAAGGCCTCCACCGTGAGAAACGGCTCGTCACCGGCGGCCGTGATCGTGTGCTCCACAGACGGATGGTTGGGCGCGGTGATCGTCAGCGTGAGCTGCTGCGCGTCGGGAACGGTGGGCGCGAAGAGGATCTGGCCACTCGCGTCGGCGAGGCCGACCTCGTAGACGCCGCTCCCCGACAGG
>JAUVTV010000182.1 GCA_030601305.1 Candidatus Eiseniibacteriota bacterium | reverse complement strand
GGCGACGATCATCTGTCCCGACAGGTCCTCACGCTGCGCGATCTGCAACGCGGCGTGCGCTACGGCCCCCGACGAAATCCCCACCATGAGGCCATCTTCGCGGCACAGGCGCCTCGCGGCTTCGAAGGCATCCTCATTGCTTACCCGGATGATCTCGTCGGGAACATAGATGTCCATCACCTGCGGGATGAAGCCCGCGCCGATCCCCTGGATCTTGTGCGGCCCCGGCTTCCCGCCGGAGAGGACCGGTGAGCCCTCCGGCTCGACCGCGGCCACCTTCAGCGAGGTCTTCTTCTCCTTGAGATAGGCTCCGGCACCCGTGACCGTGCCGCCCGTCCCGACACCGGCCACGAAAAAGTCGACCGCGCCGCCCGTGTCATTCCAGATCTCGGGACCGGTCGTGCGGCGGTGAACCTCAGGATTGGCCAGGTTTGTGAACTGGCTGGGCATGTAGGCGTCCGCAATCTCCTCACGCAGCTCGTCTGCCTTGGTGATCGCGCCCTTCATTCCCTGGGCCCCCTCGGTGAGCACCACCTCGGCGCCCAGCGCAGCAAGGATCTTGCGCCTCTCCATCGACATCGTGTCGGGCATCGTGACGATGAGCCGCAGACCGCGCGCGGCACACGCGAGGGCGAGGGCGATGCCGGTGTTGCCACTGGTCGGCTCGACCACGGTCGTGCCCTCCCGGATGTGTCCCTTCTCGATGGCGCTCGCGATCATCGCGTTGGCGATGCGGTCCTTCACGCTCGACATGGGGTTGAAGGACTCGAGCTTGAAGACCAGATCGTTCTTCAACCCCTCGGAGAAGCGGGGTGCTCTGACGAGCGGTGTGTTACCGATCGTGTCCAGGATCGAATCGAAGATGCGCATGGTCTATGTCCTCCGTCGCTATGGGCTATTCCTCATCATCCGAGGCGGCCTGCGGGCCATTGCCGCCCTTCCGAAAAGTCGGAATCTGGGGCGTGTTCAGGACCTTGGTGTGCGGCGGGACCGACTGCGTCAGCCACACGTTGCCGCCGATCACGCTGCCTTCGCCGATCGTGACGTCCCCGAGGATCGTTGCGCCCGAGTAGATCACGGCGTGGTCGCAGATCTGCGGGTGGCGACGCAGTCCGCGGATCAGCTTGCCGCGCTCGTCCTTCGGGAAGCTCAGCGCTCCGAGGGTGACCCCCTGATACAGCTTGACGTGGTTGCCGATCAGGCAGGTCTCGCCGACCACGACGCCGGTGCCGTGGTCGATGAAGAAGCTCTCGCCGATCGTCGCGCCGGGATGGATGTCGATCCCCGTGCGCGAGTGCGCCCACTCGGTCATGATGCGGGGCAGGAGCGGTACGCCGCAGGCCTCGAGCTCGTGGGCCACGCGGTACGTCGCAATCGCCGCGAGACCGGGGTAGCTGAGGATCACCTCGTTGGCGTTCTTCGCCGCCGGGTCACCGTCGTAGCCGGCTTGGACGTCCAGGATCAGCGCGCGGCGAATCTCGGGGAGCTTCTCGAAGAGTCCCAGCACGCAGTCCTCGGCGAAGCGGCGGCTCTTCAGCCGGTCATTGGCCAGCTCGGAGTCCTCGTGCCGCACGGCGGCGTAGATCTGCTCGCCGAGGTCGTCGGCGATCTCGTCGAGGAGTGCCCCGATGTGGAAGCGCACGGTGTCGCGGGTCACCTGCTGGCGTCCCATGAAACCGGGGAAGAACGTCTCGAAGAGCCGGCGGAGGATCGTGATCACCGTCGCCCGCGAGGGAAGGGCGTAGCGCGGCTCCAGATTGTGTCCCGGGACGGGTCCCACGCCGTAGGTCTGCATCAGCGCTTCGGTGAACTGACCAAGCTTGGCATGTACGCGCGCGTTCTTCACGGGTTCGACCTCCTGCAATCGTCCGCGGGGAACGGGAGGCTAGAGCAACTCCCGCACGAAGGGGTTGATCTGTTTCTCGCGTCCCACCGTCGTCAGCGGACCATGACCGGAAGCTACAACGGTCGCATCGGGGAAGACGAGCAGCTTCTCCCTGATCGATCGCATCAGCTCCTCATAGGAACCGCCGGGCAAGTCGGTACGCCCGATACTGCCGTTGAAGAGGGTGTCACCCGTGAACAGCCAGTCGGGTTCCGTGCCATCGTCGTCCGGGCTGACGCCCATCACGCTCCCCGCGACGTGAAGACAGATGCCACCCGGGCTGTGACCCGGCGTGGCGATGATCCTGCCCGTCGCCCGTCCCCAAGAAATCGTGTCACCTTCCTCGATCGTACGATCCACCGGCTCCATGCTCGGGATCTGGATGCCGAACTGCTGCGCCTGCTCGGGAGCCTTCTCGTACAGGAATCCATCGGCAGCGTTCATGAGAATCTCGCCTCCCAGCTTCGCCTTCAGGCGCGCGGTCGCGCCCACGTGGTCGATATGGCCGTGGGTATGCAAGTAACTGGCGACTTCGAGCTGGTTCTGGTCGATCTCGGCGGCGATGCGCTCGGGGTCATCGCCCGGGTCGATCACGAGTGCCTTGCGGGTCTCTTCACAGCCCAGAACGTAGCAGTTCGCTTGGAACGGACCCACGGTAAGGAGCTTGACGATCATGCCGGTCGATCTCCTTTCAATACACTTGCACTGCCTGCTCAGAGCGCAGGAAGTAGAGCCAGCCGCTGACGCGCTCGGCCCGCCACAGCTGGCGCACCGCCTCCCGGTAGAGCAGCAGTTGCAGCTTGTACGCCTGGGCGCGGGCGTCGGTTTCGCTTCCTGCGCGCACGCGATCGCTCTTGAAGTCGAGGATCATGAAGGATCCATCCCGCTCGCGCCACAACGCATCGATCTGGCCCTGCACCAGGATCCACTCGTCCTCGCCGAGTGCGCTGGCCTGCGGCCAAACTCGCGCGAGCTGGGTGGGGGAGAGCCGTAGGCTGAAGTTCACCTCGCGTTCCAGCGTGTCGCCCGCCGCGCGCAGCTTCGCGCCCAGGGGCGAGGCGAAGAACCGCGCAATCGGATCGAGCCTCTCCGGCGATATCCAGTCGGGCGGGATCTGCCCGCGGTTCGCCAACCCGCGCGCCGCGTCTTGCAGCCCCTGGGTGTCCGTCTGCGACGGGTCGGCCGCCTCGAGAACGGCGTGGAACCAACTGCCCTCCTCGAGCGGGTTCCATTCGCCCGGCGCGGGCGGCTCCCTCCGCGGCGCAGCTGGAAGCGGTGCGCTGCCCTCCTCCCGCTCCTCCGCGTGCAGCGCCTCATCCACCAAGCGCTTGATCTCCGTCACCCAGTACTTGCCGCGCCACTCCTTCGCCGCCTCGTGCGCGTAGCGCCGCTTCAGCCGCGCGGCCAGCGCATCGAGTGCCTCGGAACTGGGGACGCCTTCCTCACCGGCCGGTTCCGCATCGCCCCCTGCGTCACCCGCGGCGGCGAGTTCGGCCGGGGGAACCGCGGCGTGCCGCTGCACGAGAAGACCCGGATCCGTGGACATCGCGTCGCCGGGCGCAAACTCCGGAGGTAACCCCCCGCGGCGGGCCAGCGCGCACAGGATCCAATCGAGCGAGTTGTTCGGCTGCCAGAGAACGGTGGTGGGAACTCGGTCGAGCGCCTGCCAGACGTGGAGCTGCTCCTCGAGCCGATCCCACTTCTTGGAGAGGGTCCCGGTGAGGATCAGCTTGTCCCGGGCCC
>JAUVTV010000041.1 GCA_030601305.1 Candidatus Eiseniibacteriota bacterium | reverse complement strand
ATCTCGATGTTGTCGAGCAGGACGACCGGGTCGTCCGCGCCCACGATCTCGTCCACCAGGCGTGGCAACTGAGGGGCCCGCTGGCGCTCGGTCAGCTCGAGCATCCGGCGGGAGAGCTCCAGGTTCAGATTCAAGAGCGGTGCACCCGTGCGCGTGGCGACGTCCTGCAGCGCCTCGGTCTTCCCCGATCCGCTGGGAGCGACGATCAGGACCAGGCGGTGATACAGCTCTGCGGCCTTTTCGAGTTGCACGAGCACCTTCTCGGACAGGCTTTCTCCCATCACTGATCTCCGTTGGCCTCGACATCGGCGTTGGCATGGTTGTGGGAAACGACAGTGCGCGGCCGTTCCAGCCACCGATCAATCGCCTGGCGCCGAAACCGCCAATGGCGGCCCACCTTCTGGCCAGGCAGCCTGCCTTCCTGAGCGAGCTTGTAGAGCGTGGACTTGGGTATCTTCAGGTACTTCGCGAGCTCACCGATCGTCAAAATGTCTCTGGCATCTGAGTCCACTGGGGATTCCTTCCACACGCGAGATCCATTATCTGATTAACAGTTATTCCTGATTGCTGTCAATCACCTTGCGTTGATCAGGAGACCTCTCGGCAACTGCCCCCGGGCAAGAACAACCTGCTCACAGGCGGTGCAGACGCAGTTGGCGGGAATCGCTCCCGAAGGGCCGTCGACACGGCCCAAGACGGCCCCAGCCCGGAAGTGCTGCAGTCAGGACGGAGCTGGGCGGTGGACCCCATTCCTTGGAGGGCAAGCCGGCGAATCCGATCGTCCGGGCCCCGGTTTCCAGCCGCCACCGCAAGTGACATCCCCAAGAAGCATTAGATCCTGCCAGGCAACCGAAGCCGCCTCCCGCGAGTAGATCCTGCAGGCGGTGCCCCCCGCCGCAACCGCGCACCTGGCGGGGCGATTCGTTTGAACAGCGCTCCTTGCAACCCCGTCTATACGGGTGATCACAGAAGGGACCCGATGTGAGCAGCAGGACCGGCTCGATGAGTGATGCGGAGCTCGCACTTCTCTCCCGGCAGGGAGACCCGCAGGCGTTCAACCGTCTGGCGGGCAAGTGGGGCGCAAGTCTCTTCCGATTCGTGCGGCGTATGTTGGGGAGCGATGCCGATGCCGAGGACATCTGCCAGGAGGCCTTCCTCAAGGCCTACGTCAATATCCGGCGACTGCGGGAGCCGGAGAAGTTCCGTGCCTGGCTGCACCACATCGCGCTCAACCTGTGCCGCGACTGGCACCGTTCGCCACGCGGGCGTGAGCGAACCATCGCCTACGAAGAGGGGTTCGCCGAACGTCTGCCGCGCCCCGAGACGCGCGCGCCCATGGCGCCGGATCGCGAGATGGAACGTGCCGACCTGGCTCGCGAGCTGTCCGCGGTCTTGGACAAGCTCTCCTTGGAGCAGCGCACGGCGATCCTGCTCCGCGAGTACCAGGGGTTCACGACCGAGGAAATCGCCGAGATCACCGGCGTTCCCGCGGCGACGGTCCGTACGCGGGTCTTCTACGGGCTCAAGTCCATTCGCAGGACACTGCAGCAGCGCGGGGTGACCGCGGAGAGCTTGCGGGGAGGAGCGGAAACGAGATGAACGAGAAGCCACTGGACGCGCACCGCGAGAAGATGATCGCCGCCCTCTACGGAGAGCTCTCCGCGGAGGAGGAGCGCGAGCTGCGGGAGTTGATCGATTCCGACGAGGAGCTGCTCGCCGAGTGGCAGGAGCTCGCGGAGGCCCGCGAATTCCTGCAGGCCGCCGCCGATGAGGCGCCGGCTCCCAGTTTCGTTTTCCTTACCCCTCCTGAAGAGGCGCTCCCAGTCTCCGCGACAGTGAGAGCCGGTCGCCACGCCCGCTCGGGTCTGCGTGCGAGGCTGGGACACCTCTTCGGTTCGCCCGCCGTGGTATTCGGCATCGCCGCCTGCGCGCTGCTGGTCCTGATCGGAGCGGGCTTCCGCGTCGATCACACGGAGGGCGATCTGGTGCTCGGATTCGGATCGCGGCCCCACCCGGTGGCCGCACCTCAGTTCACACAAGGGGTCGGGCTCGAGCCCGGTGCGGAGGCCTACCTGACGCGCACCGATTTCGATCGGTTCGCGAACCTGCAGATGAAGATCACCGCGGCCATGCTCAACCAGTACGAGGAGCAACGCCGCGACGAGACGCTGCTCTTGGTCCGGCAGGTGTCGGTGGCGCTCTCGGAGCGTCAGCAGCGCAACCACGAGGAGCTTCGCACTCAAGTGCAAGATGCCTGGCTGAGAATGATCGGCATGGGAGTCCTGGGCAACCAACCGGTGATGCGGTCTTCCCGCGACCGGGGCACGCCCGAGAGGATCGCGCCCGTCAGCCAGCCAACGGACAACTGAAAGGGGGAGATGAGAGATGACTAGGACGTTTGGCGGCACCCTCGCTTCGCGGCTGGGTCTTGCCTTGGCCCTCATCGTGACGGTGGGATGGATGCTTGCGGATCCGGCTTGCGCCGGTGCCCAAGGGGTCTCCGATCGACTCAAGCGGCAGATCAACGTGATGGAGAAGATCATCGACGAGATTCTGGTCGACAGCCCGAACCTGCTCGTGGGGTCGTCCAGCCCGAGCAACGGACTCTATCTGGACGAGTTCGGAGCCGTCTTCTCGTTCGAGGCCTCACTCGTGGGTTCACCGTCTCGCATCTTCGACTTCGACGGGGTCTTCGACTTCCGGAGCAACATCCACGTGGAGTCCGGTGACAACAAGGTCATCATCTGGCGAGACACGAATGCCGATGAGGACGAAGACGAGGACGAAGAGGATGAGGATGAGGGCGAGATCGACATCGAGAAGTGGAAGGAGAAGGAAGAGGCCCGGAAGATGAAGCGCGCCGAGAAGGAGAAGGAGCGCTACGCCGCCGGCAAGGAGGAGCTGATCGTCGCCCTCGCGGACTACGGCGAAACCTTGAGCGGCCTGGACGACAACCAGTGGATCGCGATCGCCGTCTTCCTGGGTAAGAACCACATCTTCAAGAAGGAGCGCATCTCACGCCTGGTGATCCGGGCACGGATGAGTGACCTGCGGGCGGAGGCCTCGGGTCGTCTCACGCGGGACGCACTGCTGAATCGCATGGTCGTCGACGAATACTAGACGCGAGTCATCTCCAGAAGGCCGCTCGGCTCGCTACAGCCGCGGCGTGCCTCATGCGCAGCGAAGGGAGCAGCATCGCGAGGGTGCTGCTCCCGCTTTTTTTCCTAGAAATCCGCGCTCTTCGGCGTGCGGGGGAATGGAATCACGTCGCGGATGTTGGCCATGCCGGTGGCGTACTGGATGGTGCGCTCGAAGCCTAAGCCCCAGCCGGCGTGCGGCACGGTCCCATAGCGGCGGAGATCGCGATACCACCAGTAGTCGTCCCTGGGGAGCCCCATCTCCGCGATGCGCGCATCGAGCACCTTCAACCGCTCCTCGCGTTGGCTGCCGCCGATGATCTCCCCGATGCCCGGCACCAAGACATCCATGGCGGCCACCGTGCGTCCGTCGTCATTGAGGCGCATGTAGAAGGCCTTGATGTTCTTCGGGTAGTTGATCACGATCACCGGCCGCTTGACGTGTTCCTCGGTGAGATACCGTTCGTGCTCCGACTGCAGCTCGATGCCCCACTTGACCGGAAACTCGAACTTCCGACCGGATTTCTCGAGGATCGCCACCGCCTCATCGTACGCCATGCGCTCGAACGGGGAGCTGATGATCGCTTCCAGGCGCCGGATGCACTCCTTGTCGATGCGCTGCGCGAAGAAGGCCATGTCGTCGGAACGCTCCTCGAGAAGTGTCTTGAAGATGTACTGCAAGAACTCCTCGGCAAGCTGCGCCGCGTCGCTCAGATCGGCAAAGGCGACCTCGGGCTCGATCATCCAGAACTCGGAAAGGTGGCGGCTGGTGTTCGAATTCTCGGCGCGGAAGGTCGGCGCGAACGTGTAGACCTTGCTGAGTGCCAGGCAGTAGTTCTCGACGCTCAGCTGCCCCGAGACGGTCAGGAACGCCTGACGCCCGAAGAAGTCCTGCGAGAAGTCGACCTCCCCGTCGGGTGTGCGGGGGAGATTGGCCAGATCGAGGGTCGAGACGCGGAACATCTCCCCGGCGCCCTCGGCATCGCTGGCGGTGATGATCGGGGTGTGGATCCAGTAGAAGCCCCGCTCGTGGAAGAAGCGATGGATGGCGAGCGACAGGCAATGGCGCACGCGTGTGACCGCACCGAACGTATTCGTGCGCGGCCGCAGGTGGGCCACCGTGCGCAGGTACTCGAAGGTGTGCCTTTTCGGCGAGATCGGGTAGGTGTCGGGATCATCCACCCACCCGACGACGTCGATGCGCGCGGCCTTCAGCTCAACGGTCTGGCCCTTGCCGGAGGAGGCGACCAGCTCTCCCTCCACAACCAGCGCGCAGCCGGCGGTCACCTTGAGGATCTCATCCGCGTAGTTCGGGAGCGTCTTCTCGGCGATGATCTGGAGGGGCGCGAAGCACGAACCGTCGTGCAGATGGATGAAGGAGACGCCCGCCTTCGAATCCCGCCGCGTGCGCACCCAGCCCTGGACGGTGACGCAGCTCCCCATCGGAACCCGCCCATTCAGGGCAGCCTCTATCGTCACACTGGCCATCGATCTCTCCCCCGCCGCGGTGATCGGGCGACCGCAGCTGCTGCCGGCGCCTCGCCGAACGCAACTCTATCGGCTTACGTTTGCGATCACAAGAACCCATCGGCAGACCCCACCGGCAGAACCCACCGGGCAGACGCGGCACCCGTTGCGCCGCCCGCTTGACAGAGCGCCACCACCCTCCTACCCTGTGGCTCCTTCGCCGCCGCCGGGCGGGTTTCCCACACGTCGCGGAGAAAGGATCCCGCTCGCGGAGAAAGGATCCCGCATGTCGTTGCTCGATACGCTCTGCATCAACACCATCCGCATGCTGAGTGCCGATGCCGTGCAGGCGGCCCGCTCCGGTCACCCCGGGATGCCCATGGGCGCCGCGAGCATGGCGTATGTCCTGTGGACGCGCTTCCTGAAGCACAACCCCGCCAACCCGCGCTGGACCGACCGCGACCGCTTCGTTCTCTCGGCGGGACACGGCTCCATGCTGCTGTACAGCCTCCTGCACCTCACCGGGTACGACCTCCCCATCGGCGAATTGCGCTCCTTCCGCCAGTGGGGCGCCAAGACGGCCGGCCACCCGGAGTATGGTCTGGTCCCCGGAGTCGAGGTCACCACGGGCCCCCTCGGGCAAGGGCTCGCTCACGCGGTGGGCATGGCCATGGCCGAACGTTTCCTGGCGGCCCGCTTCAACCGGCCCGGTCACGAGGTCGTGGGTCACCACACGTACGTCCTCGTCGGCGACGGCGACCTCATGGAGGGTCTCTCGCACGAGGCCGCTTCCTTGGCCGGGCACCTCCGGCTTGGCAAGCTGATCTGCCTCTTCGACGACAATCGGATCACGATCGAGGGTCCCACGGCGCTCGCGACGAGCGATGATCCGCGCCGCCGCTTCGAAGCCTACGGATGGCAGGTGCTCGAGGTCGATGGCAACGATCTCGGCGCGGTGTCCGTGGCCATCGAAGGCGCGAAGGCTCAAGAGGAGACGCCGACCCTGATTGCGGCGCGCACGCACATCGGGCACGGCAGCCCGAACAAGCAGGACAAGGCATCGAGCCACGGCGCACCCCTCGGAGATGAGGAGCTGCGCCTGACGAAGGAGGCGCTCGGTTGGCCGCCGGAACCGACCTTTCACGTACCCGAGGAGGTCTCCCGGCACATGCGGGAGGCGATGGAGCGCGGGGAGGCTTGGGAGCGCGAGTGGCAAGCGCGCCTGACAGCTTACACGCGATCGTTTCCGGCGGAGAGTGCGCTCTTCACCCGCTGGCAGGCCGGCGAGCTTCCCGCCGGATGGGAGGTGTCGCTCCTCGCGACGAACGACGGTGGCGAGGCCTCCGCGACGCGATCCGTATCCGGGCGCGCCATCCAGGTGCTGGCCGATCAGCTGGGCAACCTCGTGGGCGGATCGGCGGACCTGGGCCCATCGAACAACACGGCCATCAAGGATGCCGGCGCCTTCGTCCCCGGACGGGTCGAGGGCCCGAATGTCCACTTCGGCGTCCGGGAGCACGCCATGGCAGCTGCCGTGAACGGGATGGCCCTCCACGGCGGACTTCGCCCGTATGGCGGGACGTTTCTCGTCTTCAGCGACTACATGCGTCCCTCTCTCCGCCTGGCCGCCATGATGGGCACGCCGTCGATCTTCGTCTTCACCCACGACAGCATCGGCGTCGGCGAGGATGGACCCACGCATCAGCCCATCGAGCACATCGCCGCGCTACGCGCGATTCCCGGCCTGACGGTCATCCGTCCGGCCGATGCCCGCGAGACGCTGGAAGCCTGGCAGGTCGCGATCGCGCGCGGTAAACCGACCGCCCTCGTCCTCACCCGCCAGAAACTGCCAGCCCTGTCGCGCGTCCGGATGCCGGCCGAGGGGGCTGTTGCGCAGGGCGCCTACGTGCTCACTGAGACATCGGCATCCGGCGACGACCGTGCGGCGGATGGCCATCCGCGCCTCGTGCTCATCGGCACGGGTTCGGAGGTCCAGGTGTGCCTGCAGGCGCAGAAGCGGCTCGAGGGGAAGGGGATCGCGACCCGCGTGGTCAGCATGCCCAGCTGGGAGCTGTTCGAGGAGCAGCCGGCCAGCTATCAGCGGTCCGTTCTGCCGCCGGGCTCCGTTCGACTGGCCGTCGAGGCCGCCTCGCCCTTCGGATGGGAGCGCTACACCGGGCGATCCGACGCCATCGTGGGCATGGAGCGCTTCGGGGCCTCGGCTCCGGCGGATGTGTTGTTCGAGAAGTTCGGGTTCACGGCGGAGAACGTGACGGCTCGCGCCATGGATCTGCTCACTCCCTAACCCGCGAATTGCGCGCTCCCGCGCCTGTACATACCATGGAGGCCGAAAGGGGGGGCGATGACCAGTAGACCCCTGCGATGGGCCTCTGGGACCTGGGAGAGCTTGCGCGAAACCGCCACCCTGGTCCGGCGAAGGGTCTTTGTAGAGGAGATGGGCATTGCCGAGGGTGTCGACTTCGACGGCACGGACGCCGACTGCCTTCACCTCGTCGCCTTCGACGAGGGCCAACCGGTGGGCACGGGCCGCCTCCGGCCGTGCGAAGCTCGCATCGGACGCATGGCGGTGCTGCGCGAGGCCCGGAATCGGGGCATCGGCTCGGCCATGCTGCGGCGCCTCATTCGGGAGGCCGTCCGCATGGGGCTAACCGAGGTCGCCTTGCATGCCCAGACCCAGGTGGTGGGCCTCTACCGCGCGCACGGCTTCGACAGCGTCGGGCCGGAATTCGAGGAGGCCGGAATCCCGCACCAGCTCATGCGGCGCAAGCTCAAGTGGCGCCAAGCGGTAGCCGGTCTGCTTCTGCGGGAGGGACGCGTCCTCCTGGGTCTCCGCGCTCCGGAGCTGAGCATGGGAAACCACTGGGATCTTTTCGGCGGCAAGGTAGAGTCAGGCGAGAGTGATCGCACGGCGCTGAGCCGCGAGCTGGAAGAGGAGCTTTCCATCCGGGCGGAGCCGGACGCCCATATCGGCACGATCCTGTACGATGACGGCCGTGGCTCATGGGTGTGGCGGTGTCCGGTCTATCGGGTCCGATCCTGGGAGGGCGAGCCCGCGATCAACGAGGAGCACATCGACTTCAAGTGGTTCTCTCGAAGTGAGTTACACGATCTCACCCTGGCGCATCATCAGATCGTTCGTCTCCTGGACGTGGCGGTGGGCGCCACCCAACCCGGTGTGGAGGTGCGTCTGACGCCGGCTGCGGGCACGAGCAGAGGTGGCGGCTGTTGAGACCCGAGCGACGAAACTCTACCCTTCGGGTCAGCGTATGAGGTGGCGGAACCGCGGTCTGAACGTTGTGGCCACCTGATGCGTCTATAGAGTAGACACGGCACGCGCAAGAGAGGGCGAGCGGCTTCAGAGGATCGGAGCAGGCGAAGTTGAAGGATCACACGTCCCCGTGCACGCGACACGCTCGGCCTGCCGAGAATGCACGTCTCCCCCGACCCCCGGGGCGCGGGAAGCGTGCGTTACGCGGCAGGCGATCGATGCGCCTATGGAGCTCCGTGGGCCTGTACGTGCTGCTCTCGCTCTTCCTGCAAACCACACTGCCCGTCTCCGGAGGAGGCTGGGCCGACCTGACGGGCAGCACGGATCGCCCGCACATCGATCTCGCCTCGGTTCTGGGCATCGAACACGACTTCTCGTTCCCCAAGCCGCGTCGGTCGGCCAGCGATCTCCTCTTTGCGACCGAGGCCCACGCCGCAGCTCCCGAGAGCGAGAGCCGTCCGGGAGGCGCCCAACGCGTCAGTGAGCTCGCCGAGGGTCACGGCGAGAACGTCAGCGGCGGGGGTGGCCTCGCGGGGACCTGGCGCGCGGTGCGCGCAACGGCGCTCGTACGCAGGGTCTTCGAGGTCGGGTATTGGGTGGTCGGCGCCCTGAAGGTCTTGTGGTCGATCCCCAAAGCGGTCATTCAGGGCGACTCGCGAGCCCTGATCGAGAGCTTGGGGGACCTGCTCTCGGGGAACCCAGCCACGGCAGCGGCGGCCACCGAGCCCAACGGGAGCGACACCCGTTCATCCTCTCAGGAGCTTCCCACCGATCCGACCCGCGCGCTCCGCAACGCGCCGGCAGATACTACGGCCTGAGCCCGGGCTCAAAGCAGCCCGAGCTGCTTCCCCTTGCCCAGCAGTTCATCGAAGCTGATTCCGACGTGCACCAGAATCGACTCCGCGATGGGACGAAGCTGCTTCTCGAGATAATGGTCGTAGTCGGGCGGGGCTGTCACGTACCCGACCGGCTGCGGTCCCTCGGTCGTCATCACGTAGGAGACCACCTTGCCCGGCCTGCCCGGCAGGAGGCGGGCGGCCTTCACGTGGGGCGGCGTGGTCTTCCCGTACTCCTCGATGCGTTTGCGCAGCGCCTTGCGATAGATGAGATCGCCGTCACGCTTTCCGTCGCGCAGCTCGCGGATGAGCGCGGTACAGAACGACTCGACCTCGCGCCCCTCGAGGACCCGCAGGAGCAGATGCCGTTGGAAGTCCTTGGCGAGGACTGTCCAGTCGCGACGCACCGATTCGAGGCCCGTGAAGACCAGTTCCCGTCCGGTGGTGGTGCGCACCGTCCCCGCATAGCGCTTCTTGCTGCCCTCTCTCCCGTGGCGCAGGGTCGGCATGAAGAACTTGAGGTACAGGCGCTCGAACTCAAGACGCAGGTGGCTCGACAGAGCGTGCGTCTCCGCGACCCATCGATCCAGGCGCGCGTTCAACTCGGCAACGATCTCACGTCCCTTCTCGCTGGCTTCGTCCGGATCGCGGAGGCCGGATAGGGCGAAGACCGAATCGGTGTCCCCGTAGATGACGGAAAAGCCCATCTCTTCGAGCTGCCCCTTGGTCCAGAGCAGGATTTCCTGACCGAAGGTCGTGATCGCGTTCGAGATGTGCGTCGAGAAGAACCGGCAGCGCGGCGTCGCCAGCACACCATAGAAGGAGTTCATCAGGATCTTGATGGCCGTCGCGGTGGTGGACTGCCCGCGCCGCTGGGCCTCCTCGCGCTTGGGGAAGAGTCGTTCGAGGATGTGCGGGAGAATGCCTTCGCCGCGGAGGAACGTGGCATCGTTCGGCGCGCGGAGGACCTCCGCCTCGCTCCGTGTGGCGGCGCGGGCGTGCCCCAGCGGGTCGATGCAGAACGTGCGGATGATGCTCGGATAGAGGCTGCGATAATCGAAGAGCCAGACGTTGTCGTAGATCCCGGGAACGGATTCGAGCACGTGGCCGCCGATCGGGGCCGGCCCGCCCCTGGCATCGCTCTCGGCCTCCTGAACGCTGGGCGCCACCACGCCCCGCCGGTGGAGGGCACCGAGGTAGAGAAAGTCGAACGCCGCGATGCTGGCCGCCACGCGATCGATCGGCAAACCGGTGAGCAGTGAACGTCGCACGGCGAGCGGCACGAGTTCGAGTTTCTCGAGAATCTGGATGACGAGACGCGCATCGGTCAGATTGTAGAGGAGGAAGGTGGGCAGGTCCGTGACGTAGCGGCGCTCGATCTCCCGTCCTTCGTCGTGATCGCTGAAGACCTTCCCCTCACCCAACAGTGTGTGGGCCACCGCTCCAAGGGCGTAGCTCTCCATGCGCACAAAAGCGCCCCGCAGGAGGTCGACCCCGTCGATCACCGCCCGGCCGTGCACCGTCGCGCGTCCCGACATCCAGGTGTCCGTCCGCGGGCGCACGCGACAGGCCAGGTCGGCACGGCCCAGGTAGAACGGCAGATCGCAGCGTCCGAAGGCCGCCTGGAGCACGCGCAAGTCGAAGTCGATCACGTTCCAGCCGGTGAGAACGTCCGGGTCGATCTCGCGCACGCGGCGGATCAGCGCACGCAGCAGGTCGGGCTCATCCGTGTGCCCGTAGCAGAGAGCCGCGCCGCGGGCGCCGCCCACCGAACCGGGTGCGTCGCCGTGCTGCGGGTGACGGACGTAGTGCACCTCGGCGACCTGTCCCTCGTGGGGAAAGTGACCGAAGAGCGCGAAGGAGAAGACGCGGCTCGCTTCGGGATCGGTTTCGATGTCGAGGGAGAGGACGCGCAGGTTGGGCTCGTACTCGTCCGGCACAAGCTGCACGTCTTCATAGATACGCTTCACGTGACGCCCCTTGCGCGCCTCACCATCGAAGCGCAGCGCGCCGCAGATGCCCTGGTCACACAGGAAGCGGGTCACGAAGGGAATGTCGGCCTCGTGGCAGGCGATGCCCGCCGAGCGCAGCAACTCGCGCAAGGGGGGGACGTCCTGAGGGATCGCGACGACGATCTCCGCGGCCGGCGCGCCGCCGAGTGTCTCCCACTCCCGCGGGCCGATGTGCGGGAAGCCGTTCTCCGGGGTGGCGGCCCTCTCGGCCGCGGAGGCGCGTACCTCTTCGAGGATCGGTGTTGCGCGCGGAAGATCTTCCTTGCGGACGAAGAAGGAGGGCCGCGTGCGCGTGTCGCGAACGACAAAGCTTTCTCCCTCCTCGGTCACACCGAAGAGGTGCACCACGGGCCGACCTCGCTCGATACGATACGTCGGCTGGAGGATGAAGCCGCGTTCCATGGATCGCCCCCGTCGACGAGAAGTCCGCGCGCTCGCATGGGGATCATAGCCCACGACTCCGGCGGTTGACCATCGCCGGCTGCACGGGTTCCGGACGTTGGCCTCGGGGCTGCGGCGCGCTATGCTCAGCCCCCGAGCCCCAGTCACGGGAAGGGAGGAGTACAGTGGACGATAGGTCTTACCGGCTCGAGATCCGCAAGGTCGCGGGCTTCCCCACCTACCACCTCTTCCGGGATGATGATCGCCCGCGGCCGCTCGTCCTCTACGGGCATGGCTATCGGGGCAGTGTGCGGAGTCACGTCGAACGACTCTACATGCTCGCCGACGCCGGTTTCTACGCGTTCGCCCTCGAGGCGGAGCACCACGGCCTGCGCACCGATCTGGAATCGCTCCGGCTCCTCGATTCGAATCGCAATTCCCAATACGCCGACCTCTTTTTCACGCTGCTTCTGCAGCAGAGCGCGGAGATCGCGACATGCCTGGAGGCGATGGCGGCCGAACCCGGTCCTCCCGCCGACCTCGCCCGCGTGGGCGTCTTGGGCGTTTCCATGGGCGGCTATCTGGCTTTTCACCTGGCGGCACAGGAAGAGCGCGTGCAGGTCATCTGTCCGCTGCTCGCCTCGCCCGAGTGGAGATTCGAGGATTCCTGGAGCGGTGCCGGTCTGACCCCCGAGACGGAAGCGCGCGTCAGGGCCGTAAGTCCCCACCGCAGACCGGAGGCCTACCGTGGCAAGGCCATCCAGATGCACAACGGCACGGCGGACAAGCTCATCCCCATCGCCGGCCCGCGGCGCCTCTGGCGGGACCTGAGCGCGCGGGCCGACTGCACGGTCGAGCTGTACACCTACAAGGAGGATCACGAGGTGCAACCCCCCATGCTGCGGCGCTCGCTCGCGTTCCTGCGCCGTCACCTGCTGGATGGGGCCGACGAGGAGGATCGATGAAACCGACGCCACGTGTGGGCTGCCTGTTCGCCCTCCTGCTGATCCTGACGGGCGCATCCCGGGCGCAACCGGAGAGCGGCTGGCTGGGTCTCTACACGGAGCCCGTGGACGAGCTGCCGGAGATCGAAGCCCAAGCCGGCGGCGAGGAGCGGCTCGGGGGAGCCAGGAGCGGGCTGCGCGTCACCGCGGTCGTGCCCGACTCGCCCGCCGATGAGGGCGGCATCCTCGCCGGCGATATTGTCGTCGCTATGCGGGGCGAGCCGTTCGCCTGTCCGGCCGAGAGCGCCCGGGTCGTGCTGAAGCGCATCTTGGACGCATCTCGTCCCGGCGAGCCGTGCGCCCTTCGCGTGATCCGCGATGCCGTCACGCGCGAGCTCGCGATCGATGCGTCCGCCGCGGCCGACGACGCGCAGCGCCGCTTCTGGCGCGACCCGGAGGAGACGATTTCGGCGCTCACCTCCGGCCAGCAACTGGAAGCGCGGGCCGGCAAGCGGCAACAGGTGCTCGATCTCGAGATCCTGCTGGGGCTGCGTCCGGCGGCACGCTGGCCGGCCCCGCGGGCCAACGACGCGATTTACCCGCCGGGCAGCTTCGCGCCGAACGATCTCGAGGCGCTTCTTTGGGCGCTGGCCGACGATCACGGGGTGCGCGCACAGACGCGGGATCTCCTCACGCGCCTCGCCGGCTGCCACACGGGATGCGACCCCTACCGGCTGGAGTGCATGGTCTACGTCCATCGCGATCCGTTCCGGCTCGAGTCCGTCTCGCGCAGAATCGATGACGAGCTGGGGCGCAAGGCGACCGCGCGCGAGATGATTGCCGCCTGCGCGCCGCTCCTCGTTCCGGAACATACCCCCACCCTCCCCCCGTCGCGCCGCCTGCGCCCCCCGGAGACGGCCGTCGCGCGCGACCCCGCGGGGGCCATCGAGCCGCTCATCGCGCAGATCATCGAGACGCTGGGCCAGGCCCGCGTCTGGCATCGCCGGGCGTTCGCCGCGCTGACCGAACAGGAGCGTGCATTCTTGGAAGAGGAACGGTGGCAGCTCTCGGATGTGTTTGCCGAGGAGGTGTACGTCAACTTCGATGAAGACCCCGAGCGCTTCGCGAAGAACAGACGCTTGATCGAGCTCGCGCTGAAGATCGACTACGGCGCGCTGTGTGAGGCCGCCGAGCGTCTGGCCCTGCTCACCGATGCAGGGTGGGCGCGCGGTGCGGCGGCACGCGTGCGGGCGGCGTTTGCGGATCGCCTGGAGGAAGAGATTCTCCTGACGCGAGAGACGCCGTTCGGGCGCATCCTGATCGGGGGCACAGGTCGTCACTGGTATCGCGACACGGACACCGCGTTTGTCCTCGACCTGGGCGGCGACGACCTCTACACGGGCAACTGCGGGGGCAGCGCGGGGTGGAGCTGCCCGCTGTCGGTCTGCATCGACATCGCGGGCGACGACGCCTACGAATCGACACGGCCCGCCTGTCAGGGAACCGGGTGCCTCGGCGCCGGCGGTCTGCTGGACCTCGCCGGCAACGACACCTACATCGGCATCCAGTGGGCACAAGGCACCGGCTACTTCGGCATCGGCTGGTTGCACGATCTGGCCGGCGACGACACCTATCGCGGGCGCACGTTTTGTCAGGCCGTCGGGCTCTTCGGCATCGGGCTCCTGTGCGATGAAGATGGCCGCGACCGATACGAGGGCGACTGCCACGTCCAGGGATGCGGGTGCGCCAAGGGTATCGGCGCACTTGTCGATCGGGACGGCGACGACGAGTACTACGCCAAGGGTCTCTATCCGACCGGCTACGGCGACGCCGGCATCTTCGACGCGTGGTCACAGGGCTGTGGGATGGGCTTCCGTTGGATGGCCTCGGGGGGCCTGGGGCTCCTGCACGACGGGGGGGGCTGCGATCGCATGGAGGCGGGCAACTTCTCGCAGGGCGGGGGCTACTACTACGGCTACGGCATCGTTCGCGCCGCCGGCGACGACAACGACATCTACATCGGCTCGCGCTACAACCAGGGCTTCTGCGCTCATCAGGCCGTGGGTGTCTTCCTCGAAGACGGCGGTGACGATTTCTACACGACGCGGCACGGTGTGGCCCAGGCCCTGGCCTGGGACGAGTGTGCGACGCTCTTCGTGGATGAGAGCGGCAACGACACCTACCAGGGCGGGCAGTTTTTCTCGCAGGGCGCCTCGGCGCACAACAGCATCTGCATATTCCGCGACCGGCGCGGGCGCGACACCTACACCTATCCTCCTGGACAGGCCCGCGCCGGCGGCAACGACTACCATGGGGGGACCAGCTTCTCGATCTTCATCGACGAAGGGGGTCGCGCGGACACCTACGATGCCGAGCAGTCGGCGAACGACCACACGTACCACCGGCCGGAGCACGGCTTCTTCCTGGATCTCCGCGGTTCCGTGGACGAGGCGCTGGCGCGCCGCGTGTGGCGGCGCTAGAGGCTAGTACCCGGTGTGAAGCCGGCGTCTACCCGGTGTGGATCTCGAGGATATCGCCGTCCTCCAACGTGTGGTCGCGAGGCACCGAGAGCCCCTGATGTTTGCCGGACCCCCACAGTCGGGTGAAGCGCATCTTCTCGGCGAAGTCCTTGTGGATGACACGGGCGGCGTCCATGACCGTCGAGCCGCCGGCGACGACAAAGGGCATCCCGCGCTCGAATTTTCTGCCCGGTCGCTTCGTGTAGACGCGGATGAGGTGGAGCTCGTCGAAGAGCAAGCGCGGCAGCTCCTCCAGCCCCTCGCCCGTCTCGGCCGAGACGACCCGCAGCGGGAACTGCTCGCCGAAAGAGGCCTCCAGGTCTTCGGCCGCCTCGCGCCCGGCACAATCGACCTTGTTCGCCAGGATGATCGCCGGCTTCTTGACGGTGACGAGGTTGCCGGCCGCGCCGCGGGGCGCATCCGCGCTCGGCTCGATGTGGTGCTCCTCAAGCTGCGCGAGGCAGTCGAGGAGCTGACCGGACGGATCCGGGGCGGTCAGATCGACGATCAGGAGAAGGAGATCGCTCACGCGAAACACGTTGTACAGGGGCGTCTCCGTGTACTCGCGCGACAGGGGCGGCGTGTCGATGAGCTGCACCTGCACGTCTTCGAACTGCACCATGCCGGGGAGTGGGAGATGCGTCGCGTAGGGATGGGGCGCGATCTGGGGCGTGGCGCGCGTCACCTTGGCCAGCACACTCGACTTCCCCGCGTTCGGCGCACCCACGAGCGCCACCTGTCCGGCGCCCTCCCGCGGAACGTGGAAGAGGTCGCGGCCCGATTTCTTGCCCTTCTGCTCGGCCGCGTGTTCCTGCCTCGAGATGCGCCGCTTGAGATCGGCCTGCATCTTGTCGGTGCCCTTGTGCTTGGGAATCACCGTGAGCATCTGCTTCAGGAGGAGCAGCTTCTCGTCGGGATCCCGCGTCTCGCGCAGCCGGGCATCGAGCTTCCGGTACTCGGGCGAGAGATTGGCTGGCATGTCGGCTCAACCCCAAAGATAAGCCCCCGCGACGGCATGGCCGCGCGCGGGGGCGTGCGAGCTAGCAGTGTTTTCTATAGAGCAGGTGCGGTCGCAAGGACCGCTTGGGAGACCTTTCCGTGGATACCCTCAACCAAGGATGTCCTCCCAGTCTGCCCGTACCCCCTCACCGCTCGCCCACCTAAACGAAACCGTGTTGACGCCGCGCAAACATCACGGCAGCCAGACGGACTCATCGCAATATGTTTACCTATCTAGTATGGACGTTAATGCGACGGCTGTCAATGCCCCCACCGAAAGGTGTCCACCCCGGGTCCAATCGCCGATTGCACACTGCGGAAAGGAAATGCGCGCACCAGCTGTGCGGCTTGACGGGCTGCTAAAAGGCCTGCCCGGCACCCAGTGAGATGATCGGCTCGAAATCCCCCTCCCGGCCGACCATGGGGAAGCCGACGTCGATCCGTGTAACCAGCGTCCCCCCTCCCCGGCTCCCCAGGAGGCGCAAGCCGAGACCGGGACTTACGCGCGGCTCGGCCTCCGTGCTCCGCCCCGACCGCCAGGCAACACCCGCATCCACAAAGGCGACCGCACCCACGTGGACCAGGCCGAACAGGTTGGTGGTGAGGACCATCCGATCCTCGGCGTTGACCAGGAGGACGTAGTCGCCCCAGAAGCTGAACGCCTCGAACCCGCGCAGCCCGCTCTCGGCGCCCAGCGTGAAAGCCGCTTGGGGCGCTGCGCGCCGGCTCCAGTCGAACCGGGCGTGAAGCCCTAGCGTGTGCCGGTCGGTGAGGGTGTTGTAGTAGCGCAGCCCGCTCAGGAGCCGCACGTCGTGGAGACGCCCCTTGACGATCTCCCCCTCGCCCTGG
>JAUVTV010000192.1 GCA_030601305.1 Candidatus Eiseniibacteriota bacterium | reverse complement strand
ACGTGCGCCGAGGAGGCTCACCGCCCGCTCGCCGGCCTCGCGCCCGAAGGTCTCCGGATCGATCAGGTACTTGCGTGCGGAGGCCTCGCAGTAGCGCCCGCCGGGATAGCTCTCGCCGTCGCGCTCGGCGATCGCCTCGGCGCCCATCTCGATGTGGCAGAAGGGTGTGGACAGCCGCACCCCGTTCGAGTTGACCAGCGCGATCTCACCGTGGATCTCGCTGCAGGAAACCCCGCCCGAGTTCGTGACGCCTTTCACCGCGAGCATGACCTTCTCGGCCTGGATCAGGCGGCGGGTCTTCTTCTCGTAGGGCTCCTCGCCGATGCCCGGGTCGGGGTGGGCCAGACGCTCCACATCCTGCGGCTTCGCGAAGACGGTCGGCTCCTTCGGCTGCGGCAGGGCGCGGGCGATCTGCACCACCTGCGACGCGAGCCTCTTGAGACCGGCAGGCGAGGCGTCCGTGGTGTGCACGAGGGCCGTGCTGCCGCCCACGCTCACGCGAAGCGCGACACCGAGGGTCGTCGCCCGCTTGACCGTCTCGACCTCGCCGTTGCGCACCTCGATCGAGAGGTTCGAGGACGTGCGCGCATAGGCATCGGCCGCCTCGGCGCCCGCGCGGAGCGCGGCGTCCATCGCCTGCGAAGCGATGACCAGAGAATCCATTATGCCGTGCCCCCCACGGTGATTGCCGAGACGCGCAGCGTGGGACAGCTGCTGGTCACCGGCACCCACTGGTCCGCCTTGCCGCAGGTGCCCGGCCAGCCACCGAAGTCGGATGCGACCCGATCGATGCGCTTCAGCACCTCGGGGCCGGAGCCCACCAAGTTCGCGCCCTTGATCGGTGCGGTCACGCGGCCGTCCTCGATGAGATAGGCCTCGCGCAGGCCGAAGGTGAACTGCCCGCTGGTCGGGTCCACCTCGCCGCCGCCGAAGTTGACCGCGTAGATGCCGCGCTTCGTGTCGCGGATGATCGCCTCGGGCGAATCGGTGCCCGGGGCCAAGTACGTGTTGGTCATACGGACGATCGGGGGGTAGCGGAACGACTGCCGGCGGCCGTTGCCGGTGCTCTTCTCGCGCATGTTGTACGCTGTGCGGCGATCCTGCATGTAACCGCGCAAGATTCCCTTGTCGATCAGCAACGTCTTGGACGCGGGCGTCGCCTCGTCGTCGACGTTGAAGCTGCCGCGCTCGCCCGGCACGCTGCCGTCATCGTAGATGCTCACCAAATCGGAGGCGACCTTCTCGCCCACGCGGCCGGCGAACACCGTGGCGCCGCGCAGCACGGCATCCGCCTCGAGGCCGTGTCCCACCGCCTCGTGGAACATCACCCCGCCGCCGGCGGCGATCACGACGGGCAGCTCGCCCGAGGGGGCCGGTTGGGCTTCCAACATGCGCACCGCCTGCTCGGCGGCTGCGCGGCCGGCCTTCTCGGCCGCGTCACCGGCGAGAAGCTCCATGCCCTTGCGCGCCGAGAGCCTGTACATCCCCTCTGAAGTTACCTCGCCCCGGGACGCATTCACGTTGACGCGCAGGTAGATGACGGGAAGCTCGTCGGTGACCAGATCCCCGTCGGACGTCGCAATGCTGAAGTGCTGGGTGGCATCGCTGTAGTCGATCACGACCTGCCGGATCTGCGGACTGACCGCGCGGGCGGCGCGATCGACGCGCTCCAGCAACGCCACCTTCGCTCCTATCGAGACACCCTCGATCGGTTCCTGGCAGGTGACGTTGCGCGCGAACTTGCGTTCCTCCAACGGTCCGCGCTTGACGCCCCCGCCACCGGAGGCAATCCGCGCGGCCGAGCCGGCGGCCTCGACGATCTCGTCCGGCTCGAACGTCTCGGCGTAGGCATAGCCGGTCCGCTCACCGAAGACCGTGCGCACCCCGCCGCCCTGGATGACGCCGTACTCCAGCGTTCGGATCTCGCTGCTCGCGATGACGATGTGCGTGCGGGTGCGCGTCTCGAGGTAGAGATCGGCGAAGTGTCCGCCGCGGGAGAGCGCAGCGCTGAGCACCTTGTCGATCTCCCCGCGCGAGAGTCCTCCGACGACCTCGCCGGCCAGCGCCTCGCGCGTCCAAGGCGGCGCGATGAGCAGCGCCGTCCCCAACCCCAGACCCTTGATGAAGGTCCGACGTGAAAACTGATCCATGATTAGCGCTCCTGAATGGTTGCCACCCATGGCAATGCGGTCGATGCGCGATCAGCGTACCACAAGGAGACGCTCGCTGCGATCCGTCGCGGACGTCTGCAGACGCACCCAGTAGACGCCGCCCGGAACGCGCGCCCCGCGGTCGTCGCGGCCGTCCCAGGTGAGCGTCCCGAAGCGGGCGCCAGACACCTCCGCGCGCAGGTCGCGGACCATGCGGCCCGTGACGTCGAAGACGGCCAGCCTACGCAGTTCCTCCTGCCCGACGTTGTAGAGAATTCGCGCCTCTTCAGTTACGACGCGGGGCCCAACGAGTTGCAGGGTCGCGACCGGCTTGGGGGAGCCGCTGTAGGCGGTCTCGCCGATCACCCGGCGTTTGCCGGCGGGATCGACACCGACCATGTGGTAGACGCAGCGGGCGGTAGGATCGGCGGACGTATCGTAGAGCTGCCCGGATTCGGGGGGTAGCGGCTCATCGCTCACCTTCTGCGCCTCGCCGTCCGGGCCCACACAGAAGAGCTCCAGATAGGCGAGCGGGCGCACATCGGCCAGCGCCCAGCGGACGAGCACGGCCGCGTGGTCGCCATCCGGCTCCTGCCCGGGACTCGCGGCCGGACTGCCGCCCGCCCAGCGCGCCTCGAAGAGGGAGAGCTCGATCGCCTCGAAGTGGGGTTTGACGGTCGTGAACTTGATCGCGAGGCCCGGCGCCAAGGGAGCTGCGCCGGGCTCGTAGATGTTCGAATAGGTGTAGAGGGGGCCGACCTCCTCGGTGTGGTCTTCAATACCTACTGTTGAGTACATCCTGTGTACATCGTCATTGACAATCTGTTTGTACTGAAACACGATCTCGCCATCCCCCGTCGGCGTTGGGTAGTAACTCGGATCGCGGAGCAC
>JAUVTV010000093.1 GCA_030601305.1 Candidatus Eiseniibacteriota bacterium | reverse complement strand
GTGCTCCGCTCGCGCTTTCGCACGCAGCTGATTGACTTCCGATAAACGGGTGGCCAATGCAACTAATGCTAGGGACGTGATCATGGACTGCGAGACGATCCGAAACCGGCACATCGCCGACGAATACCGCGCCGGGCGTCTCTCCGCGGAGGAGGCGGAGGCGTACGAGCAGCACTACTTCGCGTGCGACCGCTGTCTCGAAGACCTTCGGTTCCGGGATCAGGTGGCCGGTCACCTGCGGGCAGACGGTGCGGAGCTCTTTGCCGAGGAGATCGCGGCCACAGCTCGCGGCGGCAAGCAAGCAGGTTCGTTTGGCTGGCTGCCGACGCTGCGCCCAGCCTGGGCGGCGGCTCTCGTCGCGGTGGCCGCGGTCGTCCTGGTCGTTCTCGTCGTGCAGCGCAACGAGCACCGCAGTCGGTTGAAGGACCTGTGGACGCCGGTCGCACATCCTTACGTGGCGTCCGAGTTGCGTGCAGGTGTCGAGACGGATGCCTTCGCGCGGGGGATGGCACACTACCAAGATGGTCGCTATCGGGAGGCCGCCGAGCTTCTTGAGGAGACGGCTCTCACCGCACTCGACGACGATCAAGTGCACTTCTATCTCGGCGTTTCCCTCCTGCTGGCTGATGAGCCGCACGGGGCAGTCCGCGCGCTCGAGAGAGCGGTTGCACGGATGCCGTCCTCCGCTCTCTATCAGTGGTATCTGGCCCAAGCCGAACTCGAGTGCGGCAATGCGGACGGGGCCGTAGAGATCTTGCAGCGTGTGGGGTCCACCGGGACGGAGTACGCTGCGCCGGCGCGGAGACTGTCGGAGCGGATTGCGGACGAACGCTAGAGGCCCGCGCGTGCCGATCCGATGAGCACGAACGGTGCCCAGAAGAAGGGATGGGCCCCGCTCATCTCGCCGATCGTCGCACCCCTCACATGTTCCTTGGCATCCTGCAGCGCACGGACCGGATCCCGCCCCTCCCGAAGGCCACGGTAGAACTGCTCGATCAGCATCGCCGCGGCATCGTCGTTCACACTCCAGAGACTGACCAGTGCTTGCCGGGCTCCGGCGTAGAAGAACGAACGCGTCAGTCCCAAGAGCCCCTCACCGGCGTACAGGCGGCCCCTGCCCGTTTGACAGCCGCTCAGCGTCACCAGTTCGCAATCCAGCGGGAGGGTGAGGACTTCATAGGCGTGGAGGAGACCGTCGTCGTCGCTCGACGGCTCCGGCGCAAGCATGATCGCCGAGTAGAGGGGCACCTCTTCATCCACGAACGCATGGGTGGAAAGATGGAGATAGCGGTAGCGCGAGGCGAGGTTCTTGAACCGCGTCTCGGTGGCGCGCACTCCGGTCTCGACGCGAGCATCGGGGAAGAGCCGACCAAGGGCCGCGACCTCGCGTGCGGAACTCCGCAGGGGGGGGATGTCGGGCACGAGCCAGGCGGCGGGGCTCTCGCCCGGGTGGGCGGCCCCTCGCCGTCCGGCCAAGCTTGGATCGCCCATGGCCAGAAGGGTCTCGGTGGCGCCGGCAGCTGCCCTGCGCGGGAATCCCAGCAGGCTAGCGGCGGGGAGGTAGCCGATGGCGTACGCGTCACCCAGGAAGCGGACCCCTTCGAAGGAGTTGCGCACCCTGTCTACGGATGCCGGCTGGTCGGAGGAGAGGACGAGCATCTCGCACGGCAGGTAATGGAGTGCGCCATCCGGCACGATCACGAGCCGCTCGATTCCCACTAGCCGTGAGGCCACCGGATCGAACAGCTGTTCCCTCATGCGACGGGCCAGCGCGAGATCGAAGTGGAGCGCCGAAAGGCTGCGTGGCGCGCGCAGCGGTCGCAGCAGTTCCTCCACCTCGCCGGCCAGGGTCTCTCTGCCGAAAGGAAGCTCGACGGCTTGCACCCCGCCGTCGCGAACGACGAAGCAGAGTGACGTGTCGGGACCGAGGGCGTATTCGAGTAGCGCTTCCGCCGGGGCCAGGGCGTCGGCGATTTCGCTGGCCTGCGGACCCCGCACCTCGGGCAGCAGCATCCCGTATTGCGGATCCTGCAAGAGGATCTCGGCCCGCAGCTGCTCCCACCTCCTCCTCACGCGAGCGATGTCTCGGTCGAGTTCCATCACGCGCCCACGATCGACATCGGGGAGACGGGCCAGCCTGGCGCGTGTCGCCCGTAGGGTGCCCAGTTCCCTGTCGATGGCGCGCTGCCGCTCTGCCAGCTCCAGCTCCACGCGCGGCGAGATGGGCGCGGGACCGGTGGCGAGCACATCGCGGAATGCACGAGCACGAGAGCGCTCGCACACGGAGAGCGCGTCCGCGGCGCGTCCCAAGTGCGTCAGCAGTTCAGCGGCCGCGAAGTACAGGTCGGTGCGGCCGGCGAGGTAGGCGGCCTTGAACTCCTCGATGCGCAAGTTGCGCCGAACTGCCTCAACCGCCTCCATCGCGGCTTCGTAGTGCATCAGCGACCTCATCGGGTCGCTGCCGCGCAGAGCATACCCCGCAGCGGCTTCGCATTCCCACGTGATCTCCGGACTGCGAATCTCACGCGCGATCTCGATCGCCTGGTGGGCAGCCTGGCGTGCGGCCTTCGCATCGCCCCTCGACATGTGAACGCGCGAGAGTCTGACATGCGCGCGCGCCTCCCGCGTCCGGCGACCGTCACGGCGGCTGAGGTCGAGCGCCCGGGTCGCGTGGCGCTCCGCCTCATCGATCTCTCCCTGCTCGCGCATCAGGTCGGACAGAAACAGCGCGAGGAACTCCTCTCCCTCGGCGTACCCTGCGTCCGCGCAGCTCGCCAGCGTCTCCCGGGCCTGGGCGATTGCCGCGACGGTATCGCCCTCTTGAATCGCCACCTCGCACAGACCGATTCGTGCTTCCCACGAACCGGATTCGGTTTCGATGGCGCGGAACAGACTGTCGCAGCGCACATAGCTGTCACGCGCTGGGTCGAATCGTCCCAGGTTCAGATACGCGCGGCCCATCGTGGCCCAAAGACTGCCCCGGTGCCGTTGATCGGCGAGGGAATCAGCGAGCGGCATCGCCTGCCTGCAGGCCATGAGCGCGCGCACGGGATCACCGAGATCGTTGCAGGCCGTTGCCCGCGTCAAGAGGGCGGTGAGTTCGTCCTTGGGTGAACCCAAGGACCGCGCCAGCACGATGGCCGAATCGGCGTACTCGACTGCCAGGCGATGCCCGCCTGCCAGATTGCAGAGGAAGGAGAGGTTCGTGAGCCCCCAACACTCGCTGTGTGGGTCGCCCACGTCGCGTGCCAGCGTTAGGGCCTCCTCGAAGCGGGTCAGCGCCCCGGCCAGATCTCCCAGGTCGGCCTGCGCGAGGCCCAGATTGCCCAGCACCAGCTGCTCGGCCTGCTGATCACCCAGGGCGCGGTGGAGGGCCAATGCTTCATCGAATTCGGTCACCGCTCCCCGGAGATCGCCGAGCTCGCGGCGTACGAGAGCCGTGCGGTTGAGGGCCCAAGCCTCGTACTTCCGGTCCGCCTGTCGGCGGAAGACCTTTCGCGCCTCGCTCCACGCGGCCAGCGCATCCGGAGGTCGCCCCGCATAGTAGTGAACGGTGCCGAGAAGAAGATGTCCGTGACCCAGGTGAGGATCCTGAGCGATGGCGCACCTTGCTTCCCCAAGCGCCGTGTCGAGATCCCCGCGCTTCACCGCAAGACAGCCCAGCCCGTATCGCACGCATGCGTTGTCTGCATCCGCGGCCAGCCGAGAATGCAGGAACGGCTCGGCCGCATCCAGATCACCCCGGCGCGCATGGGCATCCACCAGACCGTAGTAGGAGCGTGGATCGTGCGGCTCGGTTTCGATGCTCAACAGATAGGCGTCGATCGCAGCGTCGTAGTCGCCCGCGAGGCGCGCGGCTTCACCTTGGGGGTAGTGGACTTCCTCGCGCGGTGTTGCGGGAGGAGACGGCTCGCATCCGAGGCCGAGAGCCACGCAGAGGAGCGCCAGGCCGACACAGGCTAGCGGAAGGTTTCCTTGATGGCACCCCACGTGGATCCCTCGACCGGCGTCACCGGCTCGATCCAAAACTCCTGGCTCGCGTCCGAGTCCGGCGGGATCTGCGGCACGTCCCACGGGTCATCGGCCCCGAAGCGCCAGACGGTGGGGCACCCATCGTCCATCTCGTCACCGAGCCGGCCCCACTTCGGCGGGTAGCGGTCTCCCACACCCTGCGCCACCATCACGGAGAACCAGAACCTCTCGGATGCCACGGGCACATCTACTTCCAGCTCGTACCGGTAGCAGGGGAGTCCGTCCGTGCAGTTTCCCATGGAGAACGTGTCCGGCATGGCCGCGACGTATTCGGCGATGAGCACGTCGGGGAAGCACTCGACGTCCGTGTAGAACCGCACGTCGAAGGTCACGATGGGGGGCCAACCGGGACGCCAATCGGTGTAGCCGCCCCACCAGATGGCGCGCACGACCCGGCCGGCGTCACTGGGCCAACAATCGTTGGCCACCTCTGCCGAGTCGGCGGGGATCTTGTAGCCATAGATCATGCCCGGCTGACTGCACTCGACGTCGCGTGACTCGGCAAGCGGGATGCGCGGGCTCATGCCGTCCTCTGCGGCAGCCAGACCACTGCCCCAGGTGAGGGCGACGAGAAAGCCCAGCCCAATCGCGCGGATGATGCTGTTCATGATGATGCACCTCCGGACAGGGATGACACGGCCACAATCCGACAGAACAGCGCGTCGCAGGGTGGAACGTGTCTCCACCCTGTGACCATTATCCCACAGATCCAAATCATTTCTCAACACTGCGCCCGGCTATTTCAATCGCAGAATCTTACCGGTGTACAGGGCTCGGCGAGCGTCCAGACGGTAGAAGTAGACACCCGGACCCACGCGCTTTCCGCGAACGTCTCGCCCGTTCCATGCGATGGAGCCGCTGGGCACAGCGCCCGAAGACCAGACTTCGCGCCCGGTCGGATCGTACACCCGCACGCGAACCGGTTCCGGTGCCCCGTTCAATTGGAAGACAACCTCCGTCCGCCAGGGATTGGGCCAGGCGTGACAGACCGAATCGGTGGGCATCGGCACATCGGTTTCCGCAGCCGAAGTCTCGAGCAGCATGCATTCGTAGAGTCCGCCCTGCGTGCAGCCGAAGATGGCGGGCGTGTCGATGTACGGGTCCCACTGCATGCGGTGGATCATGAGATCGGGTAGGCCGGCATTGAGGTTTCCGAGAATGTTGCCGGCGGCGTCCACGCGCTGAATGCCGTCGCCCGCGGTCCCCATGAACACGACCACGGGATCTCCACCCGCGGTGGTCCAGTCCTGGAGCAGATCGGTCGGTTGCGGGAAGGTCAAGATGTGCTCCCACGAGGCACCGAAGTCGGTTGAGCGATAGAGACCATCGGAGAAGCTGCCCATGCCGACCGAGGCGAACACGAACGCCTCGGGAGGACCGACATACGGCCAGGCCGTTTCGATGTCCATCACGGGGAGGGGAGGCACATCAAGGGCCCGTTCCCAACCCGGATCGTAGGGCGCGCTGCGATAGAGCCCCCGATGCGTACCCACCATGATGCGGGTCGGATCGTCGGGATGGAACCAGATGCAGCGCACCGAGTCGGGCAGGGCCGATCCGCCGATGTCTTCCCAGTGGACGAAGTCGCTCGTCAGGAAGAGCCCGTAGTGGTTGCCGCAGAAGTACTGGCCTGGAAGCAGCGGGTGTTCGGTGAGAAAGTAGGGTCGGGCACACCACCAGCTCGGCACCCATTCCTGTTGGATGTCGTGCCACTTGTAGATGCCATCGGATTCACAGAGGCCGGAACCTTCGGAGAACCCGCAGTAGATCTCGCGCTGATCGTTCTCGTACCAGGTGACGTTGCCTTCCATGCACGAAGTCGCCACCACGTCGCAGTCCCCATCGCCGTCCACATCTCCGGCGGTGATCCCCATGGAGCTGCCGGCGTCATCGTCGATGACCGTCTTGCGCCAGGGGAGCCCCTGCCACGAGGGAGCCCGGTACCACGCAACCACACCGGCCGCCTTCCCGGCGGCGACCAGGTCGGTGCGTCCGTCCCCGTCGATGTCCCCGGCAGACAGGGGACACGCTTCGGGCAGGGCATCGTCGACGATCGTGCGTACCCAGGCTTCGGGTGCATCGTCATGCCGTTCATAGACAACGACCCATCCGGTGGTCTTGGCGGTCACGGCCACCTCCGGCAGCGCATCGCCGACGAGGTTCCCGCACCAGACGCTGACGGCCCCGGGAAGGTCGGGATCGATGATGTGCTTGTCCCATTCACACGGACCCACGCTGATCTGTTCGTACCAGACGACTTGCCCCGCGTCCCGGCCGGCCGCGATCACATCGAGATCGTCATCGCCATCGAGGTCGCAGGCGAAGACGCCTTTCACCCCGGCCAGCTCCGTATCCAGGATGTGCGGCACCCACTCGCCGCTACCGGGATCCTCCGGGGCCTCGAACCAGAGAACGGTTCCATCGTTCATGCTGCCGGCGACGATATCCGGCCGGCCATCGGCGTTGATGTCGGCCGCATACACGCCGCGCGGCCCCAGCGCGGGGCCGACGTCGTGTCTCTCCCAGGACACGGGATCGGCGTCATCGCCGGCCTCGTACCAGACGATGATGTCTTCGTCGCGGAGCGCGGCGGCGATGTCGAGGTCGTCGTCACCGTCGATGTCCGCAAGGACGACTTCGCGCGCACCCCAGGCCGGCGACTGGACGTCGATTGGCGTCCAGTTCAGCGCGGGCGAATCCGGGAGCGGATTCTGGAACCAGACGACCCGGTCGCTGGGATCCTTGGCGGCCACGATGATGTCGGCGTAGCCGCTGCCATCTACATCCCCGATGCCCACCCCGGTCGCTCCGGGAATCGCCTCCGCGTTGATGATCTGCTTTCGCCAGCCCGAACCCTCGACGCAGAGGATCGAGTATGCGCCCAGCCCGGGATACTCGAGGCCCCTGCCGTGCCACGGCTCGGGACCGAGACCGCGGAAAACACCGCCCTCGGTTCCCGCCAGACAGACGCCCTCTGCGAACTGGATTTCGTAGGTTGGATGATCGACGCTGTCGACGCGCACGTGATACCACTCGTAGCCCCTTGCGGGCACGCTCGCCAGCAGCGCAACTGCCACTAGAATCAAGAACCGCCGTCCATTCATCGTCGCACCTCCCTTTGGATAGTCCACCGTCAGAGTGTTCGATGGAGACGGGTGGGGGGAGGAGCCCCGGCGGGCTCTCTCGGCTGACCCGCTCACCAAGTTGGTTGCAGCCAGGGTACGGATATGGAGAGGAAACGGGCGCCTAGTGCTCGTCCGACACCAGGACGATCTGAAGATCCGTCACATTGGTTCCTGTGGGGCCAGTCTGGATGTGGTCCCCAAGGGCGTGAAAGAGCGTGTAGCTGTCGTTTTCACCCAGCGCGGCTGACGGGTTGTGTCCCTGCTCCCGCGCCCGGCGCACGGTACGGCCCGTGGCGATCGCACCCGCGACATCGGTGGGGCCGTCGATGCCGTCGGTGCCCAGCGATCCCAGTGCGACGCCCTTGAGCCCCTCGATCTCCATTGCAGCGGCGAGAACCAGCTCCTGGTTGCGCCCTCCCTTGCCGGCTCCGCGGACCGTAACCGCGGTCTCACCCGCTGCGACCAGGCACGCCGGCATCCTCGGTCCCGCGCTCCCCTCCCGGATCGCGCGGGCACGTTGGCCCAGCACTCGGCCGGCCTCGCGCGCTTCCCCGGTGATTTCGACCGACAGGAGCTGACTGTCATAGCCAAGCCCTTGAGCACAGCCGACGGCTGCCTCGGCGGCCGTGCGGGCATTGCCGACGATGCTCGTGCGGACGCTGGCGAAGCAGGCATCGTCTGGCCTGGGGGAGTCCTCCACGTTGCCTTCGAGTCCCGCTTGCAGATGTCGCCGCACGCCTTCGGGGGCGCGCCCCCACAGCCCGCGATGCTTCAGCACCTCGACCGCGTCGGCATACGCGGTGGGATCGGGCGAAACAGGTCCCGAAGCAATCGCGTCACACGGGTCGCCCACGACGTCGGAGAGCACGAGTGCCAGGATCGGGGCCGGCCCCGCGATGCGTGCCAGACGCCCGCCCTTCAGCTGATCGAGATGCTTCCGCACGCAGTTGAGTTCGCGGATGTCTGCACCGGCGAGCTGCAGCTCACGGGTCACTGTTCGGATCTCTTCCAGGGGGATCCCTGCGGGAGGAAGTGTCAGAAGTGCGGACCCGCCCCCCGAGATGAGACAGAGGAGTTGAGTTTGCGACTGCGCGGCCCGGAGGACCACGTCCCGCACGGCTTGAGCTCCGGCGACGCACCCGGCGTCAGGGATGGGATGGGCACCGTGATAGTGACGGAGACGAGGAGGGCACTTGCCCGGGCTGCCGTGCGGCACGATCAGCGTTCCGCCGAGAATCCGATCGCCCAGAGTCCGGTCCGCGCCCCAGGACATGCGCAGGGCTGCCTTTCCGAAGCCGACGACCAGCACGCTTTCGCCCGGCGGAAGGGCACTCTCCTCACGCTCGAGGGCATCGCGCACCAACCTTTCCGGATCGGCAGCCTCAAGGCCCGCCATCAGGCAGGCGAGGACGTCTTCGCGCAGCTCTTGCTCGGATTTCATCCGCGGGCGATGCGCTCCTTCCACTGCGGCGTGTCATAGACCGCGGGGTTGACGATCTCAGGCGCCCGCTCACCGCGCAGATGGGCGAGGGCGTTGCGTGCGGCGATGGCAGCCATCTCGCTGCG
>JAUVTV010000167.1 GCA_030601305.1 Candidatus Eiseniibacteriota bacterium | reverse complement strand
AAGAGAAAGGCGAGTGCGACCGGCCGATGAGCGCCGAAGAGGCCGAGGAACTCGCCGCGCAGCAGGAACAGCTGCGCAAGGAGCTCGAGAAGCTTCAGGAACAGCTCGAGAAGATGCAGCGCGAGGAGCTCGAGGGGCTCGATGAGCTCTCCGAGGCGCTCAAAGAGCATCTCAAGGACCCGACCCAGAAGGAGACGCTCGAGCAGATGGAGCAGGCCATGGAAGCCATGCAGAATCAGCAGCGCAGTCCTTCGCTCAAGTTCGGCCGAAAGGCGAAGGGCGGTCTGCAGAAGATGCAGGCCAGCCTTTCACAGATGAAGCAGCAGATGGACGTGGAGAAACTCGAGGCCATCGCCCGCGCGCTGTACAACATCTCCAATCGCATGGTGCGCGCCTCCCAGCGGCAGGAAGACCTGCTGGGCATGGCATCCCGCGTCGGCCCGCGCCAGATGGCCGTCTACCAGCAGGAGCTGTGCGACGAGGTGGGTGTCCTGGGTGACTCGCTCTTTGCCGTCTCTCGCGAAACGCGCTTCGTCACGCGCGAGCACCTGCGCGCCATGGGCGAGATCCTGATGCAGCTCGAGGAGGCCCGCAATCGCTTCGAGGCCGGGCGCCGGCAATCGGGGGTCGGGCTCGCCGGCGAGTCGTCGCGCTCACTGGATGCGGCGGTGAAGAAGCTGCTCGAGGCGGCCTGCCAGGCGCAGCAGTCCTCGTGCGCTTCGAGCTGCCAAAGCCCCTTCAACCGGCTGCAGACCCTCACCAATCAGCAGTGTTCGCTCAACGAGCAGACCAAGCAGCAGATGATGGGCATGGCGCAGGTGCCGCGATCCACGATGTCCCAGCAGGAGTCCATGATGCGCCTTGCGGCCCGTCAGGAGATGATCCGGCAGGGTCTCTCGGAGGTCCGCGAGGAAATGGAGGGCACCGGTCAGCTGATGGGCGAGTTGGGGAAGGCGATTCAAGAGATGGAGGACCTGGTCGAGCAACTGCGGGGGCGCAAGGCGCAGCGGCGCATCATCGAACGTCAGGAGCGCATTCTCAGTCGCCTGCTCAGTGCGCAGCGCAGCATCCGCAAGCGCGAGCAGTCCGAACAGCGGCTCTCGCGCACCGCGCAGATGCCCGCCATGCGCGGCGGTCCGGATGACGTCGAGATGGGAAATTCGCGCATCGAGATCCTGCAGCGGGCCATGCTGCGCGGCGCGCAGGATCCCGTGCCGCCGGAGTACCGCGGCATGGTGAACCGCTACATGCGCTCGCTTCTGCGGGAGAGCCGTTGAGACTGGCGGGACAGACTTGAGATCTGACGGAAAGGCGATGGGATCCATGGCCGAAAGTTTGAGAACCGTGTGGGCGCCCGTCGTCCTGCTCCTCGGGGCGCTGCTGGTTGCGACGGCACCCTGCGCCGCGCAGACCTCGCGTGGCGCATCGCGTCGGGATCCCCTCGATCGCGCCCTCCACTCCGCCCAGACGCTATTGCGCCACCGGCAGATCGATGAGGCGATCCAACTGCTCGAAAAACTCCACGAGACCCATCCGAGCGATGGGCGCGTGCGTCTCAGCCTGGGCGCGGCGTACAAGCGCGCGGGGCGCTATGACGAGGCCGCGGTACTCTATCGCCAGGAGATCGAGCGCACCGAGGGCCGTGACGCGAGCACCTGGATTCAGCTGGCGGATGCCGAGCGGCTCGGGGGGCGCGGGGCCCTGGCGATCACGACCCTCCTTGAAGCGCTGCGCCGGCACCCGGCCTGGGCCCGGAGGTTCCGCGACCAGTTCGAGCTGGCGACGATGGACACGCTGGCCGGTGCGGAGGCGTTTGGCACGCTGCGCACGCAGGCCGCCTCTCCCGAGGCACCGCCCGTCTGGCGCGATGCGCTGGCCCACGTTTACGTGGTCCACGGCGAGTACGCGCAGGCGATCGACATCATGATGCAGCTCGAGCGCGAGAAGCGCTCCAGTGCGCAGCCGCTCCTGCGCCTGGCGCGCACCCTCGCGGATCGCGCCGATCCGGCGACGGCGCTCGCCGCCTACGACTCGGTGCTGGCGCTGGACCCGAAGCGCGCGGTGGCCGAGGAGGCGTGGTTCGGAAAGGGACGCATCCTGGAGCAGAGCGCGCGTCCCGTGGAGGCGGCGGCAACCTATGCCGAGCAAGTCCGGCGCTATCCGCAAGGCACGCTGGCGGCGCGCGCGCATCTGCAACGGGCGGCGCTGTTGGTGGGGTCCCTGGATGACCTGGCCGGGGCGCGTGAAAGCTATGCGGCCATTCTCGAGACAATCGGCCCGAAACCCGGAAAGAAGACGGATCGCGCCATGCGCGAGGAGGCGCTGCTCGGCGTGGGCGAATGCGACCTGCGCGCCGGAGAATTCGTGAATGCCGACAGCACCTTCGCGAAGCTCGAACGCGATGGGATCAAGAGCGCGACGCGCGAGCGGGCGGCGTTCGAGCGGGCTGAGATCCTCTTCTACCAGGGCAAGTTCGTCGAGGCCGAGGAGCTGTACTACAATCTCACCGACAATCACACCGGCGGCATGTGGGTCAACGATGCCCTCGAGCGCGTGTTGCTCCTGGGGGAGTTCGGCCTGCAATCCGGGACCGCCCTGCAGACCTACGCGCAGGTGCTGTATCATCGGCGCGTCGGAAAGCCCGAAGAGGCGCTGCGCCTCGCCCGTGAGGGCGTGAGCAGTCCCGGCCAGGCCGCCATGCGAGACTATCTGCGCTTCGAAGAGCTCCAGGTCTGCGGAGAGTTGGGGCGCTGGGCAGAGGCTGACTCGGCGCTGGCCCGGCTTCTTGAGGAAGATGCCCCGAGCCGCCGCGCACCCGGCGCGATCCTGTGGATGGCGGAGGCGGCCATGGCGCTGCCCGGGCGGCACGAGCTCGCGGCCGGCTACTTCGAGGACGTCATCCTGCGCCACCCGGATTCCCTCGAGGCGCGCACCGCACGGCGCGCTCTGCGGGAGCTGAGGTCCGGGGGCGAGAGTTCCTAGAACCGGGTGCAGGGAGAGGAATACCGTGAAGCACGTCTGTCGACAGGCTCGCAAGCGCGCGCTGCTGATCGGGTGCATGCTGCTCGCCATCGCGGGCGCGTGCGCGCCGGCGAGAGCGCGCATCCTGATTCCCATGGACCTTACCCAGTCCGACCACCTCAGGGCCTACGGCATGGCCTACGCGGCCCTGGATCGCGGCGAAAACGTCGAGTGGCTGCTCAACTACCGGGGCGGCTCCTTCCTGCTCGAGGACACGCGGGAAGGCCGCCGCGCGCTGGTTCTCGCCGGCGTGCGGGGCGAGGAGACCGGCGCAAGTGACGAGGCGATCATCTATCAGGAGATCGATACGCAGAACATGGAGGTGGTCCTCCTCGAGAAGGCGCCGCGCATCGCGGTCTACGCACCGCCGTTCGGCGACGAACCCTGGGATGACGCCGTGGTCCTGGCACTCGACTACGCCGAGATCCCCTACGATCTGATCTACGACGTGGAGGTGCAGAGCGGACGCCTCGCGCACTACGACTGGCTCCACCTGCACCACGAGGACTTCAGCGGCCAGCACGGCAAGTTCTATGCCGGATTCCGCCATGCCGACTGGTACAAGAAACGGCAGGGGCGCCTCGAGCAAGCGGCGCAACAGGCGGGTTTCGCGCGCGTCTGGCAGCACAAGCACGCCACGGCGGCGCGCATCAAGGAGTACGTCGCCCGCGGCGGATTCCTCTTCGCGATGTGCTCGGGCACCGACACCTTCGACATCGCGCGCGCGGCCGGCGACGGGGACATCGTCGATACGGTCGACGACGGCACGCCGGTGAACCCGCGGGCTCAGACGCTGCTGGATTTCTCGCGCCACCTGGCTTTCGAGAACCTTCACCCCGAGATGCACCCCTACGTCTACGAGTTCTCCAACATCGACATGAGCGACTACTCGCGTCTGCGCGGCGCGGCGGCGGACTTCTTCGTGCTCTTCGAGTTCTCCGCCAAGGAAGACCCGGTGCCGACCATGCTGACCCAGTGTCACGTCAACATGATCAACGGCTTCATGGGGCAGACCACCAGCTACAACCGCGAGACGCTCAAGAAGTCGAGCCTGGTCCTGGGCGAGGTGCCGGGCACCCAGGAGATCAAGTACATCCACGGCAACTTCGGCAAGGGGAGCTGGGTCTTCTACGGCGGGCACGACCCGGAGGACTACGAGCACCGCCCCGGCGACCCGCCCACCCGCCCCGAGCCGCACAAGAACTCGCCCAGCTACCGCCTGAACCTGAACAACCTGCTCTCCCCCGCGGCTCAGAAAAAGGAACGCAAAACCTAGTGCCCCGGCCCATGAGTGTGGATCGGGGCGCCTGGTAGGAGAGACCATGAGTAGCAAGCAGGAAG
>JAUVTV010000082.1 GCA_030601305.1 Candidatus Eiseniibacteriota bacterium | reverse complement strand
CGACCCCCGGAACATGTTCCGTGTGGGTACGGTCGTCACCGTGGTAGGTGTGGTGCTGGTCGTGGTCTACTCGTGGGTGGTGGTGAGACTGCTGTCGTCGATCTACCTGGCGGCCAACTAGCACGTCTGTCTCGGACCGCTAGAGGGCCCGGCTGCTTGGACCAGGGAGGGCTACCTCATGACGCTGGTGGAGGTCTCCAAGCGGGAGCATTGCCCCGCGTGCGATGCCACGCAGGTGTCGAACTTCGTGCACGTGAGGCCGGGCAGCGATGTCGAGGTCTACGTGGCGTGTGCGGCCTGCAAGACGTTCGTCGCGCGTTTCTCGCTCCGCGCCTACACCTGCGAAGATCCCTACCGTTCCTACCTGCGCTTCATGCGCCGGCGCCGGATGTCGTCCGGGGCAGCCGCCCACAAGAAGGCCGATGAGTACGTCAAGGAGCTGTGGGACGGGTATGCGCGCGTCAAGGAGGTGGTTCAGGCCCGCGAAGAGGAGCACAGCGTCGAGGAGCTGCTGGACGGGGACGACTAAACCGGCAGGCCCCACCACACAGCGTGCAGCGGGACCGTGAGGTCAGGCGGGTCGACTCACTCGCACCCGGGGCTCCCGCCACTGGGGGAGCGGGAGCCAAGCTGGCCTTCCGGGTGCAGAAGCTCGCCTGGTTAGGAGCTGGCCCTCCCGGCTACGTACGGCGGCATCGGGCTTTCTCGATCTTGCTCACCGCCGCACGCACCAATCCGATGGGCACCTCGACGTGGACCGTCTCGTCGTCCGAGTAGATGTCGACGATCAGCGCATTCCCTTTCTTGCGAATGCGCACGCGTTCGTCTTCGGAATCGATCTCGACGATCGTGAAGTCGGGGCAGTCGGCCAACTCCTTGAAACCCTTCCTCACCACACCGGCCCAATGCAGCACCTCCCCGCAGCAGGCATCTTGAAAGGCAACTGCAGGCGTACAGCACAGGGCGGCGTGGGCCACGAAAGCGGGCAGACGGATGCTGATGCGATCACCACCGCATCCCGACGTTCCCTCGCGAACGTCGACCACCACCATGCCCGCGTTGTGCACCGCTAGGGTAAGCACAATGCCGCCGGCGACGAAGAGCAGTACAATCGCCGCCAGGAATCCGACGAGTGTCTTGTTGCGGATCGTCATCGCTCACCCTCCTCGTCTTCGGGACTGCTTTTCGTATCCAGCCAAATGCGTATGCGCTCGTCTTCGCTGACGACGGTCACGAGGTCACCCTCGCCCTGGTTGCGCAGCGCCTGGATTCCCTTGAGCAGGTCGAGCCGCTCCGGGTCGTCCATGAAGAGCGCCTCGGCGACCTCGAGCCGAATGCGAATCTCCACCTTCTCGTCCCGCTCCTCGACCTTGATCAGAAGGTAGTCGCCCCTCTTTTCGACGCGCACGCGCTCGTCGTGTTCCTCGACGACGATGTACTCCCCGTCCTCGGCGCTGCGAAGCTCCCGGACGATCGCCACCACGTCGATCTCCTGCAGCTCCTCGCAGTCGATGTGGACCTTGCCGTGCTCCAGTCCCTCGACCGAGATCAGCGGCAGCAGGCTCTCGACAAGATCCAGGGGAACGTTGATCGCCACGCTCTCGCCGTGGGGTCCGGACTCCTCAACCCGCACGTGGAGCCAGGTGCTGGGCGAAGACGCCAGCGACCCGTTCACGGCGAAAAGAGCTATCGCCATTAGTATCAACAACTTACGTGTCATGCTCATCACCTCCACGGATGCTGTCCTGACCGTTCCCCCTGCCCTATTTGACGAATTCCCCATCGCTTGGGTTGCATGGGAATCCCCGGAATGGCGCGGAAGTAGCGGATTCCTGCTGTCAGGCCAAGATCCCCGCCATCTCAGTCACGATGCCGATGGCGTGGTCGAGGTTGAACCGATCGAAGTCACGATCGCGGAGAACCGGGCGAAGACGAGCATCGAGCTGCCGCCGAAGGTCGACGAGGCGTTCGGGGTCGACGTTCACGGGCGGATTGCCGGGCACGGCGAGCTTCTGACGGACTTGGTCGATGAACATCGCATCGCCCGGATCGAGGCCGATGTGCTCAACGGCGCAACCAAGGTCGTAGAAGTCCCGGATGGCCACGTCCCGGCGCGAGAGAGCCGCCCGAAACTTCTCGGCCATCGCTTCTTCGCGGGAGATGCACGTGAGTGCCAGGTCGGGCAGCATGGTGTCGCCGCCGATGGGGTCCAGCAGGACGGTCTTGGCGTGACCTTGAATCGCCGGCTTGAGCAGCGGCTCGCGAAGGCTGATCTCGATCCGGATGGCTTCCGGCTGACCCGAAGTCGGCGAGGTGTAGCGCACCGATCCGTTGTACTGCGCCCCGTTGTTCGCCCCTGTGAGGAGTTGGCCGGTCTCCATCGTGGGCAGATGGTCGCCCACGGTGGCGATGGCCTCCTTCACCGCCACGACAGAACGGCGACGCTGAGTTCGGCTGGCACCGACCGGCAGCGGAATCGCGAAGTCCAAGTCCTCGCTAAGGCGGTAGAAGCGGACGTGCACTTTGGCGAGACATGTGCCGCCCTTGAAGACCAGGCCATCGCCGGCGGTGCGGGCTAAGAAATCCAGCAGCACGGTACAGAAGTAGTCCTTCTCGATCAGGCGAGCAGCAAAGCCGGTCTCCGAGGCCGTGAAGTTCACGGCCTCGGAGAAGAGGGCAAGATCCTCGTGCAGCCTGAACGGGGACGGGTCAGTCATTCCGTACCACCCCCCATCGTCTATCGAGGCGGCCACGTTTCGGCCGGTTGGGCAGAAGCGGAATCTGACTGGTCGAGGATCTCAACGTACGCTCGAGCCTCTTCAACACCGTTTCATCCGCGCCCAGCTCCTCGAGCAGAGCTCCGACACGGCGAGCGGTGCCCTGATTGCCGAATCGAACCGTTGCGCCTGCCAACTCGGCGGCCCGGATGCGCCGCGCCGCGATGTCGCCCCGAATCCAGTCGAAAGCACGCGGCAAGCTGTCGAAGCGCGACCAGTCGTAGACGGCGTCCATGAGCGTCCGGGCACGCGATGAGTAGATCATCGCCTGGCCGGCGGGGGTTCCGACAAGCTCGGTGTCGCCGAGGCGATCCCGACCCACCTTGATCAGCGTCAGGGCAACCGCGCCGATTCTTCGTTCCCCCGAATACCGGTCGTTGTAGACGTAGAGACGGGAGACAACCTGTTCGTCGAAGCCGTATCGCTGGAAGGCGTTCGGGCCGGTGATCTGGTAGCGTGCCTGCTTGTCCTCCATGAGCGCGCCCAGAGCGGTGGCCTCGTCGGGAGTCCACGTGCCGCCGAGGGGCAACCTCGGCGGGACAAGGTACAGCCCCCGCCGCACCTGGGCTAGCAGGCCACGTCGTGCCATCCGGCTCAGCAGGCCCTGTTCCTGCTTTGGTGTAAGCCTAAGCGAGACAAGCAAATCCCCGCTCCGCAAGATGCGGAGCTCTCGCATTTGCGCATACGCCAGGAGGGCGGATTCGGACTTTCCGAGGTTCTTCGCCATGACAGTAGTCTATATTGGCTAACTCTCCTGTCAAGCGAGTTAAGAGAAATAGACTACTCATCCAGATCGGGCTCGCGCGCGGATCGATCTGCTCCCCGACCAAGACCCTGCGAATTCCCCATCGCTTGGGTTGCATGGGAATCCCCGGAATGGCGCGGAAGTGATAGAATTCTAAGTAGAAGTCGGTTCAGGGGCACCCGGCCCGCATCACGATCATCTATCTGGAGATGGATATGAAGAGCAGACTCGCCGTTACGCTTCTCGCATCGGCCGCCGCGTTGGCGGCTCCGCTTTCACCCGCCGGGGCGACGTTCCCGCTGGAGACCAGTCCCTCCTGGCAGTCGAATCCCTCCGGGCACGTGGCGACGGGCGGCGCCTGGGCGGATGTGGATGGAGATGGCTGGCTGGACATGGTCGTCGCCAACGGCAACGACATGCAGAGGCAGCGGTTGGTCATCTACCACAACAACGGCGATGGCACGTTCCCGTTGAACCCCACCTGGGAATCCGACGACATCGACTACCACGGCCATCTCGATGTGGGCGACATCAACGGCGATCGTCTCCCCGACGTTGCGGTGGCGGTCTACATCGGCCCCGCCGGGTTCAGCGAGCCGGGGCGCGTGAAGGTCTACCTGAACGACGGGGAGGGCGGGTTCAGCGCAACGCCCGACTGGACGTCGGCCGAGAACTTCTACTGTTTCTCGCTGGCCCTCGGTGACGCGAACGGCGACGGCTGGCTCGATCTCGCCTGCGCGTGCGGGGACGACTACTACAACAACCCCGAACGGCAGCGCATCTTCTTCAATCAGGGCGGCATGCTCGAGACCTCGCCGTCGTGGGTGTCGGATGAGATCGACTACGCCCTGGATGTCTTCTGGGGCGACCTCGAGCACGACGGCGACATGGACGTCGTCTTCTGCGGGACCTCGACGCCGATGCGCGCCTACTACAACGCGCAGACGGCAGGCGGCGGCCTGGCCACCACGGCGACGTGGGAGTGCACCGATCTGCCGCAGTACGGCAACACGACGGCGCTGGGCGACTGGGACGGCGACGGCTATCCGGAAGTCGCCGTTGCCGACAACGACCAGCTGGGCGGCGCCGGACGATTCAAGGTGTACGGCAACAGCGCCGGTGCCCTCGCAACGACACCCGACTGGACCTCTTCGACCGGCGGCTACGGGTCGCACGTCTCGTGGGCCGACCCGGATCTGGACGGCGACCTTGATCTGGCCACCGGTCGCTGGTGGGGCGCCGTGCGCATCTACGAGAACACCGGCGGGGTTCTGACCGCGTCTGCCGTCTGGTCCAGCAGCACCGGCAGCGTCATCGAGAACATCTTCTGGGGTGATGTGGGCAACGAGTCTCTCACCCCCCACGGCCTGACCGTCGCGAGCGGCGACGGGGCACGCACGTTCTTCTATCTCGGCCACGCGCCGGTCCGCTCGATCGACGCGGTGCGCGTCGACGGGGTGCCGCTGGCGCCGGGCGCCTACGCGCAGCACCCGGGGAATGGGTGGATCTCGCTGGCCACACCGCCGCCGCCGGGCGCCGGCAACGTCGAGATCGACTACACGTTCTCGGCCGAGCTCGACCTGGGCGTCACCAACTGGGACTCCAGCCGGGGCAATTACCTCTTCTACAACACGGGCGCGGGCGCGGCGCCCGAGATGACGCAGACGATGATGCTGCACGCTTACCCCAACCCGGTGACGCGGCGTGCATGGATTCGCTACCGTGGTGCGGCGGCAGACGAGGTGGGGCTGGTCATCGTGGATGCGTCGGGTCGTGTGGTGCGCACACTTCACAACGGCCCGGTCGCCGGGGGGCTCACCATCTGGGAGTGGGATCGGAGGGACGCCGCCGGTGCGGACGTCGAGAGCGGAATCTACTTCGCCCGTGTGACGGGTGACATCGGCAGTGAGGCGCTGCAGCTCACCGTGCTGCGCTAAGATCCGATGGCTGCCGACCTCACCCAGCAGTGGTCGCTCGATCCGGACGTGCTCCATCTCAATCACGGCTCCTTCGGAGCCTGCCCACTGCCGGTGCAGGAGGCCCAGACGCGGTATCGCCGGCAGCTGGAGCGCAACCCCACGGCGTACGTGCTCTACCAGTGGGAGGAGCAGTTCGAGCGGGCACGCCGGTCGTGCGCGCGGTTTGTGTGCGCTCTGCCCAGCAATCTGGTTTTCGTCCCCAATGCCACCACGGGGATCAACAGCGTGTTGCGCTCATTGGATCTGCGCTCCGGCGACGAGATCCTGATCACCGATCACGAGTACAACGCCTGTCGCAATGCGGTCGACCACGTGGCCGCCCGCGCCGGCGCGCGCGTGTGCGTGGTGGCCCTCCCCTTCCCGCTCGCATCCGTTGCACCCGTGCTCGAACGCATCCTGGGGGCGGTGACGCCCCGGACGCGCCTCGCGCTGCTCGATCATGTCACGAGCCCCACGGCGATCATCCTCCCCATGGACGACCTCGTCCGTGAGCTGAGCGCACGGGGCGTCGACACGCTCGTCGACGGCGCCCACGGCCCGGGAATGCTGCCGCTGGACCTGGAAGGACTGGGGGCCGCGTATTACGTGGGTAACTGCCACAAGTGGCTCGGCGCTCCCAAGGGCGCGGCCTTCCTTCACGTGCGCGAGGACAAGCAGCCGGATCTCCATCCGCTCGCGATCAGTCACGGGTTCAACGCACAGCGCCGGGACAAGTCGCGCTTCCAGCTCGAATTCGACTGGACCGGCACGGGCGATCCCTCCCCCTACCTGTGCGTGACGGACGCGATTCGCTTCGGAGACACGCTCCTGCCGCGTGGATGGTCCGCGGTGCGGGCACACAATCACGAGCTGGCACTCGAGGGTCGGCGCACGCTGTGCGACGCGCTCTGTTTGGAGCCGCCCTGTCCGGAGGAGATGCTCGGCTCGATGGCAGCCATCGTGCTGGGCCGGGATGAATCCTGGGCGGAGGCGCCCCCGGCCGACGATCCGCTCATGCACATTCTCTACGAACGACACCGCATCGTCGTCCCCGTCCTTCGCTGGCCACACCCGCCGCTGCGCATCCTGCGCATCTCGGCCCACCTCTACAACGATCCCGAGCAGTACGTGCAGCTCGCGGAGGCGTTGCGGGCCGAGCTCTGATGGTCGCGAGCAGCAAATGCGCCACCTTTCGCTTCTACGCGGAGCTGAACGATCTCCTGCCGCGCACGAAGAGGCAGCGCGACATCGACTACCGATTCTCGGGAAAGCCGTCCGTGAAGGATGCGATCGAGAGCTTGGGTGTGCCGCACACCGAAGTGGATCTGGTCCTGGTCAATGGCCGGTCGATCGACTTCGGCTACCACCTCGAGGACGGCGATCGCATTGCGGTTTATCCCGTCTTCGAAGGTTTCGACGTCTCTCCCCTGGTTCGCGTTCGCGCGGCCCCGCTGCGCGATCTGCGTTTCGTCCTCGACTGCCATCTGGGCAAGCTCGCGCGGCGCCTGCGTCTACTGGGATTCGACTGCCGCTACCACCGCGACTTCAGCGACGAGCAGATCGTGCGCTGCGCGCAGGAGGAGAAGCGCGTCGTGCTCACCTGCGATCGCGGGATCCTGAAGCGCGGCGCGATCACGCACGGCTACTGCGTGCGATCGCGGGACCCGGCGGTGCAGGTCGGGGAGGTTCTCCAGCGCTTCGACCTTCATGCCCAGGCCCGGCCCTTCACGCGCTGCACGATGTGCAATGGGAGCATCGTCCGCGTCGCGAAAGAGACGGTGGCGGATCGACTGGACGCGGGCACCCGCCGCCACTACGATGACTTCTGGCAATGCCGCACCTGCGGCCGTGTGTACTGGCGAGGATCGCATTTCGATCGGATGACCGCATTCGTCGAACGCCTACTGCGGAGTCGTGATCATGAAGGCGATGGTGCTTGAAAAGGCCGGCCAGCCCTTGCGCCTCATGGAGCTGCCCATCCCGCGACCCGGCCCGGGCCAGGTGCTCCTTCGCGTGCGCGCGTGTGGCGTCTGCCGCACCGATCTGCATGTCATCGACGGCGAGCTTGCGCATCCGCGCCTGCCGCTCGTCCTGGGGCACGAGATCGTGGGAACGGTGTCGGAGGTCGGGGAAGGGGTTGTGGAGTTCACGACGGGACAGCGCCTCGGAGTCCCCTGGCTTGGGAGCACGTGCGGAACGTGTTCCTACTGCCGCGGGGGGCAGGAGAACCTCTGCGACCAGGCAGTGTTCACCGGCTATCAGATCAACGGGGGCTACGCCGAGTACACCGTGGCCGACCACCGCTACTGCTTTCCGATCCCGGACGTGTATGACGATGCCGAGGCCGCCCCACTGCTGTGCGCGGGGCTCATCGGCTACCGCTCGCTGCGCATGACGGAGAGTGCCCGGCACCTGGGCCTCTACGGCTTCGGCGCGGCGGCGCACATCGTTGCCCAGGTTGCGGGCTATCAGGGACGCCAGCTGTACGCGTTCACGCGTCCCGGCGACGCGCAGGCCCAAGCCTTCGCACGGAAACTGGGTGCGGTGTGGGCGGGTGACTCGGATGCGCTCCCACCCCACGAACTGGATGCCGCCATCATCTTCGCGCCCGTAGGACCGCTCGTTCCGACGGCGTTGCGCGCCGTGCGCAGAGGGGGCGTCGTGGTGTGTGCTGGAATCTACATGAGCGAGATCCCCGCCTTCGCGTACGACCTCCTGTGGGAAGAACGCGTCATCCGCTCCGTGGCGAATCTCACGCGTCAGGACGGCCTCGATTTCTTCGCGATCGCACCGCAGGTTCCGGTGCGACCGACCATCAAGAGACTGCCGCTGGAGAAGGCCAACGAGGCGCTCACGCGGCTCCGCAGCGGCCAGATCGAAGGAGCCGCGGTGCTCGTAATGGACGGCTGAGTGGGGTTCAGAACCACGCTGGACCGCTGAGTCCCGCTCAGCGCCACGCGATCCGGTCCGAGAGGATGCCCACCGCCAGCGCGAAGCTCGTCGAGCGGTTCCACTCCATCAGCACGTCGAAGTTCGCGTAGACGAGATACGCCGACCCGGGCGACCCGCGGGGCACGATCACGGCGGCCTGGAGATCCGGTTGTCGCGGCAGGTCACTGCCGTCGTGGCGGCGCACGCCCAAGGACTGCCATGCGCTGATCGGCTTGCGAGTGTCAGGGCCGGTCAAGCTCGCGTCGAATCCGGCGGGCAGACGCACGGCACGGCCCCAACGGATCTCGCCCCGCCAGCCCGACTTGGCGAGATAGTTGGCCGCCGACGCCAGGGCATCGCCCTCCGTGTCCCAGATGTCGCGCCGTCCGTCCGCGTCGAAGTCGACTGCGTGGAGTCGAAACGTGGACGGCATGAACTGGAACTGCCCCATGGCCCCCGCCCACGAACCGCGCATTCTGTCGGGTGTCGTGTGCCCCTCGTCAAGGATGTGCAGAGCGGCCATCAGCTCACCGCGGAAGAAGTCGCCGCGCCGGCCGTCATGGGCCAGCGTGACGAGCGCGGGCACGACGTCGAAGCTCCCCTGCAGGCGTCCATAGTCGCTTTCGATGGCCCACAGGGCGACGAGCACGTGAGGCTGCACGCCGTAGCGCTCTTGGATGAGCGCCAGCAGATCCGCCTTCTCGGCCAGCAGACGATGTCCGCGGTCAACGCGGTCGGGCGGGGCCACGCGTTCGAGGTACTCATGGAAGGTGAGCTCGAACTCGGGCTGATTGCGGTCGAGCTCGATGACCCGTTCGATCGGCCGGGCGCCGTGGAGGGCCGCATCGAGCGTGGTCGCTCGAATGCCGCGTTCCAGCGCCTCGGCGCGCAGCGTCGCGAGCCAGGTGTCGAAACCCTCGGCGGCGACCGGCGGGGCCAGCAGGAGGAGAACGATCAGTACCCGCCAAGCGTTTCGAACCGACGTCATCGCAATCATCCCCCGCTCGTCCCTACCGTTTTTCGCACTCGCGGTTTCATCCTCACTCTCGACCAACGACCTGGACGGCGGTGGCCGCCTGCCGCTATCCTGGGTGGCGGACGGCTCGAGTGGGTCGGCCAGTATGCTTGGCATCCCTGCCCTGTCAACCTTCGCGAGGATCGAACCGTGACGCGCAAACAGATCGCCTTCGCAGACCTCACCCTCCGGAGCATTCATCTCTGGGATCGGCAGTGGCCGCTCCTCACCGCGGGCAACTTCGCCCAGGGGCGGTTCAATACGATGACCGTGGGCTGGGGCAGCCTCGGGACGATGTGGGGCCGCCCTTTCGCCCAGGTCGTCGTCCGGCCCAGTCGCTTCACGTACCAGTTCATCGAGCAACACGAGGCATTTACGCTGTGCGCATTCTCGGAGATCTATCGCCCGGCGCTGCAGCTGCTGGGGACGAGGTCGGGGCGCGATGGCGACAAGATCGCTCAATCCGGGCTGACCCCGATCGCTTCCACGAAGGTCGCCGCACCCGGCTTTGCCGAAGCGGAACTGATCCTCGAGTGCCGGAAGATCTACTCTGATGACATGCGGCCCGCCCAGTTCCTGGCACACGACATCGATGCAAACTACCCCGCCAAGGATTATCATCGGATCTACTTCGGTGAGATCCTCGCCATCCTCGGCACGGCGAGTTATGCGGATCATCGCGCCTGACAACGCGCGCTTGTCAGGTT
>JAUVTV010000022.1 GCA_030601305.1 Candidatus Eiseniibacteriota bacterium | reverse complement strand
ACCTGGTGTTGATGCCGGGCCTCGACCGCATCGGTGTCTCGCGAAAGATCGCCAATCGCGAGGAGCGCCTGCGATTGAAGCGCTGTCTGAAGGAACTCAAGCCGCGCAACGCCGGGCTGATCTGCCGCACGGTCGGCGAGGGTGGTTCGAAGAAGGACTTTGCCCAGGACGTCAAATACCTGGTCGACCTCTGGAAGGAAATCGAGACGCGGTCCGCCAAGCAGGAAGGGCCGGTGATCATCCATCGCGATGTGGGGCTGACGACCAGCTTGATGCGCGATGTGTTCACCAGCCGCGTCGATCGCGTGGTGGTCGACTCCAAGGAGGTCTACAAGGAGATCCTGCGCTACTTGAAGATCGTCGCGCCGGAGCTCAAGTCGCGCGTCAAGCTCTACACCGGCGAGGGACCGCTCCTGGACGAGTACGGCATCGAGGCGGAGATTCAGAAGAGCTTCGAGCGCAAGGTCTGGCTGAAGAAGGGCGGCTACATCATCATCGAGACCACCGAGGCGATGGTGACCATCGACGTCAACACCGGCCGTTTCACGGGCAAGCGGTCGCAGGAGGAGACGATCCTCAAGACCAATCTCGAGGCCGCGAAAGAGATCAGCCGGCAGCTCCGGCTCCGCGACCTCGGCGGGATCATCGTCGTCGATTTCATCGACATGGAGGAGGAGGCCAACCGGCGCACGCTGATGGACGCCTTTCGCACGGGCATTCGCGGGGATCGCGCACGGACGCGCGTCTGCACCCTCAGCGATCTGGGGCTCATCGAGATGACCCGTCAGCGCGTGCGCGAGCCGCTTCTGGACTACTTCAGCCAGGAGTGCCCGACCTGCCAAGGTATGGGCCGGATCCTCTCCCTGCCGGCCGCGGCGATGCGCCTCGAGCGCAGCCTCCAGCGGGTGGGCGCGAGCGCCAAGGAGAAGGAGGTCCAGCTCACGTTGCATCCCGCGTTGGCCGATTTCGTCTTTGACAAGCACGGCCCGCGGATCGAGCGACTGGAGCGCCAGTACGGGTTCCGGGTCGACATCCGGGAGGACCCCCGCCTAAGGCGCGACGAGATACGCATCTACTTCCCGCGCCGGAAGAGGGACGTGACCGCCGACTTCCGCGTCTAGATGCCCGGGGCGCGCGCCGAATAAGGGGTCCCACGCGGTTTCCGGGCGCTGCGGATCCCCTTGACGACCCTTGGGGCCGCGAGTATACTGTGACGTTTGCTGTGTTGATTTGAGCAGGCAGGCCGCCTGGGAGGTGGTTCGTGTACGCGGTTGTTTCACTCCAGGGCTTCCAGTACCGGGTATCCGCAGACATGGTGCTGCGCGTTCCGGTGTTCGATAGCGAAAAAGGTGCCGAGATCACCATCGACGATGTGCGTCTGATCGCCGACGGAGACGATGTACTCGTCGGGAAGCCCACTGTCGCGAATGCGTGCGTGAAGGCCGAGGTCGTCGGCCACGGGCGCGGGACCAAGATCTTGGTGGGCAAGTACAAGAAGCGCAAGGACTACAGACGCAAGCACGGCCACCGCACCAATTACACCGAGATCCGCGTGACAGAGATCGTGCGCCCCTAGCCACGGACCCGGCGTTCCCGGGATGAAGAGGGAGACTCGAGAGATGGCTCATAAGAAGGGTGTTGGCAGCTCGCGGAACGGTCGCGATTCGAATCCGCAGTTCCTCGGCGTCAAGCGCTACGGCGGCCAGTTGGTGACCCCCGGCTCGATTCTCGTCCGGCAGCGCGGGACACGCATCCTCCCCGGCGTGAACGTCGGCCGGGGCAAGGACGATACGCTGTTCGCTCTGGTGGCCGGCCACGTGCAGTTCCGGCGCAAGGGCAAGAATCGCCGCGAGATCAGCGTCGAACCGTTGGAGGCTTAGCCGCCCACCCTCACCCGTCCGCTCTTTCACCGCCGCTCGGCAACATCATCCCCGGTTGCCGGCGGCGATTTCAGTTGTGGGTTGACCCCGGTTCCGGGCGGGTTCACTGTTCGCCTTGGTGAACGGAGCGTGCGGCCGCTCGCAATCCTGGAGGACTTCGGCATGGGGAGCGCATCGGGCGGTCTGGCCGTCGTCATACCGGCGCGGCTCGCGTCCACCCGTCTCCCCAAGAAGCTCTTGCGGAAGATCGCCGGCCGCTCCGTGCTCGAGTGGACCTGGAGCCGCATTCCCCGCGTCGCAAACCTCGCCGGCGTTTGGATCGCCACCGACAGCGACGAGATCGCGGGCGAAGCCACACGCTTCGGCGCCGACGTGCTGCGCACCGGACCGCAACCCTCGGGGACGGATCGCGTCGGGGCGGCGATCGCGGGCCTCACTCCTCGGCCGCGCTGGGTGGTCAACCTGCAGGGCGATGAGCCGCTCGTCGACCCGGAGACGATAAGCGCGCTGTGCGCCGCCCTCGGTTCGGGCGACGACCAGCTGGTCACCTGCGCGGCACCCATCCGCGACGTCCGGGAGTGGTGTGATCCGTCGGTGGTCAAGGTGGTCTGCGATGCGGACGGGTGCGCGCTCTACTTCTCGCGGGCCCCGATCCCGGGAGCACCTGGGGCTACGGCGGATGCGCGGTTCGCGCGTGCGAGAGACCTTGCGCGGGTCCATGTCGGCATCTACGGCTACCCGGTGCCCCTGCTCGAGCGTCTGCTGGCGTTGCCGCCCTCTCCGCTGGAGCGGATCGAGTCGCTCGAACAGCTTCGCGCGCTGGAAGCCGGGATCCCCATGCGGGTCGTTCAAGTTGGACCGCAGGGACCTTCGGTGGACACCGCCGAAGATCTGCGACGAGTGGAATCCATTCTGCATGCCGCGGGGGATGCGACCGCGCGTCCGGCCCGCGGAAGGGGGGCGCAATCGTGACGCCAGCCAGCTATCCAACTTCCAGGCCGTCCGCTACGGATGACGATCGACGGCATGTCGTCGTCACCGGCGGTGTGGTCTCCTCGCTGGGCAAGGGGATCGTGTCGGCGTCGCTCGGCTTCCTGCTCAAGGAGCGCGGCTTCCGCGTCACGCTGCAGAAATTCGATCCCTACCTCAACGTCGATCCGGGCACGATGAGCCCGTACCAGCACGGGGAGGTCTTCGTCACCGACGACGCGGCCGAGACCGATCTCGACCTGGGACACTACGAGCGCTTCACTGAGCAGAACCTGCCGGGGCGCAACTGCGTCACCTCCGGCCAGATCTACGACGCGATCATCGCCAAGGAGCGTCGCGGCGAGTACTTGGGGAAGACCGTTCAAGTGATCCCGCACGTTACCGAGGAGATCAAGCGGCGCTTGCTCAACAACGCCCGCGATCTGGACGCCGAGATCAACATCGTCGAGATCGGCGGCACCGTGGGTGACATCGAGGGCCTTCCGTTTCTGGAGGCCATCCGCCAGCTGCGGCTCGAGCTGGGCCGCGAGCGCGTGGTCTTCATCCACTTGACCCTGGTCCCCTACATTAAGGCGGCCGGCGAGCTGAAGACGAAGCCCACGCAGCACAGCGTTCGAAAGCTGACGGAAATCGGCATCCAGCCCGACATTCTCGTCTGTCGCAGCGAGATGCCCCTCAGGGATGAGCTTCGCGAGAAGATTGCGCTCTTCTGCAACGTCCCCCGCGAGGCTGTGATCGAAGGTGTGGACTGCGAGACGATCTATCAGGTTCCCCTCATGCTCCACCAGGAGGGGCTGGACTCGATGGTGCTCTCGATCCTGCGCACGGAGTCCCACCGGGACATCGACCTGGGTCCCTGGGAGAAGATGGGCACGATGATCCGCGAACCGGCGCGCGAGGTGGAGATCGCGGTGGTCGGCAAGTACACGCAGCTCGCCGACGCCTACAAGAGCATGAACGAGGCCTTCGTCCACGCCGGGGTCGCCAACCGCGTGCGGGTGCGCATCCGCTGGGTGGAATCGGGCAACCTGGAGGCGGAGGACTTCGACGAGCATCTCAAGGGGGTGCACGGCGTCCTCGTCCCGGGCGGCTTCGGTGTGCGCGGTATCGAAGGCATGGTGCGCGCCGTCCGCTGGGCCCGAGAGCTCGAGGTGCCTTTCTTCGGCATCTGTCTCGGCATGCACTGCGCGGTGATCGAGTTCGCGCGCAACGCCTGCGGTCTCGAGGGCGCTCACTCGACCGAGTTCGACCCGACCTCGCCCCATCCGGTCATTGACCTGCTTCCCGATCAGCGGGGCGAGGTCGCCAAGGGAGGCACCATGCGGCTCGGCGCCCACGACTGCGACGTCGAAGAGGGCAGCACGCTGTGGAAGGCCTACCATGCCGAACGCATCGCGGAACGGCACCGACATCGCTACGAGGTCAATGACGCCTATCGCGCGCGGCTCGAGGCCTCGGGCCTGCGGGTCACCGGGGTCCATCCCGAGCGGGGGCTGGTCGAGACGGTGGAGGTCAGCGGCCATCCCTGGTTCCTGGCCTGCCAGTTCCATCCCGAGTTCAGGAGCCGGCCGCGAAAGCCGGCGCCGCTCTTCCGCGACTTCGTGCGCGCCGCGGTGGAGTACGCCCACGGTCAGCGGGAGCTGCCGGGTATCCACAGCAAGGCGGGCGGGGGCCGCTAGGGTGATCGCCGCGCCGGGACGGAGGCGGAGATGCTGACAGAGATCGGCAAGGATGGCGCCACGCTACCGAGTGAGTTCCCGCGGCCCTTTCTGATCGCCGGACCGTGTGTGCTCGAAGACGAGCCCATGGCGCTGCAGGTGGCGGAGACCCTCGCCCGGGTGGCGAGCAAGCTCGGACTCTTCTACATCTTCAAGGCCTCCTACATGAAGGCGAATCGCACGTCGCGCAGCTCGTTCGAGGGTCCCGGCCTCGACAGCGGACTGCGCATCCTGGCAAAAGTGCGGGCCGAGATCGGCGTGCCCGTCCTCACCGACGTGCACTGCCGGGAGGAGGTCACGCCGGTAGCGGGCTCCGTGGACATCCTGCAGATTCCCGCCTTCCTCTGCCGCCAGACGAGCCTCCTGCGGGCATGCGCGGCGACGGGCAAGCCACTCAACCTCAAGAAGGGGCAGTTCCTCGCGCCGGCCGACATGGCCCACGCCGTGGCGAAGGTGCGCGAGATCCAACCCGAGGCGATGATCTTCCTCACGGAACGGGGGAGCTGCTTCGGCTACCGCGACCTGGTGGTCGACATGCGGGCGATTGCCTTCATGCGCACGCTCGGCTGCCTGGTGGTGTACGATGCGACGCATTCGCTCCAGAAGCCCGGGGCCGGTGGCGATCGGAGGTTCGCGCGGACGCTTACGCGTGCCGCGTTGGCGGCCGGTGCCGAGGGGATCTTTGCCGAGTTCCATCCGGATCCGTCGCGCGCCAAGAGCGACGCGACCACGCAGATTCCTCTCGATGCTGCGCCGGGCCTCCTGGAGGAGTGGGCGCGCATGGGTGCGCTGATCGAGGAACTCGAGGGACAACTGCTCGCCGAAGGCCCCGACTGGCCCGGCCTCGAGCGCCCTCCAGAGTAGGTTGGGCATGGGAACGCAGTCGCAAAGGGAAGCGCACAGATCGGCGGAGGCGATCCAGCGCATGGCGCTGGAGGTGGCTGCGGCCGAGGTGCGCGGCATTCAGGGCCTCGCGACGCTCTTCGGCAGCGAGCCCTTCCTGGAGGCCGTCGAGCTCCTGGAGGGATGCCGCGGGCGCATTCTCATCTTCGGGCTCGGGAAATCGGGCCTCGCCGGGCAGCGCATCGCGGCATCGCTCCGCTCCGTGGGCACCCCGTCGATCTTCATCCATCCGGTGGAGGCGCTGCACGGGGACCTAGGGATCGTCGATCCGAGCGACGTCGCCATCCTCATCAGCAAGAGCGGCGAGAACCCGGAGGTGCGCGCTCTTGTTCCCACGTTCCGTCGCCTCGGGGTGGCGATCATTGGCATGACCACGGCGGGGGGATCGAAGCTCGCGCGGTCGGTGGATGTGCTCCTGAACCTCGGCCCGGTCGAGGAGATCGCCCCGATGTCCGAGGTGCCCACGGTCAGCACGACCCTCTTCCAGGTCATCGGCGATGCTCTGACGATTATCCTCTGCCGGGTGAAGGGATTCACCCCGGAGGACTTCGCCTTCCTGCACCCGGGAGGCGTGCTGGGTCGCAAGATCTCGCTGCGGGTTCGCGATGTCATGCATCGCGACGCGGAGCTGCCCATCGTGCAGGAAGGGACGCAATTGGTCGATGCGCTCGAGGAGATCATCGACAAGCGCCTCGGCATGACCGCCGTCGTCGATGCGGCCGGACGGCTCAGCGGCGTGCTCGCCGACGGAGATCTCAAACGGATCCTCCGCCGCACCTCGGGGAGCATCCAGAATCTCACCGCCGGCGAGGTCATGACGCGCGATCCCAAGACGATCGATCCAGGCGCGCTCCTGGTCGTGGCGGTCAAGACGATGGAAACCAACCGGCCGGGGGCCATCTCCTTCCTGGTCATCGTCGACGAGAAGGGCCGGCCCGAGGGGGTCGTCCACATCCACGACTGCCTCAGCCTGCCGGCGGGCCCGTGACGCAACACACGAAACGCTGGAAACCGGTCTACCGAAGGGTCCGCTTCCTGTTCCTGCGCGCGGTCCTCGGCTCGCTCGCGCGCCTGCCGCGGGCCTTGGGCTTGGCAGTCTTCGGTGCCCTCGGCCGCCTGGCCTTCTCGCTCTTGCGCAAGCCTCGCGAGCTGGTCCTCGAGAACACCCGTATCATCTTTCCCGACTGGCCGGACGAAGAACGCAACGCCTTCGCCCGTCGGGTGTTCTACCATATGGGGCGAAACGGATTCGACTTCCTGCGCCTGCACGGGTACAGTCGGGATGAGATCTGCAGCCTCGCCGAGATCACCGGTCGCGAGCATCTCGAGCGGGCTCTGCGACCCGGGGTAGGGGTGGTCTGTCTGGGCGCCCATCTGGGGTGTTGGGAGCTCATTCCCTACCGCCTGCGGGCGGAAGGCTATGCGGTCGCGGTCGTCTACCGGCGGTTGAGCGACCCCGACCTGGATCGTTTCGTTGCGCAGCGCAGGAGGCGCTTCGGGATCGAGGCGCACGACCGGGACGCCAGCGGGCGCGGGATCCTGCGAAGTCTGCGGAGCGGTGCGCTCGTCGGCATGCTGATCGACCAGCGCACGCGCGTCGACTCCGTGGAGGTGCCGTTTCTCGGGACGCCGGCGTGGACGCCGAGCGGTCCGGTGCGCCTGGCGCTGCGCGTGGGGGCGCCACTGGTACCCCTCGTGACCGCGATGCGCCCCGACGGCCGGCATCGGCTGGTGTTCGGACCCGAGGTCGCCACCGCGCCGCTCGCGCCGGGCGCGGGAGAGGAAGAGACGGCCGCGCACGTGCGCGAGATCACGGCGCGGTGCAACGAGGTGCTGGGACAGATGATTCTGGAGTGGAAGGAGCAGTGGGTCTGGTTCCACCCGCGGTGGGCCGATCGTTAGGAGGGGTGTTCGGTCGAGCGCCCCCCGACACGAGGCCCCATGGCTCGAGGGAGGTATGAGAGCTTGTTCGCATACGGCAAGAGGCGCGCGGCCCGGATCCTCTTCCTCCTCCTCGCGCCGGTCACAGTCATCGGTCTCGCGTGCAGCACCGATCACAACGGGCCACTTCCCGAGCCATCCGAAGACATCCCGCTTCAGGCGCTCGCCGGCCTCAACCTTCGCGAGAGTCACGCGGGGAAGATACGCTGGATTCTGCAAGCGGATTCGGCGTTCCACTTCGGGGAGGATCGCGAGACCCTGCTTCAGGGTGTCTACGTGGAATTCTACAACGAGAGCGGCGACAGCGTGCGTTCGTGGCTGACCGCCCGGCAGGGCAGCATCGATGCGCGCACCCGCAACCTCGTGGCCCGGGATTCGGTGGTCGTCCATACCGCCGAGGGCCACACGCTGGAAACCGAGGAACTCCGTTGGGAACAGGAGATCGAGAAGATCGTCTCCGACAAATTCGTCCGCCTCACGCAGGGTGACAACGTGATCACCGGCGTGGGCATCGAGAGCGATGCGGGGCTCAAGCACTATGTCATCCGCTCTCAAGTGGAGGGGGAGTTCCACGAGGGTGAGGATGCGGTGCACGAGTTGGAACGCTGACACACGGTCAATGCGAGCTCTATGAACCGAGAGACGTCAGGCCTCAAGGTCCTCGAGGCGCGCGAACTGGTGCGCTACTACGGGAAGTGGCGCGTCGTCGACGGCGTGTCCCTGACCGTTCGCCAGGGCGAGGTCGTCGGGCTGCTCGGGCCCAACGGCGCCGGCAAGACGACGTCCTTCTACATGATCGTGGGGCTGCTCGCGCCATCCTCCGGTCAGATCATCCTCAACGGCCAGGATATCACCGGTCTGCCCATGCACAAGCGCGCCCGCCTGGGGATCGGCTACCTGTCACAGGAGGCGAGCATCTTCCGCCGGCTGACCGTGCGCCAGAACCTGATGGCCGTACTCGAGACGTTGCCGCTCTCGAAAGAGCGGCGCGAGCAGCGCTGCCAACAACTGCTTGAGGAACTCGACATCATGAACATCGCCGACCGTCGCGGCTACAACCTCTCGGGCGGCGAGCGACGCCGCGTGGAAATCAGCCGCGCGCTGGTCACCGAGCCCTCTTTCATGCTCCTCGACGAACCGTTCGTGGGGATCGATCCGATCGCGGTCGCTGAGATCCAGGAGAACATCATCCGGCTCAAGGAACGCGGCCTGGGGATCCTGATCACGGATCACAGCGTGCGCGAGACACTGATGGCGACCGAGCGGGTCTACATGATGTACGAGGGGAAGATCCGTCTGGAGGGCAAGGCGCAGGAACTGGCCAACGACCCGTTGGCCAGGGAGATTTACCTGGGAAAGGATTTCCGCCTCTGAGCAACGAGTGGGACAACGCACCGGGGGGCTCAGATGGCCGATGGAGATACAAACCGGACTGGAGGTTGGGCAACGAACGCAGCTGGTCATGACGCAGCGCATGCAGCAATCGCTGCGCGTGCTGCAGGCTCCGAGCGCGGAGCTGGCCGAGCTGCTGCGTGAAGCGCTCTCCACGAACCCGTTCCTGGAAGAGGACGGCGAGGACGCGGGCGACGGCGAGGACGTGGGATCTGGGGACCCGGAGGCTCAGGCCGAAGACGAACCTCGCGACTTGGCCACGGCCCCCTGGGGGCGTGAGGTTCGCACCTGGGAAGCGCGTCCGGCAGTGGCCCGGGAGTCCTGGCGGGCACCGCTCCTGCGCCAGGTCAGGTTGCAGCCCGGAGGCGAGCGGGATGCCACGATCGCCGAGTATCTGCTCGGGTGCGTCGATACGCGCGGATACCTGGCGATCCCGCCCGAGGAGATCGCCCGCGATCTGGGCGTCCCGGTGGCGCGGGTCGAGGAGGTGCGCGGGCGCGTGCTCCACCTCGAACCGGCCGGGCTGGCGGCCCGCGATCTGAGCGAGTGTCTGCGGGCCCAGCTCGCGGTCCGCGGTGAGGAAGGGGGGCTCGCGTGGCGGCTCGTGGGCGAGGGACTGCCGGATGTGGCGCGGCGCCGATTTCATCGCCTCGCGGACCGCTTGGGGGTGACGGAAGAAGAGGTGCGTGCCGCGGCACAGCGCATTCGCGAGCTGTGGCCGCATCCGCGGCTGCTGACCGAGCGGAGCCCGATTCATCCGGTCTATCCCGACCTGCTGGTCGTGCGTGTGGAGGACAGCTATGAGGTCTTGCTCAACGACCGCATCGTGCCGCGGCTCCGCCTCTGTCCGCCGCACGCGGCGTTGCTCAGGCGGGCGGATGCCGCCGTCTCCGCCTTCGTGGGGGAACGGATGGCGCGCGCCCGCTGGCTCCTGGGAAGCCTGGGCGCACGTCGCCGAACGCTGGTGGGTTTGATGCGGTTGATCGTCACCGAACAGCGGGGCTTTCTCGAGCGGGGCGTGCGGTCCTTGCGGCCGCTGACCTACCGGCAGCTGGCGGATCGCATGGGGCTCCACGAATCCACGGTTGCGCGGGCGGTGCGCGGCAAGTATGTGCAGACCCCCAGGGGCGTATTCCCGCTGCGGTTCTTCTTCTCCAAGGGTCTGCGGACCCTGTGGGGGGAGGCCTGCTCACCGGTCGGCATCCGCGCGCGCGTGCGCGAGCTGATCGCCGCCGAGGATCGGGCCGTGCCGCTGGGCGACGAACGGTTGGCCTCGATCCTGCGCCGGGAGGGCGTGCGCATTTCGCGCCGGACGGTGGCCAAGTACAGAGATCAGATGAGGATTCCCAAGGCGTCCTACAGGAGAGAGCCCTAGGGTGCATCGCAGGATGCGCGCTTGAGGGGCTCCGGGAGCCGGGGGGGTAGAGAATCCGGGGAATGCCCCGGAAAACGAGGAGGAAGCCATGGACATCATCATGACTGCCCGTCACTTCGAGATGACGCCAGAGATCCGGGAGCACGCTCACCGACGCATGGAGAAGCTGGAGCGATATCTTGGCGGCGTCGAGGACGTCCACGTGATCCTCACCACGGAGAAGTGTCGCCACATCGCGGAGGTAGCGCTCCACTCCCGAGGCACCGAGATCGTCGGTCGCGACGAGTCCGACGACATGCTGGCGTCGATCGATCGGGTGGTGGAGCGCATCGAAAGGCAGATCAAACGGCTCAAAGCGCGGCGCCGGAGCCGCAAGGCCATGCGCCGTTCGTCCCCCAAGGGACCCCTGGCGGGGGCCGGCATCGAGCCGGCGGGCAGTGCCGCCGAGGAGGAAGACGACATGGCCGCGGATCTCGATGAGGACTTCGCACCGGTTGTGGTGCGGGGCGAGCAGTATCTCGCCGAGCCGGCGACCGTCGAGGAGGCCATCCGCGCACTCCAGGAGCGCGACGACGACTGGCTCCTCTTCCGCAACACACAGACGAAGAAAGTGGCGCTGGTCCACGTACGCGCCGATGGCAATTACGGGTTGGTGGAGGTCCCCGAGTAGGGGCGGCGTGCGCCGCACCGGCGGGGCGGTCCAGGTGGGGGAGTGCCATGGTCGGGATGACGGTGGCCGAGTTCTACGAGCGGACGCGGGAGCGCCTAGGCCTGCGTCTGCTCAGCCGCAGTCTGAATGCGCGCAGCCGTCTGGTGACGAGTGACATCAACCGCCCCCAGCTGGCGCTCACCGGCTTCGTGGAGAACTTCCTCTGGGACCGGCTGCAGATCTTCGGTGAGACCGAGATCCGCTACTTGAACAGTCTCAGCGAACGGGAATGCGGTCGCGCGCTGTCGCTCGTCATGGGTTTTGCCGTCCCTTGCATCGTGGTCCCCAAGGGGCTCACGCCGCCCGACGGGATGCCCGCGCTGGCTTCCCAGAACGAGGTGCCGCTGTTCGCCACAAGGATGGACACCTCGGCGTTCTTGCACGAGGTGACCGCCTTCCTGGAGGACACCTTTGCACCCTCGGCGACCGTCCACGGTTCACTGGTCGATGTCTACGGCGTCGGCTTGCTCTTCACCGGGCGTAGCGCCATCGGCAAGAGCGAAACGGCGCTGGATCTCGTCGAGCGCGGGCACCGTCTGGTCGCCGATGACGTCGTCACCATCCGGCGCCGGCAGCAGAGTATCCTCATCGGTTCGGGCAACGAACTGCTGCGGCACTGCATGGAGATTCGCGGCATCGGCATCATCGACGTGCAGAGCATCTTCGGCATCCGCGCGATTCGCGCGTTCAAGCGCGTGGAGGTCGAGGTCAAGCTGAGCGAGTGGGATGATCAGGAGGACTACGAGCGACTGGGCCTCGAGGAGCAGCAGGCGACGATCCTCGGCGTGCAGATCCCATTGGTCGCGATTCCCATCTTTCCGGGCAAGAACATCACCGTCATCTCGGAGACGATCGCGCTCAATTATCTGGTCAAGGTCTACGGCTACCATCCGGCGGCGCGGTTCAGCGAAAACCTGCTCGAGACGATCCGTCGCCGGCGCACGCTGTCGCGGCTGGCGGAAGGAGACCTGGAGTGACGGGCGAGGGGCGCGGGGCGGTTGTCGGGATCCTCGTCACGCACGGCGACCTTGGGCAGGAGCTGCTGCGTACCGTCGAGTCGATTCTCGGGCCCCAGACGGACGTGCGCGTCCATTCCAACGCGGGCCAGTCCCACCAGAGGCTGCTCGAAAGCGTCGAGCGAATCCTCGCCGAATCGCAAGGCGGGGATGCGAATCCCGTGGTTCTCTTCGTGGATCTCCAGGTCGGGAGCTGTGGTCACGCCTGCCGATTGGTCTCCCGCGGCCAGCCGGAGGTCCTCCTGGCGTACGGCGTCAACCTGCCCATGCTGCTCGAGTTCTTCGCGCACCGCGGCCGCGTGGATCGCGCCGAACTGAAGGCGCGCATGTTGCGCAAGGGGCGTGAGGCGGTTCAGGTGCTCGGCTGGGAGGGGGAGGCCGAAGCGTGAGCGATCCCTCCCAGGACCGCGCTGTCTTTCCGCCCGGTTTCCTTCTCGTGCGCATCGACGATCGGCTCCTCCACGGACAGGTCGTGCTCGGCTGGGGGGGGGCGCTATCCCCGCACGGCTACCTGATCGTCGACGATGAGGTGGCCCGCGATGCGTGGGAGCGCGAGGCCTTCCAGGCGGCCGCGCCGCCGGAGGCGCCGGTCGCCGTCCTGAGCGTCGCGGCCTTTGTGCGCGAAGCGAGCGCGATCCGCGAGCCGGACCGCACGGTGGTGCTGCTTCGCGGGCTGTTCTCGCTCCTGCCGCTCATCGCGGCCGGGTTTCGGCCCGCGGGGGGGGTCAATCTGGGCGGCCTCCACTCCGGGACGCGTACCCGAGAGCTGCTGCCCTACCTCCATATGAACGATGAGGACCGGCGCGTCCTGGATGGACTCCTCGAAGATGGCTATCCACTCTACGCCCAGGACCTGCCCACCTCGGCCCGCCACGAGCCGGAGAAACTGCGCGCGCGCCTGCGGGGTTGAAGTCGCCTCGCTGCGTCGGAGGTCGCTTCGCCATGCTGGAGGTCCCCTCGCTGGTTTCACGACACTGGCGATCGGGGGTAGAGTCATACGGAAGGGCCCGTGGGGCGCGACAAGGAGGTCGATGTGGAGCCAGTCCGGTTCGTTCTCTGCGTGCACAACCACCAACCGGTGGGCAATTTCGATCACGTGATCGAGGATGCCTACCAGCGCGCCTACCTGCCGTTCTTGGAGGTCCTGGAGCGACATCCCGGCATTGCGTGGGTGCTGCACAACTCCGGTTGCCTCTGGGAGTGGTTTGAGGAACACCACCCGGAGTACATCGACCGCATCGCTCGTGAGGTACGCGAGGGGCGCATCGAGCTGCTTGCGGGCGGCTTCTACGAACCCGTGCTGCCCGCGTGTACGCGCGAGGACCGTCGCGGGCAGATCACCCGCATGCGCGACTACCTGGAGCGGCGCTTCGGCGTTACCCCCCGGGGGATGTGGTTGACCGAGCGCGTGTGGGAACCCGACCTGCCCGTGGATCTGGCCGCCGCGGGGATCACCCACCTGCCGATCGACGACACGCAATTGCATCAGGTGGGCGTCTCGCCTGAGTCGGTGCGCGGACCCTTTCTCACCGAAAGCTCCGGCCAGCGGGTGCACCTCTTTCCGGCGCTGATGTCGCTCCGCTACAAGATCCCGTATGCGGAGCCCGAGGCGGTCGCCGAATTTCTGGCGGACCCGTTCCCGGGCGGCGGCACGGGACTCGCCGTGTATGCCGACGACGGGGAGAAGTTCGGCGTGTGGCCGGGCACGCACAAGCGGATCTACACAGGGCGCTGGCTGGACCGTTTCCTCACGGCGGTCGAGCAAGCGTCCGGCATCGTGACCACGACCTTCGAGCGGGAACTCGCAACGACCGAGGCCGAGAGCCTGGTCTACCTGCCAGCGGGTTCCTACGCCGAGATGGGTGCGTGGTCGTTGCCGCCCGATTTCCAGGAGCGCCTCGCGCGCGCTCGCGAGACGCTGGAGCGCGAGGGTTTGGAAACCGAGGCGCGACTCTTTCTGCGCGGCGGCTTCTGGCGCAACTTCTTCGCCCGCTACCCGGAGAGCAGCTGGATGCACATGCGCACGCTGGAGGCCTCCACTCGCTGCCGCACGTTCCGGAGCGCGATGAAGCGCGCGGCCTGGGAGAAGGCCCGCGACCACTTCTGGCGGGCGCAGTGCAACTGCGCCTACTGGCACGGCGTCTTCGGCGGACTCTACCTGCCCCATCTGCGCCACGGCATCTACGCCGAACTCATCCGCGGCGAGGCGGATCTGGCGCGCAGCCTGCACGGGCGCCGCTCTTTCGTGGCCTCGCGCAGCGCGGACCTCGACGTGGACGGTCACGACGAAATCGTTCTCGAGAACGAGGCGCAGGTGCTCTTCGTCGATCCCAACAAAGGCGGGCGACTGGTCGAGTGGGACGATCGCGCTGCGGCGATCAACCTGGTAAACGTACTGTCGCGTCGTCCAGAGTACTACCACCGGGAAGTGCGTGAGCCGGCGGAGGCGGCCGAGGAAACGGCCGACACAATCCACACCGCCGTGCGCGCCAAGGAAGCGGGCCTGCGCGAACTCCTGACGTACGATTGGTACGAGCGGGCTGCGCTGACCGACCGCTTCTTCGACGAGCGCCCCGATCCGGAGCGCCTCGTCTGCGCTGAGGTCCGTGAACTGGGCGATTTCGTCGATCAACCCTACCTCTACGAGCTCGCCGAGAACGAAGAGGAGATCACGCTGCGCTTGGTGCGGGAAGGCGGTCTCTGGCGCCACGGGACGCGCCAACCGCTGCGCGTCGAGAAGGTGCTGCGGCTGCGCGCGGGACTGCGAGGATTCGAGGTGGCCTACCGCTACCGGAACCTCTCGGCGTCGCCCTTGCAGGCGGTCGCGGCCGTGGAGACCCACCTGAACCTGTTGGCCGCGCAGGCCGCGGATCGGTTTCTGGTCATCGATGGGCAGAAGGCGTCCCCGCCGATCCTCGGCGCGAGCGGTGCGGCGCAGGCGGTCACCTGGATCGCGCTCGTCGACGGCTGGCACAACTGGCACGTGCGGCTATCCGCGGATCGCCCGGTGGATTTCGTCCGGCATCCCGTGCGCACGGTGAGCCTTTCGGAGGCGGGCGCCGAGAGCAACGATCAGGGCCTTGCCCTGCTCTTCTGCCTGCCGCTCGATCTCGGTCCCGGCGAGGAGGAGACCTTCGGTCTCCGGCTCGCCGTGAGCGATGGTCTTCCGGAGCTGCGCGGGCGGAGGGGTGCGGCGGTGGGCAAGCGGGGACGTGCCTCGCCCGCGAGCCCGCGGAAAGGGGGTCCGTCTCGTGGCGCGATGTCCCGCGGCGCCGCGGGGCGCTGAGTGACAGCCCTCACCCAGAGGTCGTAAGCGTGAGTGGGAGTGGGAAGCAGACCGTTCGCTGCTGGCCAGTAGCTCTGACGGCGCTCTCTGCGCTGCTGGCCGTCGCGGCCTCCCTTGGGGTTCTGCTCGGTGCGGGCGGGCAGGGACCGGGTGCCGTGTTCCCGGCCGCCGCGCCGCTGCGCCTCCTCTTCCTCGCCGCGTGGGTTGGCCTGGTTGCCGCGGACGAGCGGGCGCTGGGGCCTCTCATCCTTCACGAGCCGATCGTCGCCGCGCCGGTGGCCGGTCTCCTTCTGGGATGCTGGAGCGAGGCGCTGTTCTTCGGCGTCGCGCTCCAGGCGATCTGGCCCGGACTCGTGCCGCTGGGCGGGGTGCGGCAACCGCACGCGGGGGTCGCGGCCGTCGTCGGCGTCGCCTGGTTGTGGATGCTGCCCGGGGTTCTCCTCGCGTGGACGTTCCTCGCGGGGCTGGCGGCGGCACTCCTGGCGGCTGCCTGGGGCGAGGAGACCGAGCTGTGGCTGCGCCGGTGGAATGAGAAGCGCGAGGCCAAGATCTACCTCACATCGGGAGATGCACTGCGGAGGAATCTTCACGCGCACGCGTGCGCGGGCCTGGCCGGAGCGGAGGCCGCGGGGCTCGCGGTCTTCGGCGCGATGGTCCTCATTCCGCTCCTCTTGCTGGTCGCTGCGGCGGCTCTGGGGAGTGCGCCGAAGGGACCCGCCGCGGCCGTCGGTGGGGGCGTTCCGGGCCCGGGCGGCGGGCTCCTGCTCGTCTTCTTCGCCCTCGGGGGCGTCGCCGGCCGGCACCTTCCGGTGTGGCGCACGCTCCTTCGCGGCCAACCCGCATCCGGGCGTCTGCGGCCACCGGGGGATCCGGCGACCGGCACGCCGTGGCGCCGGTACCTGACGGGTGCGAAGCTGGGGGCGCTGCTCACGCTCCAAGCGGGCTTCAGCAACCGCCACCTTCAGCGGAGCGGGTTTCTCCGGGCCTTGCTGGCCACGCCGGTGGGCGACATGGGGAGTGCCGCGCGGCGGGAGAGGGAGCGGCTGATTGACAGCCTCCGCCGCGAGGGAGCCGTGAACTGTCACCCGCTCCTGTCATCCGCGCTTGTCGGCGCGATCGACCGGGTGGTCTGGGCTGCAGACCACGATCCGCCTCCCCGCTCCCCCTTGAGACTCCTGGAGATCGGCGGGTCGGTGCTGGCCCAGTGGGGGGATCGAGCCCTGTGGGGTGGCCTGAGACCGGCGATGGCTCTTCTCGCGATCGCGCTCCTGCCGCTGGGCGCACTGCCGGTGGTGGTCGCCTATGTCGCCGCCGGCCTGCTGTTTCACGGTGCCGGCCGACTGTTCCTCTATCGCTGGGGATGGGTTCGCGGGTGGGAGACCGCCCTCGGAGGGGGCACCTGGTTGTGGCACCGGTTCCCGGTGTGGATCGAGGCCGGCCTCACGCCGCTGGCACTCCTCGCGGCCGCGTCCTTGCTTCCGCTCCTGAGGGGGGGACTCGGGTTCCAACCCCCCGGCGCGGTCTTCAATTCGGCGGGCATATGGTTTATCCTGGGTGCCCTTGCGGGGGCCGGCATTGGGCGCCGACCCCTGCAGTGGAGTTGGGCGTGTCTCGCCGCGGGTCTCTTGAGCGCCTACTGGTGGACATGCGGGGCGTCCTGCCCCTGGCGCTGAGCGGTGCCGCCCCGAGCGGCGCTGCAACGCGCGCGAGCAAAGAGGCAGCTGGACGGAGCGAAGCGGTGTACGAAGCCAAGGTGGTCGTGCGCAACAAGCCGGGGATCCACGCGCGTCCGGCCGCCCTGCTGGTCCAGCGAGCCAGTCAGTGCAAGTCGGAGATCTTCCTCGCGACCCGCGAGCTGACGGTCAACGCGAAGAGCATCATGGGGGTCATGATGTTGGCGGCGGAGACCGGCGCGGAACTCACCATCCGCGCGGAAGGGCCGGACGAGAGGGAAGCCGTGGACGCCCTGGTGGCGATGGTGGAGGCCGGCTTCAAAGAGATTTAGGCGGACACACGTGGTACGGCTTCGGGAGGTGGAGTTGGTCAAGGGGCGCAAGCGCAAGCGCACACTGCTGAGGGGCGTTGCGGCCTCTCCCGGGGAGGCGATGGGCCCGATCTACCTGCTCGTCTCGCAGGAGTTCCACGTGCCTAGGCGACGGGTGCCTCCTCAGGCGGTGGCCAGCGAGATCCGCCGGTTCCGCGGCGCGCTCCGTCTGGCGCGCGAGGAGATCGGCGCCGTGCGAGCGCGCCTCGGGACGAATCCCGAGGATCCCGCCGACCAGATCCTGGCCTCGCATCTCATGATCTTCCAGGACCGCGAGCTGATGAGGGAGATCGCCGCGGCGATCAAGGTGGAGCGCATGAACGCCGCCCATGCCGTGCGCCGCGTGCTGGTCGCCAAGGCGCACTACCTCGAATCGCTGCCCAGTGAGGTCTTCCGCACACGCGCGGCCGACATCCGGGATGTCGAACGGCGCCTCCTCGGCCAGCTCCTGGGAGCCGAATCGTTCGTGGGGACCGAGATTCCCGAGGGGGCGATTGTCGCCGCGACGGAGATCCTGCCCAGCGACATGGCAACCCTCGATCCAGAGCGCGTGGCCGCTTTCGTCATCGAGCGCGGCACGCTCGCCTCGCACGTCACGATCATGGCGCGCTCGCGCGGCGTCCCGGCGGTGGTGGGGATCGCCGACATCCAGGAGGTCCTGCCCGAGAACGAGATTGCCATCGTGGACGGCGAGCGGGGCTTCGTGATCGTCGCCCCGAGCCGCCAGGACATCGAGGTCCATCGCGCTTCGCAGGAACGCGCCGACCGCATGCGCGCCAGGCTGCACGAGCGGAGGGAATCCCCCGGGGAGACCCGCGATGGCAAGCGCATTCCCGTGCGCGCGAACATCGAGCGTCCCGGGGACGCCGCCATCGCGCGCGCCGGCGGGGCCGAGGGCGTCGGGCTCTTCCGCACCGAATTCCTCTTCATGGGTGCCTCGGGCTTCGCCCGCGAAGTTTTCCAGCAGGAAGTCTACCGTCAGGTGGTGGAGACCTTCCCGGACGATCCGGTCACCCTCCGCACGTTGGACCTGGGGGGCGACAAGACCGCGTCTCTCATGGGTCTGCCGCGCGAGGACAATCCGTTCCTCGGGCTGCGCGGCATCCGCTTCTGCCTCGAACACCCGGAGATCCTGCTCGTCCAGATCCGCGCGATCCTACAGGCCTCGGTCGGTGGACGAGCGCAGATCCTGTTGCCGATGATCAGCACGGTTTCCGAGCTGCGCCGCGCGCGCGAGCTGGTGCGGCGCGCGGCAGCGGAGTTGGCCGCGGCGGGGCAGGCGATCCGTGCGGAGGTTCCCGTGGGGGTGATGATCGAGGTGCCCTCGGCCGCCCTGATGAGCGATGCGCTGGCGCGCGATGCCGACTTCTTCAGCATCGGCTCGAATGATCTCACCCAGTACATCCTGGCCGCGGATCGCGGCAACGAGCAGGTGGCGTCGCTGTACAACTGGCTCGATCCGGCGGTGCTGCGGGCGATCCATCACACCGTGCGTGGCGCTGAGGCGGGCGGGATCCCGGTGGCCTCGTGCGGGGAGATGTCCTCGGAGACGCTCGGGATGCTCCTCCTCGTGGGGTTGGGGGTGGATGAGCTGAGCGTCGCCCCCGGGCAGGTCCGCCGCGTGAGAGCCCTCCTGGGCGGCGTGCGCGCCAGTGAGTTGGCAAAACTCGCGCAGCGGTGCCTCGCGGCGGACGATATCGGCGAGGTGCTGCGCGTCATTCGCGAGCAGCTCGCGCCGGATCCGCAGTTCGAGTTCGAGGAACGGGACGGCCGTTGGCTGTGTCACTGGTGTCTGGCGGAGACCGAGTAGCGCCGCGCCCGGCGAGCGAACCCGGCCTCGATGTTTGGAACGTGCGCGAAGGAGGATGTCTTGCCCAAGCGAAGCAGCACCGTTCCCGTGGCGGTGGTTCCCGCGGCGGGGGTCGGTATTCGCCTTCGTCCCCAGACGCACACGGTGCCCAAAGCGCTGGTTAACGTGGCCGGCAAACCCATTCTGGGACACATCCTGGATGCGCTCCGCGAGCAGGGGATCGAGCGCATCGTGGTCGTCGTCGGCTACATGGGGGACCGCATTCGCGAGTACCTGCAGGAACGCTACCGTAGCGGCGTCGAGGTCGTCGAACAGAGCGAGCGACTGGGACTGGGGCACGCGATCTGGGTGACGAAAGAGAAAATCGCTTCCGTCCCGATCCTGATCGTGCTCGGCGATACCATCGTCGAACCGGAGTGGCGTGACTACCTCTCCGGCCCGGATGCGGTGATCGGCGTCAAGGAGGTCGAGGATCCGCGCCGCTTCGGCGTCGTCGAGGTGCGCGGCGACGAGGTCCTGAGCCTGGTGGAGAAGCCGGCCGATCCGCCGAGCAATCTCGCCATCGTGGGCATCTACTACTTCCCGGATTCCGCGGCGTTGCTGGCACACCTCTCCCGGCTCGTCGAGCGGCAGAAGCGCACGAAGAACGAGTACCAGCTCACCGATGCGCTCCAGTCGATGCTCGCGGAGGGGTTGCGCATGCGCATCTCCCCCGTGGACGGGTGGTACGACTGCGGCAAGCCGGAGACGTTGCTCGCAACGAATCAGCATCTCCTGCGCAAGGTCCCGCAGCCGGCGCCGATTCCGGGCGTCACGCTGGTGCCGCCGGTGTTCGTGGCGCCCACCGCGCGCATCGAGAAGTCCATCCTCGGGCCGTATGTCTCCGTGGCCGACGATGCCGTCATCCGGCGCTCCCTGGTGCGCGATACGATCGTGAACGAAGGCGCCGTCGTCGAGGACATGCTCTTGGAGAAGTCGGTGATCGGAGAGAGTGCCCGGGTGCGCGGAGCGTTCCAGCGCCTGAATGTCGGAGACTCCTCTGAGGTCAATCTCTCGCAGGGCGGCCAGCCCTAGGTTGCTTCTCGTACCCCGAGCGTGGGCTTGTCGCCGCGGCCGCGTTGCGATAGAATTACCGGTTCGCATCTACATACAGTGAGGAAAGGAGCCAGGATGCCCCGCAACTATCTGTTTTCGTCCGAGTCGGTGGCCCGCGGACACCCGGACAAGGTGGCCGACCAGATCTCCGACGCGGTCCTGGATGCCATCCTGGCCGAGGATCGGGACGCGCACGTGGCCTGCGAGACGCTGGTCACGACCGGGATGGCGCTGATCTCCGGAGAAATCAAGACGAGAGCCTACGTGGACATCCCCGAGATCGCGCGCGCGGCGATCTCCGCGACCGGCTACGACAACGGCGACATCGGATTCGACGGCAAGACGTGCGCCGTCTTGACCTCG
>JAUVTV010000053.1 GCA_030601305.1 Candidatus Eiseniibacteriota bacterium | reverse complement strand
CGGAGGAGAACCTCGAGTGGGTGCTCGATCTCGAGGCCGACCGCATGGTGAACAGCTTCATCGCCCAGGAGGATCTCGACTCCGAGATGACGGTGGTGCGCAACGAATTCGAGATCGGGGAGAACCACCCGCGCGGCATCTCGGACGAGCGCGCGTACCCGACGGCCTACCTGTGGCACAACCACGGCAACACGACGATCGGCGCGCGCTCGGACATCGAGGGCGTACCCATCGAGAATCTGAAGGCGTTCGACAAGAAGTGGTATCGGCCCGAGAACGCGGTGCTGGTGGTCGCCGGACAGTTCGATCCGCAGCATACGATGGAGCTGGTGGCCCGTAGGTTCGGCCCCATCCGCAATCCTGACGAGCCGCTCCCCAAGCTCTATACCCAGGAACCGCCCCAGGACGGCGAGCGCACCGTAACGCTGAAGCGCGTCGGCGACTCGCAGGCCGTGCACATCGCCTTCCACATTCCCGCCGGGCCGCATCCGGATCAGCCGGCCCTCGCCATCCTGGCGCACATCCTGGGCGACGCGCCCTCCGGCCGGCTTCACAAAGCCTTGGTCGAGACCCAGAAGGCGTCCTCGGTTCGCGCGCACGCGGACCGCTTCCGCGATCCGGGGCTTTTCAATCTCACCGCCGGCGTCCGTCTGGAGAAGCCGATCGAAGAGGTGCGCGACGAGATGATGCGCGTCGCTGGCGAGGTGGCGAGCGACCCACCCACGAAGGAAGAGGTCGACCGCGCGCGCGCAGCGCTTCTGCGGCACTGGGAGATGCGCATGCGCAACTCCAACTGGGCGGCGGTCGGCATGAGCGAGTGGGCCGCGATGGGCGACTGGCGACTTCTCTTCGTCTACCGCGATCGCCTGAAAGAGGTCACGCCGGAGAAGGTCCACGAGGTCGCGGCGACCTATCTCATTCCGACCAATCGCACCGTGGGGCTATTCATCCCCACGGAGGAACCCGAGCGCGCGACGGTTCCCGGCACACCTGATCTCGCCGAGATGATCGGTGCGTACAAGGGCGGCGAGGGGCTGGCCTTGGGTGAGGAGTTCGAGCCGACGCCGGAGAACATCGAAGCGCAGCTGATCCGCGCGCAGCTGCCCGTCGGTCTCAAGATGGTGATGCTGCCCAAGCGCACGCGGGGTGAAACCGTCACGCTGAGCCTCAGCCTGGACTTCGGCAACGAGGAGAGCCTGCGCGGCAAAGCGCGCATCGGGGAGCTGACCGGTCGCATGCTCATGCGGGGGACGGAGAGCCACACGCGGCAGGAGATCGAGGATGCGATCGACCGGCTCCAGGCGAGTCTCCGTGTGGTGGGTTCACCGACCGGCGCCTGGGGGAGCATCCAGGTGGAGCGCGAGCACTTGCCGGAGGCGTTGCGGCTCCTGGTCGAGGTCTTGCGCGAGCCCTCATTCCCGGAGAACGAATTCGAGCAGCTCAGGGAGCAGACGCTGGCCCATCTCGAGGAGAGCAAGGGCAATCCCCGCACGCAGGCGTTCATTCGCCTCCGCCGGCACCTGAGTCCCTGGCCGGAGGATGACGTGCGCTACATCGCCACGCCCGAGGAGGAGATCGATCAGATCAAGGAGGTGCAGCTGAAAGACCTGGAACGCTTCCACCGCGACGTCTACGGAGCGTCCTCCGGCGAGCTGGCCATCGTCGGTGATTTCGATCCCGAGGAAATCGCGAACGCGGTCGAGGAGCTCTTCGGCGACTGGGAGAGCCCCACACCCTACCGCCGTCTGGTCGCCCGCTACGAGGATCGCCCGGTGATCCTCGAGTCGATCGAGACGCCCGACAAGGAAAGCGCGGCGTTCAGCGCCGGCCTGCGGGTAAAGATGCGTGACGACGATCCGGATTACGCGGCCGTGCTACTGGCGAATTTCATGACCGGGGGCGGATTCCTCAACTCGCGCCTCGCGACGCGCATCCGACGCGAGGAGGGCTTGAGCTACAGTGTGGGCTCACGCTTCTGGGCGGATTCCTGGGACGAGAACGCCTGGTTCGGCGCCTTTGCCATGTACGCACCGCAGAACGACGCGCGGCTCCTCGAGGCGTTCAAGGAAGAGATCCGGCGCATCATGGAGAGCGGGTTCAGCGACGAGGAGATCGCGGAGGCCAAGTCGGGCTGGCTCCAGCAGCGACAGGTTTCGCGCAGTCAGGACCGGGAACTGGCGGGACTGCTGGTGGGGCGTGAGCATCTTGGGCGAACGCTCGAGTGGGACGTGAGGCTCGAGCATCGCCTCGCCGAACTGACCGCAGATGAGATCTTGAACGCGTTCCGCCGCCACGTGGACGTGGAGAAGATCTCGATCGTCCGCGCGGGCGATTTCGCCGGAGAGGGTGAGGAGAGCTAGCCGCCCGGATGACCTCTGCCACGGGCGGTTAGCTTGCCTTCGCCTGCTTGCCGTCCACGAGGTTCATCCCCTCGGCAATCTGGGATGCGCAGAACGGACAGAACCGCCACCCGGGATCCATGACTCCGCGGCAGGTACCGCACGTCTGAAGCAGCCGCAGCCCGCAGTGCGGGCAGGCGATAAACTCGGGACCGATGAGCTGGTTGCACTGCGGGCACATGGCTCCGTAGTGCTCGTCCATCTGCGTGACGCGGATCAGCTCGGCAACGCTGGTGACCCCTGCGGAGACCTTCGCGATCCCGGCGTGTATGAGCGTCGTGAAGCCCTCGGCCGTCGCGACCTGCCTCACGGTTGCCTCGGTGGCGTCTTCGGCGACGAGCTGCTTCAAGCGTGGGCTCATCGTCAGCAGCTCGTAGACGCCGATCCGCCCCAGGTAGCCGGTCTGGCCGCACTTCTCACAGCCCGTTCCCCGATAGAACGTCAACTGCGCGGCCTGCTGCTTGGTGAAACCGATCCGCCACAGGTCCTCCTCGGCAGGCGTATCCGGGCTCTTGCAGTGCGGGCAAATCACGCGCACCAGGCGCTGCGCGAGAATCCCGTTCACGGCGGAGGCGATGACGTGCGCCGGAATCCCCAGGTTCTTGAGCCACGTGATCGTGGCCACCGAGCTCTTGGTGCGCACTGTGCTCAGCACCAGGCGGCCGCTGAACGCGGCCTGCATGGCGAGTGTGGCCGTCTCCAGATCGCGCAACTCGCCGACCATCACGACATCCGGATCCTGATGCAGGATCGCAGGGATCGTGCTGGTGAAGGTGCGGCCGGTGTTTTCGTTGACCTCTACCTGGTAGGTGCCGTCGAGCTCGTACTCGATCGGATCCTCGATCGTGGTGATGTTCCGCGTGATGCTGCGGATCTGCGTGAGGGCCGCATAGAGCGTCGTGGTCGTGCCGCTTCCCGCGGGTCCGGCGACAAGGACCAGGCCCTGAGGACGGGATACCCAGGAGATGAAGCGCCGTGTATCCTTCTCCTCGAAACCGAGTTGCTCGACGGTGGCCGGACTGCTCTTGGGATACAGTAGACGGATGACGACCTTCTCGCCGCGGCTAGTCGGCAGGATCGAGATGCGCAGGTCGAAGGTGTGCTTGGCCATGCGGATGCGAATGCGTCCCTGCTGGGGCGTGTTCTTGTCGGCGATATCGATGTGGGCCATGTTCTTGATGCGCGAGATCACGGCGCCCTGCACCCACTTGGGCATCTCGAGCTGTTGGCGCAACTGTCCGTCGATGCGGTTGCGGACGATCAGGTGTTCCGGCATCGGTTCGATGTGGATGTCGGAGGCGTTCTGCGAGATGGCCGTCGAGAGAATCGTGTTGACCATGCGGATGATCGGCGCTGCCTGACTGCGTTTCTCGAGATCCTGTCCATCGGGCGTTTCCTGCCCGGGCTCGTGGACCTGCTCAATGGTTGCCTTCGCGCTCAAGTCAGCGACAATCGCGTCCATCGACTCGGTAAGCTGGTAGTGCTTCTCGATCGCCCAGAGAATGTCGCTGCTCGTCGAGACGCACGGACTCAGCTTGAAACCCGAGGCGAACTCGGCATCGTCCATGGCGAGCAGATTGAGCGGATCGGCCATCGCGACCGCGAGGCCCTGCCTGCCGATGCTCACCGGCATGACGAGGTGCTTCCGGGCCAGCTCTTCCGGAATCCGTGAGACGGCCTCGGGATCGATCGCGGCGCGGCGCAGGTCGATCTGGTTGAGGCCAAGCTGAGAGGAAAGGGCGCTCGCGATGTGTTTCTCGGTGCACACGTTGGCGTCCACCAAACGCTCGCCGAGACGCTTGCCGTTCCCTTCCGCGGAATCCAGGACGCGCTTGAGTTCGGCTTCGGTGACCACGCCGGCGTCGATGAGAATTGCGCCGAGCTGTTTACGCACGGGTTTACCCACGTCTGTCTCCCTCCCCAGAAGGTGTCAGTGGTTGGGGGCGCTCCCCTATCTTTCGGCCACGGTGAAACCTACCTTGATGCCCGCCCTCCGGACGACGTAAGGGTTCTCCCATGTTAGACTTATGAGTCTAGCAGCCTGGATGACTTCGGCCATGGGCTGCTATGGATCGCTGCGGGGGAGCGTGAAGCAAGTGACGTGCGCGGAGGCAGCCATGCAACTGAGGTACCTTTCGGTCCTCGGGTTGGTTCTGCTGCCGGCCACCGCGTTTCTGCGCGAATCCGTTTCGCCGTCCCGTCCCTCTGATCGGCCACGGTGGGCGTCTTCGACTTGAGCGGTCGCGCACCACGCCAGTTGCACACATGCGCGGTGCGCGCACAATGGCGCTCACGGTTCTCCGCCAGACTAAACGGCAAATGATCTGCATCGGGTGCCCCGGCACCGGCTGGGAACCGGTCTACCCAGGTGCGGTATGACAGACCACCGAAAGCGCGCAAACAGGGAGGGCAGACAGATGCGATATGGTTTCATCCTCAAGACGGCTCTTCTGGCTGCGGTCCTCTCCGGCGGCTGGGGAGCTGACGACGTCCGAGCGCAGATTGGAATCGACGGCATGCGCCTGCTCGGAAGAAACGACAGCGAGTTCGCGCACATGATGGACTTCCACATGGTGGGAGACATCGCCTATGCGTCGGTTGGATTGGGCTCGGGATTGCAGGCCTACGACGTCTCCAACCCGATGTCGCCGACACGCGTGGCCTCAACCGGTCTCCCCGCATGGCGCGCCTATGCGACGGGCGATACGCTCTTCAGCTTCTGTCACGCCTCGGGTGTGCAGATGTACGACATCTCGGCCCCGTCACCTTCGCTGATCGGCGCCCACAACCCGGTGGATGCACTCATCTCCTATGAGGGGGGGGTGCGGGTTGGCGATGTCCTCTATGTCGCCGCGCACCAGGACGGCATGCATCTCCTCGATCTGGCTTCCGTCTCGGCACCCGATTGGATCTCTTCCTTCCAGCTCGAAAACAACGCCTGCTGGAACGTCGTTCATCACGACGGCTACCTCTTCATCGCCAACGGACGCTTCGGCCTCTCGGTGGTCGACCTGGACGGTCTGAACGAGGTCGCGACCCTCGGTCTTCCGGGGCTCGCCAGTGACATCGAACTATCGGATGACGGCGCGAACGCCTTCATCGCCCTGGCTTCCGAGGGCGTTGCGTCCGTGCACATCGGCAATCCGCTCGCTCCCGCGCTGAACGCCATTGCCCCCACGCTGGGCAACGCGTTCACGATGGGCCGCGTGGGCAACCACCTTGCCGTGGGATCCTACCCCTTTGCCGAGCGCTACGACGTGAGTGATCCCCTGAACCCGGTGCGCGCCGGATGGGATGCGACCAAGGTCTATGCGATGGGCGCCGACGCCGGCGTGACCAGCGGAGGCGATACGGTCATGGTCGTCGCCGACTGGCGCGGCATGGGCGTCTACGCACCGGGAGACGATCCGCAGGGCGACATCGAGGTCTTCCCGACGCGATTGGACTTCGGGAACGTGGCGACCACCAAGGATACGACCATGGTGGTGCGCAATACCGGCGCGGGCGATCTGGAGGTGACCTCGACGCAGACCCCTAGCGGCATCAGCGTGACCCCGGAGAGCTTCACCCTGGATCCCGGCGAGCAGCAGCTCGTCACGGTGGTGGCGAGCGGCGGCACGGCGACGTTCAGCACGATCGAATTCTACTCGGATGATCCGGACGAACCGATTTCGCGAACACAGGTGTACAAGAACAACACCAGCTTCTATCAAATTGGAACGCCGGGATTCAACTTCAACCTGCTCGGGACCGACGACCAGTACCATACGCTCGCCGATCAACTCGGCAAGGTGGTGTTCCTGGAATTCGGGGCATCGTGGTGACCGATCTGTCCGCTGCAGGCTGCAGCGACAGACGCGACGATCTACGAGCACTACTCGACGGACGATCTGGTCATCTTTGAATTCGCCAGCTCGCTGACCATGCTCAACGAGTTTAGACAGACCTACGGCATGCGCTTCGTCGGGCTGGAGGATTCGGGGAGCTCGGTCTATCAGGAGTATCGCGTGCCGGCCCCCGAGGCGCCCTATCCCCAGGACATCATCATCGATCAGACGGGAATCGTCCGGTACTGGTCGTGGGAGTACGATCCGCAGGAGATCAAGTCGGTGATTGACGCCCTGCTCTCCGGCAGCAGCGTGCCGGACTGGGTGTCAAACTGGGCGACGCGTCTCATCCTGACGGCGCCCGAGCCGAACCCGTTCCAGGGGCAGATGGCCACCTGGTTCCAGTTGCCCCAGGCCGGGGACGTTCGCCTTATCCTTGCCGATGCGACCGGGAGGCTCGTTCGCACGCTGGTCCATGATCGCCGTTCGGCGGGGGGACACCGCGTGGTCTGGAACGGCCGCGACGATCGCGGTGCGGCGGTTGCCGCAGGGGTGTACTACTTGCATCTCGAAGCCGGAGACGAGCGGCTATCGCAGCGCGTCGTGCTGCTGCGATAGCGCCGCGCTGCGGAGAGGAGGCTTGACCATGCTGGCGCGCGAACCGCGAATGGTGATCGGGGCCGTGCTCCTCGCCACCGCAGTCGGTCTGTGTGATTCCAGCGCCGCACGGACGTGGGTCATCGAGGCGGACGGCGGCGGCGATGCCGAGACCCTTCAGGCCGGCGTGGACTCCGCGGCCGTAGGCGACACGGTCCTCGTCATGGACGGAATCTATACCGACATCCACGACGACGGGTTTGGCGAACTCGCCGCGGTGGTCATGAAGCCGGGCATCGTCCTGCGCTCTCAAAACGGTCCTTCGGCAGTGACCATCGACGTGACCGCGCCCGAGCCGACCCGGGCGGTCTACTGCCGTGACTGTGACGAGACGACGATCATCGAGGGCTTCACGATCACCGGTGGTGACGCCTTCTTCGGCGCCGCCGCCTTCGTGAGCGGCGGCGACGTCCAGTTCCGGGACAATGTCTTCGACGCGGCCTATGGCGGCAGCGGCGGCGCGCTCGCGATCTTCGACGGCGCCACGGTACTCGTCGACGGCAACGAGTTCATTCACAACACCGCGTGTTGCGGATCCGCCGGCGCCATCCTGGTGGAGTCCGCCTCAGTCGTCGAGATCCGCGACAACCTGTTCGAGGGCAACAGCGGCTTCGACGGCGGGGCGATCGCCATGTTCGGCGCAGGCGGCACCATCGCGGGTAACACGTTCATCGAGAACCTGGGCACCCGGGGGGGTGCTTTGATGATCTGGAACGCCGATGTCACCGTGGCGGGCAACCTTTTTGCGGGCAACCACGCGACGACGGGCGGGGGCGCCGCGGCCTACCGGGCGACCGACAGCGGCACGTTCGAGGACAATGTGGTCTTCGCCAACACTGCCGGCGGTCCCGGCGGCGGCATCTGGATGGAGGATGCCTCGCCGGAGATCACGCAGTCGTCGATCTCGGCCAACAGTGCCGTCGACGGCGGAGGCGTTTGGATCGGCGGCTCGTCGGCGCCGCGGTTCGACCACGTCATCGTCGCCGCGAACACAGGCAACGGAGAGATCTTCTGCGGCGGGCTCAGTTCACCGGGTTTTTCTTGCTGTGACGTCTTCCGGGAGGTGGGTGACGCCTATGTCGGATGTGCGGATCCGACCGGCACGGACGGCAACATGTCGGCGGACCCACTCTTCTGCGACGACGAGTCGCTCGCGCTGCAGGAATGCTCCCCGTGTGCGGACGACGACTCCTGCGGTCTCGTCGGTGCGCGTGGCGTGGGCTGCGAGTGCGACGACGATGCTCCCGTGCGGCCGGCCTCCTGGGGTTCGATCAAGGCACTCTATCGCTAACCACCAGAGCTTGTGAGATGACGAGAGATGCGAAGGCCTGGCGACGCCTCGGCGCGCTCCTGTTGTGCGCGGCGATGCTGCTCGGCCGGGCCACAGCGCAGGACGGGATCGACGGCATGCAGCCGGTCGGCGCGCATGCCGAGGAGGGATTCCGCGCGATGGGCGTCGAGCTCGTGGGATCGTACGCCTACGTCGTGGCGGGCGAGGACCCCGGGCTGCACACCTTCGATCTCTCCGATCCGGCGCGTCCCGAGCGAATCGACGCGCAAGGGCTCCCGAGCTTTCGCGCCCACGCGGACGCGGGGCTCCTCTTCAGCTTCTGCCACACCGCGGGGCTCCAAGTCTTCGACATCACCTCTGCGGTACCGCAGCTCCTGGGCGCGTTCGATCCCGGTGACGCGCGTCTCTCCTACGAAGGCGGTGTGCGGGTCGGCGAGCGGCTCTACGTCGCCGCGCATCAGCACGGCCTCCAGGTGCTCGCCGTCGGCGATCCGGCATCGCCCGCGTGGCATTCCGACATCGGGCTCCCGGACAGCGACTGCTGGGATCTGGCGCATCGCGACGGCTACCTGTTCGTCGCCAACGGCCGGTTCGGTCTGTCGGTCGTGGATGTGGGCGCGCGAAGCGAGATCGCGAGCTTCACGCTTCCCGGCCTCGCGTGCGACCTCGAGCTGTCGGAAGACGGCATGACCTGTTTCGTCGCGCTGGCCGCCGGCGGCATCGCCGTCATGGAGGTCGGGGACCCGCGCAATCCGCATCTCCGTGAGGTGCGGTCGACGCGAGGGAGCGTCTATGCGCTGGGACGCGCCGGTGACCTGCTGGCGAGCTGCGGATATCCGTACGTCGCTCGCTACAACGCCGGGGATCCGTCGGAACTGCGTGAATCCGGATGGGAGCTCCTGGAGGCATTCGCGTCCGCAGTGGACGTGGCCGTGAGCGCGGGGGGGGACACGCTTGTCGTCGTGGCGGGCATGGCCGGTCTCACGGTTTACGGCGCGCGGGAAGATGCCCGGGGCGACATCGCCGTCCATCCTCGCTGGCTGGATCTCGGCGCCGGCGGGGCGCCGCGCGATAGCGTCATCCGCATCGGAAACGCGGGCGCCGGCACGCTGACGGTGCACCGCATCGACGCGCCCGATGGGGTCAGCGTCGAGCCCGCAGCGTTCGTCCTCGATCCTGGTCAGCGGCAGGACCTGAACATCTCCGTGACCGGCGGCGGACGTGTTCACGGCACGATCCGCTACCACTCGGACGATCCCGACGAGCCGGTCGTTGAGCAACGGGTGTACAAGAACGGCGGAAGCTATCTGCAGAACGAGTCGCTCGCTCCGGACTTCGCGCTGCTGGGAAGTGACGGCGAGTTGCACCGTCTGTCGGATCGGATCCGCAAGGTCGTGGTCTTGGAGTTCATCGATCCGCATCATCCCAGCGGTCCGCTGCAGGCCGCGGTCACCCAAGCGTGTATTCGCCAGCGGTACGGCACGAATGACATCGAGGTTCTCCAGATTGCGGAGCGGCTCTCATCCCTGGAGGACGTTCAGGCGATCCATGGGGTGCAGATCACCGGTCTCGAGGATCCGGGGGATGTCACATACGCCACGTATCGGAGTCCCGACCCGCTTGACACCCATCCGCAGATCACCATCGTGGATCAGGCCGGCAGCATTCGCTATACCTCTACGGTGTACGATCCCGCCGAGATGATCGGCGCCATCGACTGGCTACTCAGCTGCGACTGCATCGCCGACGATCCCAACTGGCAACCAGAGCGGTTCTACCTCTCCCCGCCGCGGCCCAGCGTGGTGCGGAGCGACACCGACATCTGGTTCCAGCTGCCTCAACCGGGTCACGTGCAGATCCGTGTCCTCGATGCCACCGGCCGGCGCATTCGCACCCTCAAGAAAGGCCAGGCGGGGGTCGGTTCAGAGCGCGTCAAGTGGAACGGGCGCGATACGGCCGGCGTGCGTGTCGCGAGTGGTGTCTACTTCGTGACGCTTCGCGCGGAGGGGGAGCGGGCATCGCAGAGGGTGGTGCTGGTCAACTGATGCTATCTAGTGCGGGCGTTTAAGTCATGGAACTAGGATTCGGCACGTCGATCCTCTAACTGTATCCTGAACAGTCTCTTACGGGATCTGATCCAGGCTTCCGGACCGGCCCACCCGAGAAGACCACAACGGCCAAAATGCTCCAGAAAGCCGCCCATCTGCACGTTTATTAGTACAGAGGTAGTACCTGACGCACAGGATGGCGGCCTTGGAGGAACGCATGAGATCGACACGCCTCTGCGGTTTGATTTGTGTCGCACTGCTGGCGACCTTCGTCATCGAGGGCTGCTCCTACATGCCGTTCGGCTCCTCGTCGGACGAGGCCCATGTTGCCGTGAAGACCTCACCTCCCAACGCGATCGTCTACGTGCGGGCCCGCACGGAGGAAAGCCAGCACATGGTCGGTGCGGAGTATTGGGCGGTCGGGACCACACCCTTCACGGGTGACCTGGAGATGGGGTTCTGGGACATGCGGGTCGAAGTGCCCGGATACGAAGCCGTCGAGGTGCTGCTGCGCGCCGTCCCCGGAAACACCCTGTACTACGACCTGAGGTTGATTCCGCTGGAGGGGTGCGAGATCCCGATCGCGAATCGGGCATCGCAGGGGAAACAGCCTTCGAAGGGGAGGCGCACGCGCTACGCCGGTCGCTAGGGGCCCGGATGACCTCTGCCACGGCCTGGCTAGTCCACGGTCGCGCAGGTTCTCGATCAGTCCTTCTTTTCTTCCGAGGTACCCTCTTCGTACGCCGCCATGCGCGCGCCGCATTTGGGGCACTTCCGTTGCGAGCAAGGGCGACCCGCGACATGCCGCTCCCGGTAGCTGCACTGGGGACAGATGCAGTCGTCACCGGGTCCCTCCGCCTCCCCGTCGCCCGATCGACCCAGCGGCTGGGCACCGTAGTTGGGGCCCCCGCGCCCGCCGCCGCCAAAGAGCCGGCGTGCGCGATCCCCACCCCCATGCTTGCCTCCGCGGCCGCCTCCACCGCGACCCGCGCGGCCACCGCGACCCTCACCCTTACCAGCGGCCATATCGCTCACCTCCCGGGGGACGCTCTTGCCGTGTCCCTCTTCTCGTGTTGCCGACCCCCCTATGATGCCGAGTAAGGGTGCCGGTTTGCAAGCGCGCGATCGTCCGTCAGCGACGGAACAGCAGCTTGATCCGGCCCCAGCTCGTCTCGTCGACGGCGATCGCACCGCACCCCTCGGTGAACGCTCCGACCAGACCGCAACCGAGATCGCCCCCTTGACCGAGGCAGGGCGAGTCGAAACGCAGGCGAAAGTCCTCGCCGTCGGCGTCGCAGAAGTGCGGATCCGCGGAGAAATCGCTCTCCCCGGCTCCGCAGCCGTCGTAGGCCACCTTCAGCTCCCAGAGGTTGTTGCACTCCGGTGTGAACAGCGGGCCCTGCGTGCCAATGCCGGTGTCACCGAAGGCGATGATGTTGTTGGCGATGGTCACCTGATCCACACCCGCGTGCACGTATATGCCGTACCCGCAGTCGATGAAGTCGTTGCCCACAATGGTCGGTGAAGCGTGCGAGCTGGCGAAGATCGCGCGGAAGGCGATGTCCAGGAATAGGTTCTCCGCGATCGTCGTGACGTCCGTGGTCAGGATGCCGTGCTGCGGGTGGTCACGGAGGATGTTGTTGCGCACCGTCCAGCTCCCCGTGCCGTCCGTACTGATCGCGATAGCGCAGTTGATGATGCTGCCGGTGTACCCGATGCCGCTGTTCTGCAGCGTGAAGTTCTCCACGGATCCGGTGCTCTGCGACAGATTCCGGATGCGAATGCACTTCCCCTCACCGCCGGCATCGATGATCGTGCTCTGCGGATTCTCACCGATGAGCGCAATGCTGGGCGCCGGCTCGGGCAACACGACGTTTTCAGCGTAGAGTCCGGAACGGACGAAGACTGTATCGCCGTCGGCGCATCTGTCCACCGCCTCCTGGATCGTTGCGTACTGGTCGGGCACCAGCAGCGTGGCGGCGTCGGCGCGAGCCACCAGGATGATCGCGAGAGAGAGACACGCGATGAGCACGGCAGCTCGCGGAAGATAGCCCTGCGGGACGGGGGAGGTCCGCGTCATGGTTTCACCTCCTTGAGAAACCATCGACCGGCCTAACTGATTGTACGATCTGTAGTTGCCTGGTCGGGCCAATCGGTCGCAACGCGATCACGGTACCACGGCGAACTCCGGGGCACAAGCGGCATGCGCGGAGTGGTAGACTGTTCGGATTGACATATCGTCTGCAATGTCAGTGCCTTAGCGAAGGGAGCTGCCGTGCGACCCACACTGAGACTGCTCGATGACCCGCTCATCGAACGCATCATCTCGGAGGCGAGAGACCTCCTGCGCGAGTTGGGCACCGAGATCCAGAACGACAACGCGATCGCCCTGCTCGCCGATCACGGCGCGAAGGTCGATGCGGCGGCTCGGCGGGTGATGTTCACCGACCAGCTCATCGACCGCGCGGTGGAGACGGCACCGCGCGCCTTCCCACTCTGCGATGTTCTCGGGGAGCGGACCCACGACCTCTCGGGCGACAACGTCTACTTCACGCCCGGATCGTGCGCCATCAACATCCTCGACCACGGAACCGGTGAGATGCGCAGGGCGCAGACGGACGACTATGTCCGCTACAGCAAGCTCGTCAGTCGACTGCCGCACATTGCGGCGCAGAGCACGGCCTTTGTCTGCAGCGACGTCGTCGAGAAGATCCAGGACAGCTATCGCCTCTATCTCAGCTTGCTCTACGGCGAGAAGCCCGTGGTGACCGGCGCCTTCACGATCCCATCGTTCGAGGTCATGAAGGATTTTCAGGTTGCGGTGCGCGGCTCGGAAGAGGAGCTGAGGAGGAAGCCGCTGACCCTCTTCTCCTGCTGCCCCACGGCGCCGCTCAAGTGGAGCGACGTCACCTCGCAGAACCTCCTCGACTGCGCGCAGTACGGGATTCCCGTCGAGTACATCTCGATGCCGCTCACCGGCTTCATGTCACCGGTGACGCTCGTCGGCGCGCTCGTGCAGCACACCGCCGAGACGCTCAGCGGGCTCGTCATGAGTCAGCTCGCGTGTCCCGGCACACCCGTCCTGTACGGCGGATCCCCGGCGGCCTTCGACGTGCGCTACGAGACGACGCCCATGGGAGCCGTCGAGACGCAGATGATCGACTGCGCGTACTGCGAGATCGGCAGGTATCTGGGACTGCCCACGCAGGCGTACATCGCGCTCAGCGATGCGAAGCAGCTCGACGCGCAGGCCGGATTCGAAAGCTCCATGGGCGCGACGCTGGCTGCATTGAGCGGCATCAACAGCATCTCGGGCCCCGGCATGCTCGACTTCGAAAGCTGTCAGAGCCTGGAGAAACTTGTTCTCGACAACGAAATCGCCGGTATGGCCTTGCGCCTGGTGCGCGGTATCGAGCCGCGCGACGACTTCCCGGCGCAGCCGCTCTTCGAGGAGCTGCTGAGCGAAGGGCACCTTCTGATTTCGAAACACACGCGCAAGCACCTCCGCGCGGAACACTACTTCCCGGGCCCCGTGGTCGATCGCGCCAATCGATCGCGGTGGCAGGCGGAGGGGGGCCTGAGCCTCGGGGAGCGCGCCCACCGTGAGGTGACCCAGCACCTCGAAGCGTACGAGCCGTCGCGGCTGCCCGCCCAGGTGGCATCGGAACTCGAAAAGCTCATGCGGGCTGAGGCATCTCGCTACGGAATGGAGAAGCTGCCCGAGCGGGGCGCG
>JAUVTV010000014.1 GCA_030601305.1 Candidatus Eiseniibacteriota bacterium | reverse complement strand
CCCGAGAACCGGCTGCACGCCGATCTCCCCGGAATGGACGTCCACTGGGTGAACGGCCAGGAGGCGATCTACTTCAACACCGACGGCGGCACGTACGTCTCCTACGACGGCGGGGCGACGGTGCAGAACCTCTCGCTGTGGGGGCTGGCCGTGAGCCAGTACTACGGCATCTTCACCAGCCAGACCGATCCCTATCTCATCGCCGCCGGTTCGCAGGACCAGGGCTTCCAGATCGCGACGCTCGATGCGCGCAACGGGTACCTGCCCTTCGAGCAGACGATCAGCGGCGACTACGGCCACCTGACATCCACGGTGCGCGACCACAACTCGCTCTACTCGGTCTACCCGGGCTTCGTTCTCGTGCAGCTCATGGAGATCAATCCGAACTACCTGCTTCAGCTCGACTTCCCGCCAGGCGCCTCGCACAGCTGGATGCCGTTCATCCTCGCCGATGCGCTCGATGCCGACGTCTTCTACCTGTGCGCCGATCATCTTTGGCGCTATGAGCGCATCAGTGGCAGCTACTTCGAGATGACCGAGCTGCCGCAGGACTTCGCCCCCACGGGCGGCTACCTGACCGGTCTTGCCATCTCGCCCGTGGACTACAACTACTGGTACGCGGTGAACAGCCGCGGCCTCTTGTGGTACTCGCGCGATGCCGGGGCAACCTGGACCCAGTCGGGCGAGGGCCCCGACGCGCACTACTTCTACGGCACGGCGATCGTCGCCTCCCCCAACGATCGCGACCTGGCCTTCGTGGGAGGCAGCGGCTACGGCGCTCCGCCCGTCTGGCGGACGACCGACGGCGGCATCCTGTGGGAGCCGATGAGCGACGGCCTGCCGGGCACGCTCGTCTATGGTCTCACGCTCGGCGGCGCAACCGGCGACGACCTGTACGCGGCCTGCGAGACGGGACCGTACGGCTACAACGCCTGGCTCGGCGAGTGGGAGACCATCTCGGGGACCGAGGCGCCGCTCACCGTGTACTGGTGCATCGAGTGGGTGCCGGAGATCGGCGTCGTGCGCTACGGCACCTACGGGCGCGGCATCTGGGACTACACACCGCGGGATCCGGCGGACGTGGTTGCGGAGGACGCCCGCCCGGCCACGCGTCTATCGCTCGCCGTCGCCCCCAACCCGGCGCGCGAGCAGGTCACGCTGCGCTTCCGGCAGTCAACGGCCGGCCACGTGAACATCGCCCTCTTCGACGTCACCGGACGGCAGGTCGCTGTGGTCGCGGACCGGGCCTTCTCGGCCGGCGATCACGCGGTGCGCGCCGATCTCGGTGCGGCGCGGATCACGCCCGGGATCTACCTTGCGCGTCTCAGCGGCCCGGACGGTGTGGTCGTGGGCAAGCTGCAAGTGCAGTAGTGGTCGTGCGCAAGCTGCAAGTGCAGTAGCAGTTCGTAGACACAACGGTTTATCGAGCGGCCGTCTCCGCAGGCGTGGGGACGGCCGCTTCGCGTGGGTGTAACCTTTGCTCCGGGCGCTCGTCATGGTGGGTGAACGATGGATGCAGAGGACTTCCAGGAAGTTGTGAGGCGCAGCGCGGATCGTGTGTTCAGCCACGCGGTCTACTTGCTCCGCTCGAGCGAGGACGCGGAAGACGCGACCCAGGAGGTCTTCGTCCGTCTCTGGAAGCACCGGAATCGGATCGAGCGCGGTCACGAGGCCGCCTGGATCATGCGCACGGCGCACAACCTCTGTCTGGATCTCTTGCGAAAGCGGTCCGCGCGCGCGAAACGGCTCAGGTCTTGGTCGCACCACGATCCCGGCGCCGCGCCGGGTGACGGGAGGCCGAATCCCCAGCAGCAGTACGAGCTCACGCGGCGACAGGAATCGCTCCATCGCGCGATGGCGCGCCTGCCGGAGAAGATCCAAAGCATGTTGCTGCTGCACTACTTCCACGGGATGACCTATGTGTCCATCGCGGAGATGCTCGGCATGCACACCGGCACCGTGCGCGTCGCCGTCCATCGCGGCAAGCGCATGCTCCGCGGGTACCTGGCGGAGGAAAGCGAGGAACGAAGGCATGAAGACGGAATGCGCTGCATGCAAGTCCCTTTGGGATGACTACCTCGACGGCGAGCTGGTTTCCCGGGAGCGAGCCGTCCTGGAGGCGCACTTACGCGCGTGCGACGAGTGCCGCATGGCGCTCGAGGAATTGTCACTGGCCGAAGAAGCGTTGACGCAACTTCCCGTGCAACGCTGTCCCGATCGCGTGATCGATGCCGTGATGCACGCTGCGGGAGCCGGCGAAGCGCGCCGCAGGTTCCCGTGGGGACGGCTGGCTGCCGGACTGGGTGCGGTGGCGGCGGCGCTGCTGATTGTCGTTCTCCCCATGCGCCACGGCTCCTCGCCCAGCGACGAAGAGCTGCTCCGGGCTCGCAAGCAGGCGCGCTGGAGCTTGACCTATGTCGTGCAGACGATGAACCGTTCTCGGGACCAGGCGATCGAGCGCGTTCTCGAGAAGCAGCTACATCAAACCGTCAAGGAGCGCATCTCGCGTGCGCTCGCCGGGATTGAAGGAGGCCAGGAATGAGAATCGCAAGTGTGCTGTTTGCGCTGATGCTGTCCGGTCTGTTCGGGGGTGTGCAGGCCACGGAAGTCGACATCGAAAGCCTCCCGGGATACATCGACCTCGAGGATATCGTGATCCCCGAAGCGGCCGAGTCGGTGGCCGACATCTCGCTGGGACCCGAGCTCCTGCGCATGGCGTTTGGCATGCAGGGCAAGACCGACGAGGACGGCGAACAGAAGCTGCTCGCCATTCGCGTGAAGTCCTTCGAGAGCGCCGCCCTCGACATCGAGACGCTGGAGCCGATCATCGCGAGGATCGAGGCGAAGCTCAAGGACGAGAACTGGGAGCAGATCGTCCGCGTCAAGGAAGGCGACGAGCGCACGACGGTGAGCGTCAAGTACGATGAGAAGTACGTGCTCGGCCTCTTCGTCATGGCCATCGAGCCCGGGCATGAGGTCGCGTTCGTCAACGTGGTCGGACGATTCAACCTCTCCGACCTGGACGGTTTCGACATCGACCTGGACGACGCCGCGATCGACAGCCTGCGCGAGAAATTCGGGGACCAGGACGACGAGGACTAGCCTAAAGGGTCAATAGACCTCGGCGCAAACCCCTGACGCTCGCGCGGTGGCAGACGTCATCCGGGCCGCTTATCGCAAGACCATCACCCGCTGGCAGCGGCGCTCCTTGCCGCTGCGCAGCTCACACAGATACAACCCGCCGAACAGCTCGCGGCCGTCTTCGTCCCGTCCATCCCAGACCACCGTATGCGGACCGGCCGGCAGCCTGGCGTTCACCGACGTGCGCACCCTCTGGCCCAGGCTGTTGTAGACGACCAGCGTGACCGGTGCGTGGCGCTGACCTGGCGGGATCGCGAAACAGATCTGCGCTGAAGTGAAGAACGGATTCGGTTGGACTCCGTTGAGGGCAAGCCTCGCGATGGGCGGTTCTCCGCCTTCAGGCGAAGACGCCGGATCGATCTCCGCGGTCGCCTCACCCTCGTAGGGCACGCAGTTCTGTCCGGTCACCGTGACGAGGAGGGACCCCTCAGTGGTTGCGGTGATCTCGAAGGAGGCCATCCCGCCGATCGTCGCACCCACCGCGTAGATCTCGCCCTCCTTCCACAGGCAGACCGTGGCTCCGTCCACGGGTACGCCGTCGGTGGAGACATCCACCTCGAATACGACCGGCGGTCCCACCGGCACGTTCTCGTCGTGCACGACGGTGAGCGCTCGCGGATCGTCCGTCCAGACCGGCATGCCCGGATCACCTAGGAGGTGGAGCTGCGTGAAGCAGTACTTGTGGAGGTTGTAGGGATCGTCGAAGTCGAACTCGTCGTTCTTGAGCAGCGTGAAGTTCTCCCCCAGTCTCACGATCCCGTAGTCGAACAGGTTGCGGTAGAAGAAACGGTCCTGACGCGCCGAGTACCAGTCGGGGTCCTCGATCGAGCCGCCCCACCCGGTGCGCGAGTTCCCCATGAAGACCACGCCCCCGCCGTTCGGGTTGCGCACGAAGCCTTCGGCAACACTGGTGTAGACGGTGATGTCGCACGGGTTGCAGCCCACGGCAAAGAGGATGCTTTGACGGTCGCCGTTGGTGAGCGCGCTCAGGTCGGACGTGTACATGATCTCCCCGTGACAGATCCACCCGGTGCCCATGCAATCGCTGTTGCAGTGGTCATGGTGGTTGACGAGATGGTAACCCGCGTCGAGGTAGGCCAGAACATCCCCCTGGTGGCTGCCCGGTTCGCTGTCGTACTCGGTGTCGAACGACCAGCTCGGCGGCAGGTGCTGGCTGCGGATGAAGTTCTCCTTGTGAGTCTCCCCGTAGGCATCGCCGCAGATACTGATATCGAAGCCGAAGAAGACCGCGCTGGTGGCATAGCCGATCAGAGGCGGATCCTTCTCATACGTCATCAGCTTGTCGATGAACGTCGCGATCTGGGTCGGCGAGCGCACCGAGGCACGGCCGACGTTGACCTCGCACACCCAGTCCTCATCGTAGTCGGCGAAGTAGGTGTCGTTGGGGATGTTGTCGGTCCAGTAGCCGGGGACCGTAATGGTGCGGATGTGATCGGGGATGATGTGGGTGTCCCCGCCGAGCAGGAAGTTCGTCGCGCCCCACTGATCGTGAGCATCGACGATGAAGGCGCGGATCTTCTCGAGGTTCGTTCCGCTGTAGCCCCCCGCAGTGTAGATCCAGTCGGTGGTCACCAGGGTGGCCGGCATGCCGTGCTTCGTGCGCCACTCGGCGAGCGGGGCGAAGGACTCCAGCCAGCTCGCCGAGGTGATGATCACGTAGTCGTATTGGCCCGGCTCCACGCCGCGCGCCGGTGCGGCGGCGCTCCCGGTGCGCAGCACGACATCCTCGGGGTTGATCACCATGCGTGAAACGAGGCGCTCGCAAGCCTCGCGGCCGCGAGCGGTAATCGCCACCGGAAGGTAGTCGCCACACGCGTAACCCGGTTCGCCCGTCAGCACGACTTCCATGGAGGTTGTCATGACGAGCATCTGTTTCCCGGGCAGGTACTGCAACGGGTAGACGTGCAGCACCGCCATGTTCTGACCGGCGAGATCGCACTGGCCGACGAGGCGGACGCGCGCGGGCGGATAGGCAGCCTCCGACGCGTAGATCCTCGCATCGGGAACGGCGTACTCCGGCACCGCAGCCGTGGGATCGATCGGACGCGGAGGCTGCGCGGGCCTGATCGGATTGCATCCCTGAATCGCAGCCCCCCGTAACTCGTCCAGCCGGACCCCGGAGACCGTCATCCCTTCGGGAAGGGCGACGCGGACGGTGGCGACCGGCAGGGCCGGCGCACCGGCCAGCGGAATCGACGCGCAGCCGGAGAGGCGGACCTCGTCGAACGCCCCCAGCCGATTGACCTGCAACGCATCCGGGTCGTAGGTCAGTGTCACGCGAACCTCGATGGGGGCGGCGGCAGCCGACGCGGCCATGCAGGTCAGGAAGAAGACGCCGAGACAGATCAAACACAGGGCACGTTTCATAGCTCACCCTCCGGACGCGGGGGAATCCCAGTCTCTACCTATATTCTAGCACTTTCGGTGCGGGATGCAGCGTATAGGATACGCGTGCCCGCAACCTGGGCGGGCACTTCACGGTACGTGTGGATCGTCGGGACCGCACGGGATCCGGGAGGGGAATGGACAGCTCGAATCAACCATCGTCGGTCGGCGACCTCGTTCGCCGGTACACGGACCGCTACGCGGGCCTCTGGTGGCGAAGTCCCACTTCCTTGCCCGATCTGGGTCGCACGTACACGCGTGCGGAGCAGTCGCAGCGCGAGGGGCAGATCGAGGGCATCTTGCACCAGTTGGCCGGGGAGCTCCGCGCGATCGCCCCCACCCTGCCGGAAGACGACGACGCGCTGGAACCCCTCGTCGGTCTCTTCGCCGATCTGGCGCGGTGCCTGCTGGATCTCGGCGACAGCCACGTGGCCTTCATCCACTCCCGCGACTATCGGCGCGCCCTGTTGCGCTTCTTCCGCGACGCGCGGCGGTTCGACTCGCGCTTGACGTACCGGGAGATCTACCAGGCCAGCCGCAATGCCGCCGCGATGAACGGGCTTCAGACACTGCTCGGCCGGCCCGTGGAATTGACCCCATCCATCTTCGCCTACAGCTTGCTCTATCCCTACACGGACAACTACCTCGACGACCCGGACATCCCCGGGTCCCGCAAACGGCGCTTCAACGAGCGCCTGACGGCGCGCCTGCGCGGCGAGCGGGTCACGGCGGACGACGCGCTCGAGGACCCGGTCTACAGGCTCTTGAGCATGATCGAGAAGCAGCACCCGCGCGAGCATTCACCCCACGTCTTCGAGAGCCTTCTCTCGATCCACGCCGCGCAAATCGAGAGCCTGCGTCTCCTCGATCGCGGGCGGCCGCTGTCCGCAGAGGAACTGATCGCGATCGGGGTCGCGAAAGGCGGGGCCTCCGTGCTGGCCGATGGATACCTGGTAGCCGGCACGCTCGCCCCCGAAGAGGCCGACTTCATGTTCGCCTATGGGGTCTTCCTCCAGTTCAGCGATGATCTCCAGGATGTGGAGGACGACCTGCGTGCGGGCCTGCGCACCCCCATCAGCCAGGCGGCGAGGGCCGGCCCCCTGGACGCCTGGGCGAATCGCACGTTGCACTTCGGCCGCCGGGTGCTCGCGCGGCTCGAGCTCTTTCCGGCGCCCGATCTTGCGCCTTTCAAGGACTTGGTGCGCCTCGCGGCCGTGCACCTTCCGCTCGCGGCCGCGTGCCGGGCGGAGACTCGCTATACACGTGAGTACCTCATATCACTGGAGCCGTACCTGCCGATTTCGGCCCCCGCGATGCGCAGTCTGCAGCACCGGCTTCGGCAGCACCGCGACACCATCTTGCGGCGGATGACCGGTCGCGCTGCCCCTTGACACCGGCGGTCGCAAGCCCAATCGTAGGGGGTGAACATCGTTCGCTGTCCCCCCTAAGCCTTAGGAGGAATCATGGCTAAGCTGGAGAAGAAGAACATCAACCCCCTGGTGGCAGCGCTGGCCAATTTCTGCTGCCTCAGTTTCCTGGGCTATGTGCTCATCGGCCAGACGAACAAGTCGATCTACTTCCTGGGCGCCTCGCTGGCCCTCGCCGTGATCGGGGCGCTGGGTTCGCCCACGGTTATCATCCCGATCCTGTTCTTTGTGGCCTACCTGGCCCTCGCGATCCTGGTGGCCCTGGATGTGCACTCGCTGGCCACGGCCGTGGCCGCCGGGGAAGAGGTCGACGAGAACGAATACAGAATCGAGATCCTCTACAAGGTGGCGGCGCCGGTACACAAGAACGCGGTCTACCGGGGGGTGAGCGCCCCGCCACCTCCGCCGCCCACAGACGACAAGGGCGGAGCCTAGCCGAGGCCCGACGTGCAGCTGCTGCAACCCGGCTATCGCTTCACACGCAACGAGCGCTGGACGCTGGCCATCCTGATCGGCGCAGCCGTCGTGGTGCTGGCCAGCGCCCGCGTGCCGGGGCTGGACGCGCATCTTCCGGTGTGCCCCATCCACCAGCTCCTGGGCATCCACTGTCCGGGATGCGGCCTCACGCGCGCTGCGCAGAGCCTCGCGCAGCTCGAGCTGCCTGAGGCCCTGCTGCACAATCCCCTGATCGCGATCGTCGCACCGTTCGCTCTCTACCGACTGCTCGCCATCCTCGTGGGCGCGATCACCGGCCGTAGGCTCCTGACCGGTTGGCCGGGCTGGTTCGTGAAGGGCTACCAGATGGCCTTCGTGGGCGCATGGATGCTGCTCGCGGTGGTTCGCGTGGTCAGCGCGCTCGCTCCGGAGGCCAATCCGCTGGGGCTGGGGCTACCGTAGGGTGCGCTCCATCACCGCATCAGCGTGATACGTGTCGTCGCCGACTGGCGCCCCCACGCGGCCCGGGCCCAATAGGCCCCGCTGGGCATCGGCTGGCCGCTGCAATGGGTCCCATCCCAGGTGAGGGTGAGCTGCGGCCCCGGGGTCAGTTGGCGAATCAGGCGCCCATCGGCGGTGTGGATGCTGACCGTCGCCTCGTGCGCCGCGCCGCCCGGCAATTCGAGAACGAGCCGCACGCGCCCGGGGCTCGGGCTGGTGCCGTCCACTCGCAGGCGGATCACGTTCCCCGGCTCCGATGACTCTTCGGTCACATCCTGCCCGCGCGGAGCGAAGTCCGCAAAGTACGCCAAGTGGTCCGAGGCGTTGTAGCTGTCGCTGGCCAGGAGACCGTATTCGGTGAGGTACTCCGGCGGCATGAACTGCGTCTGCATGATCGCCTGCACCCCCGTGGCGAGGTTGCTGTCGGTGTAGATGATGAAGTCGAGCCGGCCCGGCCAGTACGTGCTCCACTCCTTGTACCAGGTGTAGCCCATCGGCTCCGTCGGCTGGCGTGAGCGGAGGTCGGCGAGGTCGCTACCGTCCCAGTCGGGCGCGAAGTCGGGACCGTAGGTGTCGTTGTCCACGATGTCGCCCGTCATGAGCGTCACGAGCTGGCGCCGCAGTCCCACGAAGTTCATGTCGCCCGTGATGACGATCGGATTCTCCGGGGTGAGGTCGAGGTCGCCGCCCGGCACTTGTGCATCGCGGACGAACGCCATGATGGCATCGCACTGCTGCTGGCGTTCCGCGTCGGCGCCGCAGCAGTTGAGGTGGGCGTTGATGACGAGCATGTCGGCCGTGAAATCGCCCTGCGGCGAGATCAGGAACGCACCCGCCCGGCCGTCGGCGATGGACCAGTGGCCGAGAATACTGCTGCGCGTCAGCAACACCTTGTCACTGATCCGCTCGGCTTCCCACGAGCCGCCGAGGAAGCTCTCGATCAGCTGGCGGGTCTGCGTGGCGGTGTGATCGTAGATCTCCTGGAACGCGATCACGTCGGGCTCGATGGCCTGGAGGATGCGCCGGAACGAGTCCTGGGGACCGGGATCGAAGAGGCTGTCGAAGAGCACGTTGTAGGTCACGAGGCGCGCGGGGCCCGCCGTGCGCACCAGGTCCATCGGCTCGAGCGAATCGAGCGTGCCCTGGTCGAAGACGTACTCGATGGTGCTGCCCATGTCGGGCGCCCAGTCGCCGGCACCGGCCTCGTCGCGGAAGAGGATGCGGATGGTGCTTCCCGGAAAGAGCGGATGGGTGCCGTCGGGCTCCGCGTCGCGCCGCAGAGCGATCTCGTAGTCCTCACCCGAGTGTGTCGGTCCCACCAGAACGCCGATGTCGGCCCATTCGATGTTCACCCAGTCGCTGTCGTGAAAGAAGAAGCCGTCCAGGCTGCCGAAGGTCCAGAGGAGCTCGGCGCCGATGCCGCCGACCGGAAAGCCGGTGGCCGGCGAGTCGTCGCCGTCGATGTAGAGGGTGAGGCTGTTGTTCTCCTGGAGGAGCATCTCCGAGCCGACCTCGAAACGCAGGTAGAGGAAGGCCTCATCCTCGGCCGCCCAGATGCGTTCGAAGTCGATGCCACTGGCTCCCCCGTCACCCGGGGGATCGACCCAGACGGGATCCAGGTCCTCCCAGTCGGCGAAGTCACCGTCCAGGTAGATGCGGTGCATTTCTGCCTTGCCGGTTGCCGTCCCAAGTGCCAGCAGCGCCAACAGAGAGGCCGCGATCGGGCCGGACGAACGATGCGGGCGCGTGTGTGTGTTCAGCATGCACCCATTATAGCGGATTCGGAGGTCGGTCGGGTGGGTTACCCAAGGCCCAGGAGCCGGCCCCCCTGGTACACGGCGAACGCCGCCAGCCAGGCGAGGAGCACCTGGTAGGCGACGTCGAAGACCATCCAGCGCCACCCGACCTCGCGGCGCACGGCGATGACCGCCACGACACACGGGACATAGAGGAGCACGAAGATCATGAAGGCGAAGGCGGCGAGCGGCGTGATCCCGTACCGCGGATCGCGGAGCGCTTGGCGCAGCGTCTGGCTCTCCTCGTCGGCATTCTCACCCGTGTGGTAGAGGACGCCCATCGAGGAGACCACGACCTCCTTGGCCACGAAACCGGTCGCGAGGCTCACCCCCATGCGCCAGTCGAAGCCGAGCGGTTCGATCGCCGGCTCGATGAACTTCCCGACGCGGCCGATGACCGTGTACTCAATTCGCGCGGCCGAGACTTCGGGATCGTGAGCGTCGCTGTCGGCAAGCCGCGGATCACGCGGGAAGTTGCTCAGCACCCAGAGGAGGGCCGACGCGATCAAGATGATGCCGCCCATCTTGCGCAGGTAGACGCGCGTGCGGTCCCAGGTGTGTGCCAGCAGGCCGCGGGTCGTCGGCCAGCGATACGGCGGAAGCTCCATGACGAACGAGGCCTGTTCGCGGCGGAAGAGGGTTCGGCTGAACAGCATGCCCAACAGCAGGGCCGCCAGAACGCCCAGCAGGTAGATCAACATGACGACGTTGCCGGCATGCTGGGCGAAGAAAGCACCGGCGAAGAGGACGTACACGGGGAGTCGCGCGGAACAGGACATGTGGGACACGAGGAGCGCCGTCAGGATCCGGTCACGCCGCGATTCCAGCGTCCGGGTCGCCATCAGGGCGGGCACGGTGCACCCGAAGCCCATGAGCATCGGAATGAACGACTTGCCGTGGAGGCCGAAGAGGTGCATGACGCGGTCCATGATGAAGGCGATGCGCGCCATGTAGCCGGAGTCCTCGAGGAGGGAGATGCCGAGGAAGAGGATCGCGATGTTCGGCAGGAAGACGGCCACCGAGCCCACGCCGCCGATGATCCCGTCCACGATGAGATCCGTGATGACGCTCGCGGGGAGTGCGTCGGCGACGCGCGCACCCAGCCAGCCGGCCAATGCCTCGATCCACGTCATCGGATACGACCCGAGGGTGAACGTGACGTTGAAGAGCAGCCACATGAACCCGAGGAAGATGGGCAAGCCCAGATAGCGATGCGTCAGCACGCGATCGAGCTGGCGCGACAGCTCCATGCGATCGAGCGGGGGAGCCACCTGCGTCTCGCGCAGGAGCCCGTCGACGAATCCGTAGCGTCCCTCGGCGATCACGCGCGCCGGCTCGAGACCGGTCACGCTGCGCACGTGCTTGCGAGACGCCTCGGCCTCGGCGAGCAGCGTCTTGCCGTCGGACAGACGGTTGTGGACCCACGCGGCGACATCCGCGTCGCCCTCGATGAGCTTGGCGGCCACGTAGCGGGCCGGTACCGGCAGCGTCCCGGAGGCCGCCCTCTCGATGGCGCGGCTGAGCTCGACCAGGAGGTGCTCGACGCGCGTTCCAAGCGTGATCGGGACGTGGCGGTGCCGGGCGTTGCGCTCCTCTCCGAGGCGGACCCCCGCATCCAAGATCTGTTCGCGACCGCGTCCACGGTGGCCGACGGTGGTCACAACGGGCGCGCCAAGGAGCTCTTCGAAGCGCTTGAGATCGAGCCGCGCGCCGGACCCCTGGAACTCGTCCCACATGTTCAGATCGACGACGACGTCGAGGCCCATCTCGAGAAGCTGAACCGTGAGGTCGAGATTGCGCTTCAGATTGGCCGCGTCGACCACATGGATCACGACGTCCGGCTGCTCCTCCATCAGATACTGACGGGTGATGCGCTCCTCCAGGGAGAAGGAGGTGAGCGAGTAGCTGCCGGGAAGGTCGACCACCTCGAAGCGGTAGCCGCCGTGTTCGAGGTGCCCGTTCTTGCGCTCCACCGTCACCCCAGGCCAGTTGCCGACCTGCTGGTGAAGCCCCGTGAGCAGATTGAAGATCGAGGTCTTGCCGGCATTGGGATTCCCGGCAAGTGCGACCCGGATGGTGCGATGTTTCGGCTCCACGGCCTAAAGACCCCGCCGGCCCCAGCCCCGGCGCAGCCGCCGGCGCCTGCCTCGACAGGGGGCCAAAGAGACCGGGCGCACGTCTGCAACGCGCACGTGGTGGGCTTCCGCGCGTCTCAGGCTGATGTGGGCACCCTCGATGCTGTACTCGACCGGATCGGCGAGCGGCGCCTGCTTGACGACCTCCACGGTCTCGCCCTCGCGAAACCCCATGTTGCGCAGGCGAACCTGGAAGATGGGATCCCCGACGAGATCGGCGATCACCGCGGTGTGACCCGACCCCACGTGATCGAGGGGGATGGTCTGTGTGTCATTCCCCGACACCGGTTTTCTCCTCCCCATCCGGGATCCTCGCAACCAGTATGGAGCGCGCCTCGGCCGCCGTGAGCTTCAGGTCCTGACCGTCGACGCGAATGAGCGCCGGCCGTCGCAGCGATGGCGGACTCACCTTCTCCACGACGGTGCCCGGCAGCAAGCCGCTGCGGATCAGCATGGGCCGCCGCTTGACCGACACATGCACGCGCGCCACGGTCCCTTGCGCGCCGGCGGGCAGCGTCCCCAAGGAGATCAGATCGGGGTCCTCACCCCGCCGCGCGCGGTCCGTCCGGCAGTCGCTGCGGCGACATGCGGCGCTGCTTGGCTTCGGCTGCGTGAAGCAGTACCGGAACCTCGTCAGGAAATCCTTTTGCACCTCGGGACAGGTCTCCACGTACTCGACCAGCGCGGCCAGCCGATCGAGCGTCTGCGGCGAGAGGTGGTGCTCCAGACCGCAGGCATCTTTCTCCGCCACCTTGGGCGCGACGCCGAGAATCTTCACCAGGAATGCCGACAGGAAGCGGTGGCGTCCGGCGACGCTGCGCGCGATTTCCCCCCCGCGCGCGGTCAGCTCAACGTACTCGCGGGCCGCGTAGAGCACGAGCTGCTTCTCCGCCAGCCGGCGCAGCGCCCAGGTCACGGTGGGCATGCGCACGCCCTTGAGGCGCGCGATGTCGCGCACGCGCACGGTGGGCATCTGGAGCGAGAGCATCAGGATGATCTCGAGGTAGTCCTCGAGGGTCTCCGTGAGATGCAGGCCGGCGTCGGTTTTGGTAGACATATCAACCTCTGTTAGATTGCTCTAACAGTGTTCGGCTCGGCCTCCTCGCGGGTCAAGGGGTTTCTTGGCGACCACCGCCGGCTTGCAGGCCCGCCCCCGCCCACCGATACTGTGGCGCTGAGGTCGTAGAGAGGTAACGAATGAACGGGCAAGGACAAAGGGGTTCCCGCCGCGCGTGGATCCTCGTCGCCACGCTTGCGGCGATCCTGGTGCTCCTCGCGATTCTGGTCAGCCGGGCGATGCAAGCGATCTCGCCCGAGGTCTTTGTCAGCCGCACCTCCCTCGAGGCCTTTCTCAAGGAGCAGGGAGCCCGGGCGCCGCTCGTCCTGATGGGTCTGCAGGCCGCCCAGGTGGTGCTCGCCCCCATTCCCGGACACCTCCTGGGCGTGGTCAGCGGACTCGCCTTCGGCGTCTGGTACGGAACGCTCTACACGGTGATTGGCGTCGGTGCCGGCAGCGCCATCGTGCTCGCGCTCACGCGCGGGTTCGGGCGACCGCTCGTCGAACGCTTCGTGCCCCCCCACTGGCTGCAGTCGATCGACCGCTGGGCCGCCCGCGGCGGCCCGGTCTTCTTCTTCCTCTTCTTCATGGTTCCCTTCGTGCCCGACGACCTGGCCTGCTTCGCCGTCGGGCTCAGTTCACTGCCTTTGCTTCCCATGCTCGCACTGATTATCGTGGCCCGGCTGCCGGGCCACTTCGTCGCCGCCTGGTTCGGTGCCACGGCATCGCACCTGCCGGTAGGGGGGTGGATCGCGATCGTGGTATTCGGGGTCCTCGCGTTGGCACTCTATGCCCGACAGCGGAGGCGTATCGAGAGTTGGCTCATTGACCGGCTCGAGCGTACCCGGGGCCAACCCTAACAGGCCTAGTTGCCCGAGCAGCCCGACAGAAAGGACCCTCCTGATGGCCGAGCAGTTCATCAGCATCTACTCCACGTTCCCCAGCCCGCAATCCGCACAGCAGATCACGCGCGTCCTGGTGGAGGAACAACTCGTCGCCTGCGTGAATCTCTTCCCAGTGGAGTCGATCTACCGCTGGAAGGGAGACGTCCATTCGGAGAGCGAGGTCGCGTGTCTGATGAAGACGCGGGCCGGCTTGTTCACCCGCGTGAGAGACCGCCTGGGCGGGCTGCACCCCTACGAGGTCCCGGCCATCGTGGCCTTCCCCATCGCGACCGCCTCGCGCGACTACTTGCACTGGATTGCCGAGTGCACGCAGTCCGCGGAGCAGGAGTCCTGAACCGCATGGCGCTCGGGGGGACAGGGGCGCACCTCGCGCACCGTCTTGGTGCCGCGCTCGGCGATTCGCGCCGCATCCTATCCCCCCGCGAGGCGTCTCACGTACGCGCCAACCTGCGCTACCTCGGCTTGGATCGCGGGAGGGGCGCAGACGGGCTCGAGGAACTGGTCCGCGAGACGTTTCGTTCGTTCGGGCTCTTCGCGGCCGAGTTCTTTCTGTCGCTCAGGAAACAACCGCACGAGATGACCCGCGGCTGGGAACTGAAGGGGTGCGAGCATCTGCACGCTTTGAGGTCATCGCGCCAGGGTTGGATCCTCGCCGGTGCCCACATCGGGAACTGGGAGCAGTTGCGCGCACTGGAGGCGATTCGCGGGCGCCGGATCGTCGCCCCGACCGGGACGCAGTTCCACCCGCTCGTCAGCCGGCTCGTGAAGCGGGCCAAGAGGCGCTACGGGATCGAATCCGTCCCCGCCCGGGGCGATATGCGGGGCCTGGTCCGGGCCCTGCGGCAGGGCGCGCTGGTGGCCCTGCCGATCGACGGGGGCGCCTTCCGACGCGGTCACGAAGTCCGCCTCTGCGGTCGGCGAATCCGCCTCGCCGGGGGGGCGTCTCGACTCAGCCTTCTTTCCGGGAGACCGATCGTGCCGATCTTCTCGCGCCGGATCGGCTACTCGAGGCAGGCCGTCGAGGTCTGCCCACCGCTCCTTCCGCCGCATGTCAACGGCCCCCGCGAGGCACGCAGCGCAGCCCGGGCCCTGACACAGCGACTGGCGGATCTCCTTCAAATACGGCTACGTGCCTGTCCGGGAGGCTGGTGCATCTTCCGCCCCATCGTGCCGGAAACCGTCTCTGGAGTTGGCACCGAACCCACCGATCTTGTAGACTTAGTGGCTCTGTGATTCGAAGGTGCGAGGCCACCCCGTGAGAGGGTCCCCTCGTTTGCCGGTGGGAGTCGCCAGAACGTGCAGATCCTCGGAATCTCTTGCTTCTATCACGACAGCGCCGCTGCGCTGGTGCGCGACGGCGAGATCGTCGGCGCCGCCCAAGAAGAGCGCTTCACACGCCGGAAGCACGACCCCGGCTTCCCGTTCAACGCGGTGCGCTACTGCCTGGAATCGGGCGACATCCGCGATGCCGACCTGGATCTCGTCGTCTTCTACGAGAAGCCGTTCATCAAGTTCGAGCGTATTCTCGAAACCTACCTCACCTTTGCTCCGCGCGGCTTTCGCTCGTTCATCATGGCGCTGCCGCTGTGGCTGAAGCAGAAGCTGTGGATGAAGGAGCAGATCTCGAAGGCGATTCCGGGCTACGAAGGAAAGATCCTGTTCACCGAGCACCACGAATCGCATGCGGCCTCCGCGTTCTACCCCTCGCCCTTCGAGGAAGCCGGGATCCTCACGCTCGATGGCGCCGGAGAATGGGTCACGACGGCCTACGGCGTGGGACGCGGCGCCGAGATCGAGCTGCTCTCCGAGCTGCGCTTCCCCCACTCGCTCGGCCTGCTCTACTCTGCGTTCACCTACTTCACCGGCTTCAAGGTGAATTCGGCCGAGTACAAGATCATGGGGCTCGCGCCCTACGGCGAGCCGAAGTACGTCGACGCCATCCTGTCGGAGCTGATGGATCTGAAAGAGGACGGCTCCTTCCGAATGAACATGGACTACTTCGACTACTGCGCCGGACTGAAGATGACCTCGCGCAAGCTCGAGACGCTCTTGGGCGGACCGCCGCGCAAGAGCGAGAGCCCCGTCACGCAGCGCGAAATGGACCTCGCGCGATCCGTGCAGGCGGTGACCGAAGAGGCGGTCATGCGCATGGCGCGCAACATCCACAGGGAAACCGGTCAGCGCTACCTGTGTCTCGCCGGCGGTGTCGCGCTCAACTGCGTGGCGAACGGAAAGCTTCTGCGCGAAGGTCCCTTCGACGACATCTGGATCCAGCCCGCGGCCGGTGACGCCGGGGGTGCGCTGGGTGCGGCCTTGCTGGCCTGGCACCGCCACTGCGGCGGACCGCGGGAGAGGGATACGCGCCGCGACCGCCAGCAGGCGAGCTACCTGGGGCCCGAATACGGCGACGAGTACATCGAGGGCTTCCTGAACGAATACGATCTGCCGTACCACCGGCTGGAGAGTGGCGAGATCCCGGACCGCATCGCGCAGCTCATCGATGAGCAGAACGTCATCGGTTGGTTTCAGGGGCGCATGGAATACGGTCCGCGCGCGCTTGGCTCGCGCAGCATTCTCGGCGACCCACGCTCGCCGAAGATGCAGTCGGTGATGAATCTCAAGATCAAGTACCGCGAATCGTTCCGCCCGTTCGCGCCTTCGGCGATGGAGGAGTACGCGCCCGAGTATTTCGAGCTCGATCGCCCGAGCCCCTACATGCTTCTGGTGGCTCCCGTGCGCGAGGGACGGCGGATCGACATGACCGACGAGCAGCGGCAACTCTTCGGCATCGACAAGCTCAACGTGCTGCGCTCGGACATCCCCGCGATCACGCACGTCGACTACACCGCGCGCGTGCAGACGGTCGCGAAAGACGACAACCCGCTCTACCACCAGATGATCGACGCCTTCCGGCAGCGGACGGGCATCGGCCTGGTGATCAACACGTCCTTCAACGTGCGCGGCGAGCCGATCGTGTGCTCGCCGGAAGACGCATTCAAGTGCTTCATGCGTACCGAAATGGATTACCTGATGATGGGTTCTTACCTGCTCGACAAGCGCGAGCAGCCGGAGAAACACGATTCATTGGACTGGCACCAGGAGTTCGAGCTTGACTAGCGGCACATCCGAATACGCCACGCTGGAACGCGGGAAGCTGCGCCGCTTCGGCATCACCGTGGGGATTGCCTTCTGTGTCCTGGCAAGCCTCCTGCTTTGGAAGGCCAAGCCGACCTGGCCCTACTTCGGCTCTCTCGGCGGACTGTTCGTGGCTTTCGGCCTGCTGGTGCCGGTCGTGCTGCGTCCCGTCGAGCGCGTGTGGATGAAGGTCGCCGGCTGGATGGGCTGGGTGATGACCCGCGTCATCCTCGGTATCGTCTTCCTGGTGCTTTTCACCCCGGCCGGACTCGTCCTCCGCTTGCTGCGCAAGGATCCGCTGGAGCTGCGCTTCGAGCCGGAGGCGCAGACCTACTGGCATCGGCGCAAAGACAGCGATCGCTCACCCGAGCGCATGGAGCGTATGTTCTAGTCGAGTATTGAGGAGGTCCCCGAGACCATGGGCAAGGCAAGCATCCTCAGAGAGCTGTGGCTGTTCATGAAGGTCCGCAAGAAGTGGTGGCTGGGACCGGTCCTCGTCATCTTGATTCTGCTCAGTATGCTGATCGTGTTCGCGGAAGGGTCGGCGCTGGCGCCGTTCATCTACGCGCTCTTCTAGGACGGATGACTTCGGCCACGGGCTGCTAGGCACCTCAATCTGGGGGGGGGAGGGCACCGCTTGCCTCCCCGGACTCCCTCGGATAGACTCCTCCAATCGTACCCAAGGTCGTTCACCGGCACGCGACGATCGTGCTTCACTGCCCCCGAGTCCCATCGTCACCCCGGGCGGTTCGGGGACGCCGCGGAAACGGAGCGGCGCAAGTATACGGAGGAAAAACCATGCGAAGCCATGACGACATCGTTGCCCTTCTGGGCGCGGATGCCGATAGCCTCTTGCGTCACGAGTGCAAGATGCCCGCCGAGCAGCTACACCTTCCGGGCCCCGATTTCGTGGACCGCGTCTGGATACAGAGCGACCGCTCGCCGCAGGTGCTGCGCAACATGCAGAGCCTCTTCGGGCACGGGCGCCTGGCGAACACGGGCTACCTTTCGCTGCTGCCCGTGGACCAGGGCATCGAGCACTCCGCCGGCGCGAGCTTCGCGCCCAACCCGATCTACTTCGATCCCGAGAACATCGTGGGTCTGGCGATCGAGGGCGGCTGCAGCGGGGTCGCCTCGACCCTCGGCGTCCTCGGCATCGTCTCGCGCCGGTACGCGCACAAGATCCCGTTCATCGTGAAGATCAACCACAACGAGCTGCTCAGTCACCCCAACACGCACGACCAGATCCTCTTCGCACATGCCGAACAGGCGCTTGACCTGGGGGCCGTCGGGATCGGCGCCACGATCTACTTCGGCTCACCCGATTCCGATCGCCAGATCATGGAGATCAGCGAGGCGTTCCAGGCGGCCCACGAGATGGGTCTCGTCACCAGCCTGTGGTGCTATCTGCGCAGTCCCGGATTCAAGGTGGGCGGCCAGGACTATCACGCCAGTGCGGACCTGACCGGCCAGGCCAACCACCTGGGGGTCACGATCCAAGCAGACATCATCAAGCAGAAGCTGCCTGAGATCGACGGCGGCTACCGGGCGCTCAACAGCGAGGGGCACAGCTTTGGCAAGTACGACGATCGCATGTACACCGAGCACTCTTCGGAGCATCCGATCGATCTTGCGCGCGTACAGGTGATGAACTGCTACATGGGGCGGGTGGGTCTCATCAATTCGGGCGGCGCGTCGGGCAAGAACGACCTGGCGCAGGCCGTTCGCACCGCGGTGATCAACAAGCGCGCCGGCGGCATGGGGCTGATCAGCGGCCGTAAGGCTTTCCAGAAGCCGATGGCCGAGGGCGTCGAGCTGTTGCACGCAATCCAGGACGTCTATCTCAACGGCGACATCACGGTGGCCTAACCGGAGGAGCAGAGCATGAGCCAGATCACACAACTGGAGCCCCGCGTCCTGTGGGACTACTTCGCCAAGCTGTCGGAGATCCCGCGCTGCTCGAAGAAGGAGACCGCCGCGGCCGCCTGGATCGAGTCGGTCGGCAGAGACCACGGCGCGCAAGTCAAGACGGATGCGGTGGGCAATGTGCTCCTCTGCGTTCCGGCCTCGCCCGGGCATGAGAAGGCGCCGACGGTCATCCTCCAGGGCCACATCGACATGGTGTGTGAGAAGAACAGCGACGTCACCCACGACTTCGACCGCGATCCGATCCGGCTCAGCATCGACGGCGAGTTCGTCACCGCCGAGGGCACCACGCTGGGCGCCGACAACGGCATCGGTGTGGCGGCCGCCCTGGCGCTGCTCGACGAGGACAGTGTCCACGGACCCCTGGAGTTGCTCTTCACCGTGGACGAGGAGACCGGCCTCACCGGCGCGAACGCGATTCAAGCGGGCTTCCTCTCCGGCGGCTACATGCTGAACCTGGATTCCGAGGAGCCCGGCAAGTTCACCATCGGCAGTGCCGGCGGACAGGACACGACCCTCGTGTACAAGGCGCCGCGCACGGCTGCGGATGGCTGGGCGGTGTACAACCTCTCGGTCGCGGGCCTTCACGGCGGTCATTCGGGGATGGACATTCATCTAGGTCGCGGCAACAGCATCAAGATCCTCGCGCGTCTGCTGCTGGCGGCGTGTGAGGACGGGGGCCTGAGCGAATTGCGTATCGGAGCCGCGCAAGGCGGCAGCAAGCGCAACGCGATCCCGCGCGAGGCCCGCGCCACCGTGGCCGTGCCGGCGGGCCAGGGAGATGCGCTGCACGATGTCGTCGATGCGGCCGCCGGCAGGATCCGCGAGCAGTTCGAGGGAGTGGAGGAAGAGCTCACGGCAACCCTGAAACCGGCGCAAGACGGCACCTTCTGCTCGGCGGACGATTCCCTCCGCTTGATCCGCTTGCTCGCCGCACTCCCCCACGGCGTGCTGGCGATGAGCACCGCGATCGATGGACTGGTCGAGACATCGAGCAACGCCGGTGTGCTGCGCGATCTCGGTGACGGCTACGAGATCACCACCAGTACGCGTTCCTCTGTCGGGGAAGCGCTGCAGGCCGTCCTTGCCCAGATCCGTTCCGTCGGGCACCTGGCCGGATGCGGGGTGCGCCACTCGGACGGCTACCCGGGATGGAAGCCGAAGCTGGGCACGCCGCTCCTTCAAGCGGTCGAGCGCGCGTACGTGGACCTCTTCGGCGAGAAGCCGGCATTCCAGGCGATTCACGCGGGTCTCGAATGCGGCCTCTTCCTCGGCAAGTATCCCCAGCTCCAGGTGGCCTCGTTCGGGCCCGACATTCAGGAGGCGCATTCACCGAATGAGCGCGTGAACATCGAATCCGTGCAGAAGTTCTGGGACTTCACGAAGGCATTGCTCGCGGAACTCACCAAGCTGTAGGCCGAGCAGCATGAATCAAGACGAGCAAATCCAGTCGGGGAGCTGTCCGCAGCCGCCCGTGAGCGGCGCCGCCCCCGCCAGTCGACTGCGGCTAAGGCTTGGCGACCGCACCAGCATGATCCTGCTGGCGATTGTCATCGGCGTCGCCGCCGGATTCGGGGCTGTCTTCTTCCGCTGGCTGATCGGCGCGTTTCAGGATCTGGCGTGGGGCGCGGGCGGCACACCGCTCGCGAAGATCGTCCGCTCACCGTGGTACTGGCGTCTCGCGATCCCCGCGGCCGGTGGGCTACTGGTGGGCCTCATCGTCAAGTTCCTCGCCCCCGAGGCCAAGGGGCACGGCGTCCCCGAGGTGATGCTCTCGGTGGCGCGCCAGGGCGGCGTCATCCGCCCGGTCGTCGCGGTGGCCAAGTCGTTCGCCTCGGCGATCTGCATTGCAACCGGCGGTTCGGTCGGGCGCGAGGGTCCCATCGTGCAGATCGGCGCCGCGATGGGCTCGGCGCTCGGGCAATGGCTGCGCCTTTCGACGCGACGTATCCGCATCTGCGTCGGGTGCGGCGCGGCGGCCGGGATCGCCGCGACCTTCAACGCCCCGATCGCGGCGGCCTTCTTCGCCGCCGAGGTGATCCTGGGCGAGTTCGGCGTGGGCGCGTTCGCGTCGGTGGTCATCAGTTCGGTCAGCGCGACGGTCATCGCGCGCACGCTGCTGGGCGACGTGCCGGCCTTCGAGATCCCGGCCTACTCGATCGTCAATCCCGCCGAGATGCTCACCTACGCGGTGCTCGGTCTCTGCGCGGGTGTCGTCGGCGTGCTCTTCGTGCAGGTCCTGCATTCCTCCGAGGAGTTCTTCGACCGACTGCGCAAGGTCCCCGATTTCCTGAAGCCGGTGATCGGCGGCATCGGCATCGGCTGCGTGGCCCTCGTGCTGCCGCAGATCATGGGCGTCGGCTACGACACGATCACCGACATGCTCCACGGGCGCATGATCATGGGGTTGCTGGTCGTACTCCTCTTCGCCAAGCTCGTGGGCACGTGCTTCACGCTGGGCTCGGGCGGCTCGGGAGGGATCTTCGCGCCGTCGCTCTTCATGGGCGCGGCACTCGGGGGCGCGGTGGGTCATGTGGCGCGTTGGGCGCTGCCTTTCTCCATGGCGACGCCGGGGGCGTACGCGGTGGTTGGCATGGGCGCGATGGTGGCCGCCGCAGCGCACGCGCCCATCACAGCCATCTTGATCATCTTCGAACTCACCGGCGACTACGGGGTCATGCCAGGCCTCATGGTCGCGTGCATCCTGGGAACCTTGACCGCGCAGCGACTGCGTCGCGAGTCGATCTACACGATCAAGCTGACGAAGCGCGGTATCGACCTGCAGGCCGGTCAGGAGCTCAACGTCCTGCGCCAGGTCCACGTTCGCGACATCGTGCGCCACGGGGTGGAGACCGTAGCGCGCACGGCGAATCTCGACAGCCTCTACCAGCGGATGGTCGATTCGCCGCACTACGAGTTCTTCGTCGTCGACGACGATGGCAACCTCGCGGGGGTGATCAGCGTCGACGATCTGCGGCACATGCTGCCGCAGCAGGAGAGCCTGCGGCGCATCGCAATTGCCGAGGACCTGATGCAGCCGGTGGTCTATTTGCGCGAGGACGACACGCTGGACTGCGCCATGCGCCAGCTCGGCAAACGCGCTCACGAGGAACTTCCCGTGTTGCCGGCGGGCGACTCGATGGTGCCGGTGGGCACGCTTCAGCGTCAGGACGTCATCCAGGCGTACAACAAGGAGATCCTGAAGGTGGATCTCGCCGGATCGGTGTCGGCGCGCATCGAAGACGCGGCCAAGCTGCGCTCGTGGCAAACGGTCGGCGGCTACATCCTGGCTCAGATGGAGGTCCCCCCCCACTTCTGCGGAATGCCTCTCGAATCGCTGCGTCTCCGGCAGGAACACGGCGTGCAGATCATCCTGATCGACCGCGCCGGCGACCGGAGCGAGAGCCGCTTCGCGTTTCCCACGCGCGATACGGTTCTCGGCCCCGCCGACCGGATCATCGTCTTCGGGCGTCGCGAGGACGTCGCCGCGCTGGCTCGCGAGACGGGGTAGGTCGTCATGACGCGCACCTGGTGGGCTAATCGAGCGCCGCGAGAAGGCCCTGCGCGTAGCCTTGCGCCGCCGAATCCCCCTCGGCCGGCGCCCAGTCGGGGAACGTCTTGTCGGTGGCCGGATCGTAGGGGCCATTCTTCCCCTCGAAGACGACCGTGTCCGGCTCGAGGGCCAGGAAGGTGTGCCAAACCCCGGGGTGGAGGTCGACGCCGACCGCATCCTGACCGGGCCCCAGCCTGCACGCCTCGAGGACCTCGCCATCGGGGCTGAAACGGAAGAAGCCAATCGCCCCCTTCAGGACGACGAAGCTCTCCGACTTGGGCTGCTCGAGGTGGGCGTGCGGCCGGATATAGGAGCCGGGCTGGACCACGTTCAGCATGCGCTGGTAGCCGTCGGACGGCTCGTGGAAGTTGTGGTTGATCCGCCCGCGGGGATTCTCTGCTGCCCGGCGGGCCAGATCCGCGAGAAGCGCCCGGGTCACGTAGACCACGGCCCCCTGTCCACTTTCTTTGCACCGATCTGGTGCACTGCCTGTCATGTGACCCCCCACATCGCCGAGCCGACACGCGGATCGGTGGCCGCTCTGACATCCCAACCCATTTGAGAATAAACAGTTACAAAACAACACGCGTCTTCTGCCTGGCCCCCTGGCTGCCCTAGTCCGAGGCGACTATCCTGGATATGGTCCCTGGGATGTGTTATCATCGGCTCGAATGCGGTCGAGGTGCCCGAGCAAGGCCGCACGGCAAGTACCAAGGTACTCCGACGGGCGACGCATGACACCCCGGTAGAGCCGCTTCCGAGAAGCGGTCCGGCGGAGAGGGTCCGAAACGGCGGAGTCTCACCGGGGCCTATGTAAGGCCAAGACCCACAGGGATCTGTGAGCTGGCCACCGGTTGAGCTGGCCGAGGGGACTTGCACCGGGGCGATGGCCTCCGTCCTGGAACCTGAACGTCTGTGCGTGAGGCTTCCTGGTATCCCTGTAGGCCGGGGGGCGGCCACGTCGCGTGGCCGCCCTAATCGTACCCTCGCGCGTGCGTCTACTCCCCGGTCTGCAACGATCGGCCGAGGCGGGTCTCCAACGATTGGATCTTGGCCTTCAGCCGCCCGGTGCGGCCCTTCCGGTAGTCGATCTTGAGCGCCAC
>JAUVTV010000094.1 GCA_030601305.1 Candidatus Eiseniibacteriota bacterium | reverse complement strand
CTGCTCTCGTCGCTGCTCAAGATCTGCATCGGCCTCGCGATTGCGCTCTACGTCGTGATCGTCACGCGCTGAGAGATTCCGCCAGCGCGGTGATCTTCTCGCACTGCAGGGCCTGCAGCCGCGTGCTCGTCTGGACACCGGACGCTGTGGCCCTCTTCGCGCCGCTGTCATCGAACCGGACTCGGGTCTCGACCGCCTCGTGCTCGCGACCGTCGACCTCCCCGTACGGGTAGATGACGTGGTTCCGGGGACCGCCCTCCGCACCGGGCAGACGGATATCCCGACCCAGGGTGAATGCGATGCGATGCTCGTCGAGCTGGGCGAAGAGCGCGTCCCTCTTGTCGGGATGCTTGTGCGCCTCGGACGCATCCAGCGGGACCCAGCCGCGTTCCGGATCGTAGAACTCCGCCCAGCAGTGGTAGCCGCCGATTTCCATCGTGCGCGCATTCGCCTTCAGCGGAAAGCCCATGATGAAGCGCGCCGGGATGCCGAGCGATCGAGCCTCGGCGACGAAGAGCGAGTGGAAGTCGGAGCAGTTGCCCTTGCGCACGTCGCACGCATAGGCGGCATCCCCGCGACCCCAGCCGCTTCCCGACTTGTCGTAGCTGACCGTCGATACGATGTGATCATAGAGCAGGCGAGCCCGTCGGAAGGCGCCGGCGGTGTCACCGGCAACGAGCCGCGCCTCCTCCTCAATCCTGCCGTCGATGGGCACCCGGGCACTGGCCTGCAGGAAACGCCCGTCGGCGGGCGGTGCATCCGGCAAGGGAGATGCGTCACCGCCCATTGACGATTGTGCCCATCGCGTAACCTCGAAGACGACCGTCACGGGGATGCGGTCCCCCTTCCACCGGCTGTGATCGGAAAGATCCAGACGCACGAAGTGGTTGCCGTAGTCGGGATCGACGACGACCTCGTGGGGCCATCCCTGCACCACCTTCCACCCCTCGATCCTTTGTGCGGGTCCGGAGATGGGCAACGGCACCCAGGCATGGAGGCGCTGCGTGCCCGCCGCCGGCCGGGCGATCTCGAAGTGGTAGGTGAACGCCCCCGAGCGCGAGGCCGGCAGCCGCAGTTCGGCGGATGTTCCCGCCGACGTACACTGCGCGCCGGTCGCCGCACAGGTGGCCGCGCGCTGCACACCGGTCGCCGCGGTAGCGCTCGTGCTCGCTCCGGCGACGACAAGCAGTGCCGCCACCGCCCCCGCGCCAAGCGCTCGCCTCAGGCAGCTGCTCCGGTGCATCCTACGTAGCCGTTCCATGGTGCGTCTCCCCTCCTCGCCCCGGGCCGCGAATCGTAGCTCGAGCTGCTTCACCAGCCGAGCCGGCCTGCGAGGAGATGTATGCCGCTATTGTCCATTAGTTCCAGCGACTTCGGATCGCACCGCAGCTGCGATTCTCGGGTTCTGGGAAGATGCAACTGGGGAGCAGGCCCGCACCCGCTCCCCTGAAGACTGTCGATAGCAGTGCGGCCGGCTACCGCTCCATTCGTATGAGGAAGGGATCACTCAGCAGAACGGGCGCCCCCTGGGACCCCACGAGCTGCTCGAGGTAGAGCCGCTCCTCCGGTGACAGCATCTCGTAGTACGCCTCGCCCAGGATGCGGCGCACGCGGGACTCGGCATCGCCGAGTGCCCAGGGCCCTTCCGCGGGCGGCGCGGTGGCGCCAGCGTCGCCCGCGCCTCCGAACAGGGACGCCAACGAGCCCAGCGGCATCGATCTCCGGAAGATGCCGGGGAAGATCGTCCCGACGCTGGGCACGTGGGTGTAGCGCACGCGCGCGTCGGGCTTGAGCCCCGCGGCCTCCTTGGCCATGCGCATGGCTTCCCACATACCGCCGATCTCGTCCACCAGGCCGATCTCCTTGCCGCGAGTGCCGCTCCAGATGCGCCCCTGGCCGACCTTGTCGACGTCCTGCTTGGTCATCTCCCGCCCTTCGGCGACCTTCTCGACGAAGACGTCGTAGAGCGCGCGAATCTCTTTCTCGGCGGCGCTGCGCTCCTCCGCGGTCATGGGTCGTTCCGGCAGCTGACCGATCAGCGGTACCGACATGCCGCGCCCGAGGTCGGCATGGTCGCCGCGCTTGACGAAGTCGTAGGTAAGACCGACCTTGTCACCGAAGCCGTCGTTCCAGAAGTGAGCGCCGATCACGCCGATCGATCCCGTGACGGTCACCGGAGCGGCGAGGATCGAGTCGCCGTACATGCTGATCCAGTAGCCGCCCGAACCCGCTACGGCTCCCTGGGAGACGATGACCGGCTTCTTCTTCGCCGTCTCGAGCAGCTCTCGCGAGACGAGGTCACTGGCGAGCGCACTGCCGCCGGGCGAATCCGCACGGAGGACCACGGCCTTGACCTGCCGGTTCTCGCGCGCCCGCCGGATCGTCTTCGCGAGCGAGCGGCCCTTGATTCCGGCGTCCATCGCGCAGACCCCGATCGCGTAGATGACGGCGATCTCCTGGGGCTCGCCCCACTCCTGCTGGTCCCAGATGCGGTCTCCCGTCACACCGGCCAGCGCCGCTTGCGAGACATCGCCCGTTGTGCGGCGCGCCGCCTTCCTGGCAGCGTCCTTGGCCTTCTCGAACGTGCCGATCGAGTCGACCAGACCCGCTTCCATCGCCTGCTGAGGAAGCAGGTCGCCCGTCTCGTTCACGATGCGGTCCCATTCGGCGCGCGTGATCCCGCGCGCGGTGGTGACCGTCTCGGCGAGGCTCTCGTAGACGTCGTCAATGAACGCCTGGAACTGTTCGCGATCCGCCTCGGACAGCGAGGTGCGCGTGAAGCTCTCGAAGGCCGACTTGTACGTGAAGAAGCGCAGCTCGTCGAGGCCCACCCCCACCTTGTCGAGGAGATTGCGGAAGTAGGTTCTTCCTGCCACGATGCCGTGCAGCGACACCCCACCCATGGGGTCGATCCACACCTGGTCGGCCACGCTGGCCAGCGCGTAGCTGCTCATGCCCATCCGGTCGCCGTAGATGATCACCTTCTTGCCCGTGGCGCGGAACGCGGCGAGTTGCTCGCGCAACTCCCAGACCATCTCAGCGGGGATGCGCATGCCCGACAGGTTGAGCACCAGACCGCCGACCTCGGGATCCTCCGCCTTCACGTTGATCCAATTCAGCGTTCCCGCAAGCGTGCGCCGCCTGTCGAACCACTTGTAGCGCCGATAGGTCATCGGCCCCTTCAGACTCAGCTCCGGATACTTCTGCCCCTTGCGCTTGAGGTGGCGGGTGAGCGGGGTCCTGATTCCGCCGGTCTCGAACGCCCAGGTCGTCGCGAGGTGGTGGCTGTCGTTGTCCATGTGCATGCGGGCGCCGCCCCACAGCTTGCCGGAAAGATCCAGATCGAGTCGCACGCTGTAGTCGCCCGTGTTGCGCAGCTTGGCGGCCAGACGCAGCTCGGTGATCGGGCGAATCTCGAGCCCGTAGCCGAACTGCATGTCTTTGTACTGCTGCCCATGCTGGTAGAAAGTATCCCCGAAGATCGTGAGGCGCGGACCCACGGGACGCACGCCGAGATCGAATTCGAGGAGGTTGTCCTTGCGCTCCATGTCGAAGACACCGGCGATCCCCACGGACAACACCCGCTGGCGCGCGACGGCACCGAGATTGAGCCGCTTGTGACGCGTCATCAGATCCTGGCCGCCCTTGTTCCACGAGTACGATAGACCGGCGCCGCCGCTGCGGCCGCCCCCCGCCAGGCCGACGGTGAACTCGTCCTTGTGTCCCCAGTCGCCCGAGGTCCGCATGAGCTGGAACCGCTGCATGGAGAAGGTGAGTACGCGGAGGGAGAGGATACCCAACCAATCCTTGGGCTCGTTGCCCACGCTCTTGCGATCCTGCCAGCCGAGGAAGAGGCCGCCGTTGGGACGCGCGCCCCACGCGGCGGAATTGTAGAGCCCCGCCGCCAAACTGGCCGAGGTGCCGGGTGTGTCGACGAGAATCTCCGGCTCAGTGGCGTAGTTCGGCAGTCCGCTCTCGTCGGCGAGGGCCGATCCGCAGCCGACCAGCGCGATCAAGCCACATACGACTGCACCCGAACCTGCTCCCCTCAGGGCCTTCCTCCACATGTGCCACCTCCTCACTTGACGCAGACCCGTCTTCGTACCGGACTCCTTCCGACCCGCCACTGGCCGTAGGGGATCAGGTATAGTCTTCCGGGCATGCGATCTCAAGCACGCAGTTGCCATGCGGGGTCTCAGCCGGAAACGCCGCCCAATGTGAGGATTGGATGAACGACTCGCGGACAGACATCGAGACCGTGGCCCTTCTCGCGGCCGCTGTCGTCTGCTGGTTCGTGCTCTTCTCTCCGTGGACCGCACCGCGGATCCCCTTCTGGCCGGGGCTTGTCGCGGCGACCGGTCTGTTGGCCGGAGCATCGCTGCTGATCGCCAAACGCGAAGGTGCGTCCCACTTCGCATTCCGCGGAGCGCACCTCGCGATCGGTGTCGCGACCGCCGCGATCCTCTACCTGATCTTCCTGGCTGGCGGCGAGATCGCCAGGCGCATCCTCCCCTTTGCGGGCGCCGAGATCGGGCGGGTCTACGTCCGCGGCGAGGGAGTCCCGCCGGCGGTCATCGCCCTCGCGCTTCTGTGGATCGCCCCCGCCGAGGAGCTGTTCTGGCGCGGGTTCGTTCAGCGAAGATGCGTCAACCGCTGGGGGAATGCGCGCGGCTTGCTGCTGGCCGCCATCCTTTACGCGGCGGTCCACCTGTGGGCCGGGAACCTGATGCTGGGGCTCGCTGCCCTCGTGTGCGGGCTCTTCTGGGGGGCTATCTACCTGCGATACGGCAGTTTGTGGCCGGGGATCCTGTCTCACGCGATCTGGGATCTCACCGTCTTCCTCGTCCTCCCATTCGCCTGATCACGGATTGTGGTGCGAAGTATCGGCAGGCACTCATCATAACCTCCAACCGTATATAGGATTACGGGCGTCTTGGGTGGGCCGGTCTGCATGTCGGGATCCGGCCCTTCGCGGAACGCGGCAGGGGGCAGCTCGCGCCTCTTGCCATGCCGATTCTTCGTTCCACAACCAGCGGGTTGAGTCGGCGCCGCGCCACCCCTAGAGTCTCCCCCGGATCACGACCGACGCAGCGGAGAGTCCCCCCGCCCAGTCGGTGCACAGGAGGCTGTCGTGCAAATCATCATCGTCGGAGCGGGACAGGTGGGGTTCGACCTCGCCGTCCATCTCCAGCGGTCCAAGCATGACGTCGCTCTCGTCGAGGCCGATCAGCAGCGCTGTGAGACGATCGGCGAGAAGCTCGATATCCTGGTCGTCCAGGGCTCCGGGAGTTCACCCCAAACCCTGGAGGCCGCCGGAATTCAGCAGGCGCAGATGGTCGTGGCGGTCACCTCCGTCGACGAGGTCAACATCATGGTCTGCGCTCTCGCACAGCAATACGGCGTGGAGCGACGCATCGCCCGGGTCCGGCGCCGCGAACTCACCCGCCGGCGAGCTGCGGTGAGCCTCAAGAGTCTCGGTGTCTCGCACGTGATCGATTCCGAGGGAATCATCGTCGGCATCATCGACCAGATCGCGCGGATTCCCGACGCCGTGGAGGTGTTCGCCTACCACGACGGGGAGGTCATCATCGTGCGGCACGTCATGACCGCCCAGATGCCCATCATCGGTCACACCCTGGCGGAGGCGCTGCAAAAGGCCGAACCGCACCGATTGCTGGCGGTCGCACTCCGGCGCCGAGGCGAGGTGCGCATCCCGACGGGAGACGATGTCTTCAAACCCGGGGACGACTACACCAGCGTGATGCCGAAGGGCTCCCTGCCCAAGTACCTGTCGTTCCTGGGGCTCGAGCGCCGCTCGGTCAGGAAGGCGATCGTCGGCGGCAGCGGGCCCACCGCGGTGCTGCTCTGCGAGCGGTTCAAGGAGTGGATCGAGGACGTGACGCTGGTCGACCCCGACCGCGAGCACGGACAGCTGGCTGCCGAGCAGCTCGATGGCGTGGAGGTCATCCACGGCGAGCCAACCGAACGCGACGGCCTTGGGGAGGTCAACGTCTCGGACGCCGACCTCTACGTCGGGGCCGGCAAGCGCACGACGCCCAATGTCATGAGCGCGCTGCTCGCCCGCTCGGAGGGCACGGCGAAGGTGGTGGCGCTTTCGAACGAGCCCCACAACAATCGCCTTTTTCGGAAGATCGGTGTGCACCACGTCGTCAGCCCGCGCCGCGCGATGGCGTGGGAGATCATGGATCTCATCCACCGCGGGCGGATCTCCATGGAGCTGCAGCTTCGCGATCTGGACATCGAATCGCTCGCCATCCGCGCCGAGCCGCGCAGCAAGATCACACGCGGGGCACTGCACAAGGTCTGGGAGCCGCTCAAGGGCAAGGCCATCGTGGGGGCGGTCATCCACGGCGGCGCACCCGAGATCCCCAGTGGGGCAACGCACGTCGAGGAGGGCGATGAGGTCATTGTGGTCACGCACCCCGGCTCGGTTCGCAACATCGAGGACCTGTTCCGAAAGCGCTAAGCGATGAAGGCCAAAGCCGTCTTCTATGCGATCGGCCGCCTGTTGCAGATCATGGGCGTGGTGCTGCTCATCCCGCTTGCAATCTCGCTATGGGATGAGCGCAACATCCATCGCCACGACCTGTTCACCCACCCGGAATCTTTGGCCTTCGCCATTGCGGCGGCCCTGTCCCTTGTCATCGGCGTCATTCTTCAGGTCGCCTGCCGATCGGGGCGCCACGTCCAGGGCACGCGGGAAGGGTTCGCCATCGTCACCTTCGGGTGGATCACGCTCGCCCTCGTGGGCTCGGTGCCGTTCGCCGTCTGGTTCCTCGAGCGCGGGGGGTGCACCGTGTGGGCCGCATTCACCGACGGCTACTTCGAGGTGATGAGCGGTTTCACCACGACCGGGGCCACCATCCTGACCGACATCGAAGCTCTGCCGCGGGGGCTTCTCTTCTGGCGCAGCCTCACCCACTGGCTGGGCGGCATGGGCATCATCACGCTCGCGCTCGCGATCTTCCCCGCGATGGGCGTCGCGGGTTATCAGATGTTCCGCGGCGAGGTCCCGGGACCCAGCGCCGATCGACTGCGCCCGCGCCTCGCAGAGACGGCCAAGGTCCTTTGGGGCGTCTACGTGCTCCTGTCGGCCGCCGAGACCGGACTGCTCATGCTGGGTGGCATGAACCTCTTCGACGCCCTGTGCCACACCTTCGGCACCATGGCGACCGGGGGGTTCTCGACCCGCAACGCCTCCGTGGGCGCCTACCAAAGCGCCTACATCGACTGGGTGATCACGGTCTTCATGCTGCTCGCGGGGACGAACTTCCTGATTCACTACCGCGTGCTCTTCCGTCGCAACCTGTCGGCAGCTCTGAACAACCGCGAGCTGCACTTCTACCTGGGAACCACCGTCGTCGCCATTCTCCTCGTCACGGCCGTCCTCTACATCGGCGGACTGCCGGATGCGGATGTGTCGGGGGCCCAGTATCAGTTCGAGCCGCGCGGCGCGCCCGCGCACGCGGAACACGTCGCCGTCGAAGAAGCCAAGGTGAGCACGTTCGGCGGCGCGCTGCGCTACTCGGCGTTCCAGGTCGTGGCGATCCTCACGACCACCGGCTTCGGCACCGCCGACTTCGACATCTGGCCCCGCGCGCTGGGGCTCCTCCTGGTGGTCCTGATGTTCTGGGGTGGCTGTGCGGGATCGACCGGCGGCGGCATGAAGATGATCCGCGTTCTGATCGCGACCAAAGCCGCCTGGCGCGAGCTGAAGAAGGTCGTCCGCCCCCGCCTCATATCGCCGATCAAGGTCGGCGGGCACGCGATGCAGGAGCCGCTCGTCGCCAACATCGTCGGCTTCGTTCTGCTGTTCGTCGGCCTCTTCGTCATCTGCTCGCTGCTCATGACCCTCTTCATCCCGGATCTGACCACCGCGGTCGCGAGCGTCGCGGCCACCATCAGCAACATCGGGCCGGGGCTTTCGGGGGTGGGCTCGACGCAGACCTACGCATGGGTTCCGCTGCCCGGGAAGTGGGTGCTGATGCTCTGCATGCTGCTCGGGCGACTCGAGATCTTCACGGTGCTGGTGGTGCTGCGCCCCTCGTTCTGGCGGCGTTAGACCGGAGTTCTCACCACGGCGCGTCACGAGGCAGCGGAGACGCCGGTGATGGCGCAGGAATCATCCGGGCGGCCAGCTCAGCTTCACACGTCGCAACCGCTGTGCGTTCACGATCACGCAGACCGAGCTCGCCGCCATCGCCGCCTCAGCGATGAGCGGATGCAGCAGACCGAGCATCGCGACCGGAAGTGCAATGAGATTGTAGAAGAATGCCCAGAAGAGATTCTGGCGGATTTTCTGGAAGGTCGCGCGCGAGAGGCGTACCGCTTTGACCACCGCCGACAGCTCACCGGAGACCAGGATGATGTCGCCCGATTCGATCGCGATGTCCGTCCCGGTGCCGATGGCCAGCCCCACGTCGGCCTGCGCGAGTGCCGGGGCGTCGTTGATCCCGTCGCCGACCATGGCAACGACCTCGCCGGCTTCCTGCAGCTTGCGGATCTCGTCCACCTTCCCCGCGGGCAACACGCCGGCGGGCACGCGCGAGATCCCGACGCGCGCGCCGATCGCCTCAGCCGCGGACGGATGATCGCCGCTCAGCATCACCGGCGATAGCCCCAACGCCCTGAGGCCCGCCACCGCCTCGGCAGCCGCGCCCCAGCGGGCGCCGCACACGGCCATCGCGCCGAGCGCGCGCTCG
>JAUVTV010000070.1 GCA_030601305.1 Candidatus Eiseniibacteriota bacterium | reverse complement strand
CCCATCCCCATGAAGACCAGGTTGAAGTGCCCCGAACCGCCCAGCGAGAGGATCCGGTCGCGAACGATCATGACCTGCGAGAGGATCTCGTGAGGGGTGAGATTGCGCTGGAGGCCCATCGCCCCGGTCGCACAGAAGCGGCAGCCGTAAGCACAGCCCGCATGGGTAGATACACAGAGCGGATCGCGCCCCTCGGCGCGGATGAGGACCGCTTCCACGCGTAGGTCGTCTCGGAGGCCCAGGAGGAACTTGTCGGTGCAACCGTCGGTAGAACGCTGTAGGGTGAGTAGCGGAAGCCTTTGCATCGAGTGGTGTTGCTAGGGACGCTCACGGAGCGCAAGGGGAAGGGTGGTCATCTGCTCGAAGCGCCCCGCGCCCTTGGCGTAGGCCCACGACGCCAGCTGCCGGATCCGATAGGCCGGTTCGCCTGCAAGGGCGGGCAGGTGAGCGATCTGGTCCGTGGACAGACCGACCAGCTTCATCGTCTCGTCTCCGTGACTCGGCATCTCAGGGAGCAGCTTAGCACCCCCGGGGCCAAGGGTTCACCGGTCGGCTGTCGATAACAAGCTGGGGAAGGCGTTCCCGGGGCGAGACAACCCCGGGGGGTGCCTTGACATATCAGCCTATCTATCCTAAGGTTAGGTGTGAGCCACAAGGTTCTCCCCGGAGGCCCTCGCGCCCTGAGGACGCGCCTCTAGGTGCGAAGATACAGAGGGGATGCGGTATCCCCTCAGTATTGCTCGCGAAGGCAAGGAGACTGAGCCATGTGCAACTCGACGCAACACAGAACCCTGCGGTTCTTGCCTCTGCTCTTGCTACTCGCTGTGCTCTTGTCCCTCGCCATCGTGGCGCCGCCTGCGACGGCGACTTCCGAGGACGTCACCCACACACTGATCCTCGCGGAAGGTGGATCGGACGGTGGATACGGGAGCAGCGGCGGCGGTGGTGGCACATCCCCCGATGACGGGGACCCGGACGATTTTGACTGTCCGTGGCAACCGATCCTCATCGCCACGCTAGCAAAGCTGTACGTGTTCCTGGGCCGTTGACCAGGAGGTAGCGCCAGGCCATGGGCGCAGGCAGGCCGACAAACGGCGGAGGGCAGAGGAAAGAGGAGGGAAGTCACAGCATTCCCCCGGCGTCTCCGAGAGATTCCCAGCCCTCCAGCATCCCGCAAGAGATCGAACGACTCGTGCGGATTTCGGCGCTTCACCTAGCTGCCGACAACGCTGTTGCCGCGCTCGAAAGCCTCGAGCGGGCCGAATCCTTCGCCGCGGCCCATTCCCCCGAACCCGTCCTCATCGCGGATTTGAAGATCCGCATCACCGATTGCCTCAGGAGACGCGGTGACCTGAGTGCCGCGCTCAATCGGATTTCGGAAGCGCTGGAACTCTTGCGGTCCGAGGACGAGCCGGTGCTCTACGGCAAGGCCCTCTCCCGCGAGGGCGCCATCCGGGCCGGCCTGGGCGACTACGACGCCGCATTCGAGTCGTGCGAGAAGGCGTACGATCTCCTGCGCACGTCGGACGAGCATGTCGAGATCGGCCTCCTCGAGCTCACGCTCGGGACGATTCACATCCGCAGCGGGCGCATCCGCGAAAGCCAGGAGTTTTTCGAGAGCGCGCTCTTCACATTTCGGCGCATCGACCATCGCGAGGGCATCGCGCGCGCGCTCAACAATTTGGGGTTGCTGCTGAAGAACGGTCCGCGCTGGGCGGATGGACGCGACTATCTGGAGCGCGCCTTGGCCGTCAGTAAAGAGGCCGGCAATTATGCCCGCGTGGGTACGCACTGCGTCAATCTGGGGATTCTGTACACGAAGCTCTGCGAGTGGGAGCCGGCCGAGAAGGTGCTGGGTCGCGGCATCGCGGCTCACAAGGAGGTCGGGAACGCCTTCGCGCTCGCCAAGGCGCTGTTGGCCGCGGGGCATATGCACCGTCGCCGGGGCCAGCGAGAGGTGGCCGCCGCGCACTATGCCGAGGCCCGGATGCTCTGCGAGGAGAATGCCTACGCTCGGGAGATGGTCCTCTGCCACGAGGCCGACGGCGATCTTCTCGCCGATGCCGGGCGCGCCGACGAGGCTCGCGAGAGCCTGAGGCGCGGGCTCGAACTGGCGGTACACGTGGCGCCCGAGGGCGATCTGGTGCCCGAGCTGCAGCGCCGGCTCGCGAGTCTCGCCCTCGCCGACGAGGACTTCCCCGAGGCACGCCGTCTCGCCGCACGCAGTGCCCGCGGCGCTCGCAAGGTCGGGGATTGTGCCGAAGCCGGAGCCGCCCTGCGCGTGCTGGGTGAGGCGCTTTCGCTGGAGGGCCGCGAGAAGCCGGCCGGCCGCGCGCTACATCAGGCGGTCGACATGCTCGGGCAGACGCCCGAACGCTTCGAGCTGGCGCTCGCCCGCACGGCCCTGGGACGGCACCTGGGTCGCACGAGGCCCCGCAAGGGAATCAACGAGGTGCGCCGGCAGGCGGTCGACCTCTTGCAGCAGTCGTGGGCGTTCTTCGTCTCTGTGGATCTTCCCGAGATGGCGGCCGAGACGCTGGCCGATCTCGCCCGCATGCGGGTCTCCTTCGGGGACGTCGAGGGTGCCTTGCGCGACATCGCACGCGGGCACGCGCTGGCCGAGAAGACGGGACGCGAAGACATCCTGGCGCGCTTGGAGCGGATCCGCGAGTCGCTCGAGTCGCGGTCGGCGGAGGCCGCGCTTCTGACCTCGCCCGAGGTCGAGATTATCCGGGCCTGGACGCAGCTATTCAGCGAGGGCGGGGCAGCCGAGACGTGGCTACCGAGCATGCTCTGCTTCGTCGCCGACCGCCTGGAGAGCAGCGCAGCGATACTGGCCACGCCGCGTACGGGCAAGCTGCGCGCGGTGGCGCGCCTGGGGGTCGATGCGGCCGGGGCGCGATCGATTCTGAAGGCCATCGAGCCGCACGTGGACGAGAACGGCATCGCGCTCGCCACGGATCTGGCGCAGGACCCGCGCTTCGCCGCCCGCAAGGACAGCGTGTTCTCGGGGGTCCGTTCCCTGGCCGTGCTTTCGCTCAATCTGCCCAAGGGCAAAGGCGTGCTATACCTCGATCGGCGCGGCCAGCGCAGCGAGCCGTACGGTCGCGGCGACCTGCGGGTGCTCAGCGTGCTCTCCGGCCTCCTCGGCCTCGGCCTGGTTCAGTACCGGCGGGAGCGGGCGCTCGAGCGCGAGCAGCGCCGCGTGCAGCGCGCGCAGCGCACGGGTCCTTTCGCGAAGTACATCACCGCCAGTCCGCGAATCCAGCGCATCTTCACGCATCTGGAGCGGGTCGGCGATTCGACCGCCAGCATTCTGATCCTGGGGGAGACGGGCACCGGCAAGGGGCTGATCGCGAAGTGTATCCACGAGGCGAGCTCGCGCGGCGACGGCCCGTTCGTCCAGGTCAATTGCGCCGCGATCCCGGAGTCCTTGCTCGAGAGCGAGCTGTTCGGCCACGTGCAGGGTTCCTTCACCGGAGCCGTGCGCGACAAGCGCGGCCTCTTCGATGAGGCCCGCGGCGGCACGCTCTTCCTCGACGAGATCAGCCGAACGAGCCTCGCCGTGCAGGCGAAGCTCTTGCACGTTCTCGACACCCACGAGATCCGGGCGGTAGGTGCCACGCGCAGCCGCAAGGTCGACGTCCGCGTTATCTGCGCCAGCATTGCCGATCTGCGCGAGGCAATTCGCAGCGGAGCCTTCCTCGAGGATCTGTTCTATCGCGTGACCGATTTCACGGTGCAACTTCCGCCGCTCCGTCGCCGGGAGGGGGACATCCCACTGCTTCTCAACCACTTCTTCACGCAGGCCTGCCAGGATATGGCCCGCCACCCGAAGGGCATCAGCCGGGAGGTGCGCGCGCTGCTGGCGGACTTCGAGTGGCGCGGGAACATCCGTGAGCTCATCCAGGTCGTTCGGCGGTTGGTAGCCCTCGCCGAGGACGGCGAGATGATCACTGCCGACCTCCTGCCGAGCGAGGTGCGCCGCGGCCACCCGAGTTCCGCAGCGGGAGTCCACGGTGCCGCTGGCGCCGTCGCGCTGGGCGCTGCCGCTTCTCCCGGATCCGGCAACGGTCGGGGGCTCCGCGAGCAGGTACGCACCCTCGAGCGCGAGCTCATCTCCGATGCGCTCCAGGGGTCGGGGTGGAACCGCTCAAAGGCGGCCCGTGCCCTCAGCATCAGCTACCCGAACCTCCTCGCGAAGATCAAGCTGTTCGGCCTCCATCCTCCCCGCTAGCCATCCGTTTGTGCAGACTCTTTATAAAGATTCTTTACAGGTCTAACTCTATCCATTCTCAAGGGTTAGGTGTTCGCCTGCCTCCGAGAGGCAAGAATCTTTAGGATCCTGGGAATCGCCCCTCGCGAATCCCGCCCGAATCGACTTCGAACTGGTGGTACAAGCGCATTGAGATCAGCCAATTGCGAACATGTCTGCCACAACACGCGAGGACTCCTCCACTTGGCACGTATCCTGCACAAGAACTCCGTGGAGGGGGGGAACCTCCAAGGAGGCAAGCGGACCGGCGTTCTACAGCGCAAGGCACACGGTCTTGCTGAGAGCGACTCGGGAGCGCCAGTCCAGCGGATTTGCGAAAGGGGGCGGCAACCAAGCGGTGTCAGACTAGAACATGGGGGGATGTCCAGGCTGCCCCGGATCATGGCCTTGTCGCTCTCCTTTCGTGAACAGGGCCCGCCGAAAGGCGGGCCCTGCTGCTGTGGTTGTGGACCGAAGACTGCTGATTGACCCCTGTTATCCTCCTCGGACGATGGTAGATGGGGCCGAAATGGTGTCGCTGTCGGCATTCCCGGCCGTAGCCAGCAGACTTGTATACACCTCCCGGTGAGCTATCAGTATTCTTCGTTCCATATCGGAAGCATCCCACACCGATATGGGTAGTACGGAGGTGGAAGCGCGTGGCCCGACGGCGCAGGCGCCACGGGGCATGGGCCACCACCGGGATCCGTGTTCGCAAGTACGGGGGGGAGCCATGTCCTGGAGAAACCTGTTACTGCGGAGCGCCTCGGGATGGCCGCTGGTTGGAGCGCTTCTGCTCATCGTGTATACAACGGGATGCAACCGGTGCGACGACGGCATCAACTGCCCGGGCGATGTGACGCCGCCGGCGGTGCCGCGCGGGCTGTACACCATCACGGGCGACAACCTGGTCATCGTTTGCTGGTATGCCAACATCGAGGACGACGTCGAGGGGTACGACATCTGGTGGAATTCGACCTTCGACGGGGAGTACGAGCACTTGGGCACCGTGTCCGCCGACCCGGCGACGGACGATATCCTCGATTTCGTGGACACCGGCGCCAGGAACGGCAGCACCTACTACTACGCGGTCAGCGCCTTCGATCTTGCCGGAAACGAGAGCGACCTCAGCATCGAGGAGGTTTGGGACACGCCCCGGCCGCAGGGTGGGCCGGTGACGATCAACGTAGCCAGGGAGGGGGCGCTCGAGAATGCGGGGTTCGATCTCGCGCGCGGTGTTCCGGTCTTGGCGGACGATCCGTCGGCCGATTTCCACTACCGGTTCAACCCGGCGGGCTACGGTGAGATCCGGACGGATGCCTGGGAGGCGCAGGTGCTGAACGTGTGGGGCCAGGACATGGGCTTCACCTACAGTTTCGAGGAGATCAGCTTCGCGCCCGAGGACGGATGGTCGGCGACCGGAATCCTTGAGGTGATCGCATATCACACGTATGTCCTTTTGACGGTCGAACGCGATTACGGCTACTATTCGAAGATCTGGGTCAAGTCAGCGAGCCCCAGCGGCCTGACGTTCGAATGGGCCCACCAGGCGGTGCCGGGGAACATCCAGCTCGTGGCCGCCATGGGGAAGTGAGCTTGAGGATCATCTCAGGAGGAACCGAAACGATGCCGAGTCCACGACGCTGGGTCGGGATCTCATTGCTGCTGGTCACGCTCCCGTTGCTGCTGATTGCGCTTGGCGCGGGACCGGCGGGCGCCGCCACGGGGCTGGCCTTCATGAAGAACGGCGTCGATGCGCGATCGACGATGCTGGGTGAGGCTGTGAGCGCACACGTGAACGATGCTTCGGCGTGTTACTGGAACCCGTCGGGCCTGCTCAACCTGGAGCGCTCCCAGATCATGCTCTCGCACACCGAGAGTTTCGCAGACCTGCGGCGCGAGTACCTCGCCGCCGTGACGCCACTCGGGAACATGACCGCAGGCATCTTCTTCAATGGCATCTGGACGGACGACATCAAGGGCTACGACGCCTCCGCCAATCCGACCGGCAACTTCGGATACTCGGAGTATGCCGCGGGCATCTCGCTCGCCATGCCGATCCCTGCGGGCTTCCAGGTCGGGGCGAGTGCGAAGTACCTGAACAGCAGCATCGAGAAGTACAGCGCGACCGGCTGGGCCGCGGACCTGGGCGTTCAGTGGGCCTCGACGCCCGAGTCTCCCCTGCGGCTCGGTCTCGCCATGCAGAACCTGGGCCCGAAAATGAGCTACATCGAGGAGGAGTTCGATCTGCCGCTCACCTTCCAGGGAGGGGCTTCCTACTTGCTCGACCTGCCCTCCGCCAACGGCCGCTTCCTGCTGGCGGCGGACGTGCGCGGCACACAGGACGAGGACACGGCCTTCCTCTTCGGGGCGGAATACACCTACGACAACACGCTCAGTCTTGGAGTGGGGTACCAAGACGGTCGGGACACGCGTGACCTCAGTCTGGGTCTCGGATTCGAGATCAAGGCAGTCGCCCTGAACTACGCCTACATTCCCATCGATCAGGATCTGGGTGACGAGCACCGCCTGTCGCTGCGAATCAACCTCTAGAGGCCCGGATGGCCTCTGCCACGGGCATCTAGGGAGCGCTGGGGGCCAGGGGCTCCGGCCAGGAACGGGCGGGGATCGACTCGCAGGTGGCATCCGGCAGGTAACGCTCCAAGCTGAAGGTGCCCCCCTGCAACCGGACGTACGTGAAATTCTTCAGCCAGTCGCCGAGGATCAGGAAATCCCTCTCGCGGGCGTCCTGCAGGTGGATGGGATCGTGGATGTGGCCGATGAGCACGGCATCGTCTCCCGCGGCGTAGCGCGGCGCGACCAGGTGCCGCGACATGCGCGCGAGGAGGACCTCGCGACCGGCGGTGTGGTTGCGGCTGATCCGAGAGACGCGATACGCAAAAGGAATCCCGAAGTCGGGGTGCAGCGTACGATAGAGGAAGACCGAGAGGCGACTCCGCAGGACCGCCTTCAGCAGGCGGTAACCGGTGTCTCCCGGGCCGACGCCGTCCCCGTGGGCGAGGAAGATCCGCCGTCCCTGGTGTCGCGTCTGGAACGGCTTCTGGTGGACCTCGAGGCCCACCTCGCTCGAGAGGTGGCTGCCGCACCAGAAGTCGTGGTTACCCCCCAGGTAGGCGACCTGGACCCCGGCGTCGACGAGGTCGGCGAGAGCGCGCAGAACGCGGAAGTGACCCTTCGGGATGGCGTGGCGGTATTCGAACCAGAAGTCGAACAGGTCTCCCAGGACATAGAGGTGGCTGGCCCGGTCGGAGAGCCCATGGAGGAAGGCAACCAGTGTCCGCACCCTCAGATCGTGGTCCGGTCCGCTCCCTAAGTGAGCGTCACTGACGAAGAAGACCGCTTTGGCTTGCTCAGTCACGCGGCGGATTGTATCAGAGATGTCGAGCCGGGCTCAAATGGCCCTAAGGATCGAGGAGGAGGAGGAGGATGATGGAAGCAGAGGAGACCCGCAGTGGAAAACTCCTGCGTCAGATCAAGGAGATCTGCGAGATCGCCGGGATCAAGACGGAGGAATATGCCAAGGTCACCAAGAAGCGGCTGGACGTCGTGAGCCTCGGCCGGGATCTGGGGCGCGAGAAGGCCGCGCTCGGTGGGCGCGTCTACGAGCTGTCGGGGCAGGCAGAACGGGTCGAGGTACTCGAGGACACCACCGTTCAGGCCGTCCTCGGGCGGCTGCGCAACCTGGAGGCCTCCCTCGCCGATTGCGAGCAGGAGATCTCCGACATTCGGGATCAGGCCGACGCGCGGACCTCGGACGTCAAGCAGAAGACGACGACCGTGGTTGTGTCGGCCGCCGAGGCTGGGCCCGAGCCGGCCGCGGCAAAGGTGGCCGCCGGGGAGGAAGAGGTGCCGCCCGCATCCGAAGGCCAGCCTCCCCGCGATTCTCAGGGCAGCTGAGCGGGGTGCACTTTCTTGACATCGCCCTGATCGGCTGCTAGTTTGCCCGGGTTTGGTTGCAGGCAAGTCGCGGACGGCAGGGACGCCCTTCCCAAGATCCCCGGTGGCACGGGGTGACTGCGGTCCAACGAGCAGGGAGGCCTCATGGCCCCGCAGTTCGCCAATCTCGTGCTCATCCCCGAGGAGGGAGGGCGGCTCCGCCAGTTCCGGATTCCGGTTTGGCCCGTCTGGGCGCTCGCCCTGGCGGGCTTCGTGTTCCTTGCATGTCTGGTGGGTGCCGGGGCCGCCTACTGGCAGCTTGCTCGGTCGCGTCAGGTGCTTGCCGCCGTGATGACCGAGAACGAGGTCCTGCGCAACGACCTGGTGGAACTGGGCGAGCAGATCACGGGGCTGGGTCGCACGGTCCGCGACCACATCCACCTGGCCAACGAATCGCGCCTTCTGGCCGGTTTGCCGCCCTATAGCGAAGAGGTGGCGATGCTGGGCGTGGGCGGGACGCCCCTCGGAGAGACGTCCCAGCCCCCGGACGGCGTCTCGCCGGGGCTTCATCGCGCGCTCACCGTCTTCAACGATCGCATCGAGCAGCTCTCCCGCCAGCTCGACTTCCAGGAGGGGAGCTTCGTCGAGGTGCGCCAGCTCCTGGAGGCGAATCGCGATCGACTCGACCACATCCCGACGATCAACCCCGTTGTGGGTCGCCACTACATGAGCAGCGGTTTCGGGATGCGGCGCGATCCGTTCACCGGACAGCGCGTCCATCACGCCGGGCTCGACTTCTGTGCCCCCACGGGGACGCCGCTGCGCGCCACGGCCGACGGCGTGGTCGTCTTTGCCGGGAACAACGGCGGATTCGGCAAGACGATCAAGATCGACCACGGGAACGACTACCGGACCGTATACGCGCATTGCAACACGCTGCAGGTCAAGAAGGGCCAGAAGGTCCGCCGGGGTGACATCGTTGGCGAGGTCGGTGACAGCGGCCGCAGCACGGGTCCGCACCTGCACTACGAGGTCCACAAGGATGGGCGCGCCGTCAATCCGCGCCGCTACCTTCTAGAGGCCAACACGGTCGCCGGCTGATCTGCGCCCCGAGGGAACTGAAGTGCGCGGGATCAGTGCATGTCTATTGGGTGTCGCCTGTCGCTATGACGGCTGTGCGCTCCCCCCCGATGTGGTTGTCTCCGCGACATCCGAGGTGAGTTGGGTGCCGGTCTGCCCCGAACAACTCGGGGGACTGACCACGCCGCGCACACCCGCCGAGATCGTCGGCGGCGACGGTCACGGCGTGCTGGCCGGCTCGGCACGCGTCATCGATTCGGAAGGTCGCGACGTCACCGACGCCTTCGTGCGCGGGGCCGAGGAAGTGGCGGCACTCTGCAAACGTCTGGGAATCCGCGAGGTCGTGCTCAAGGCGCGCAGCCCATCCTGTGGGGTGGGCACCATCCGGCGCGGCGGGGAGCCGTTTGCGGGCGACGGCGTGACGGCCGCGCTCTTGAAGCGCCGCGGGATCGCAGTACGCTGTCACCGGGAGTGAGGGCTACTATCGCCGGGAGTGAGGGCTGCGGACACGGGGAGCGAGAACGATGCCGAGGGCGAGGCTCACGACAAACTGCCGCACGCGCCTTCTCGTCGGGCTCTGCCTCTTGCTCGGCCTCGTTGCCCTCCCCACGAAGGTCCCTCGCGCCCAAGGTCGCCTCCAGCGCGTGCGCGTGGCCTCGTGGGACGATCGCTTTCGCGTCGTGCTCGACCTCAGTACCGATGTCGCGTATCGCGACCGCGTTCTGACCGAGCCTCACCGGATCGCGATCGACATACCCCAGACCGTGGCATCCTCTCTCGCGCTTCCCGAGACGCGTGACGATCTCGTGCGGCGCATCCGTTTCAATCAGTTGAACGGCCCCACGGCCCAGGTGGTCTTGGACCTCCACCAGGCGCCTTCCTTCAACATCTTTACCCTTCCCACGGATGGCGAGCGGCCGTTCCGCATCGTCTGCGATGTCTTCCGGCCGCTGCGGGAGGGGGGCGCGCCGAAGAAGACGAGCTGGGTGGTCATCCTGGATCCCGGCCACGGAGGGAAGGACCCCGGGACCGTCAATCGCCGTTATGATCTGCAGGAGAAGGAGATCGTCCTCGACGTCTGCCAGAGGCTGCGGCGGGTCCTCGCTGCGGAGCGCGGGGTGGAGGCCCATCTCACGCGCGAGACCGATCAACTCATCGGGCTCCGCGAGCGCGTCACGCGCGCCGAGGACCGGGACGGGGACGTCTTCGTGAGCATCCACGTCAACGGCTGCCGCCATCGGGGGGCCCGCGGGGCCGAGGTCTTTTTCCTCTCCCTGCGCGGCGCGACCGATGCGGCCACGCGTGAGCTGGCGGCGCTGGAGAATTCGGCGGTGCCAACGGAGGACCCCATGCTGGGCGAGATCGCGGGCCTGCCGTTCGCGGTCGATCTGATCCAGACCGACACGATCCAGCGCAGCAGCCTCCTGTCCGAGACCATCCTGGCGGTCCTTGGCGATAGCGGTCTGGCCGCGGCCCGGGGGGTCAAGCAGGCCAACTTCGCGGTGCTGCGCTCCTGCCGGATGCCGTCGACCCTCGTCGAGCTGGGCTTCATCTCCAACCCGGGCGACGCCAAGCAATTGGCGAAGGCCTCGCACCGGCAGGCGTTGGCCGAGACGATTGCCCGCGGATTGCTGGAGTTCCGGCGCCTCTACGCCCGCGGCACCGGGACCGGCGCGCAGGTCAGCGAGCGCCCCTAGCAGCCCGTAACTGCACGTTTTTTCGTCAAGTACGCGCTCTCCCCCGTCGATCATTCCACCTGGAGCCTACCGCCTGTCCAGGGAGGGGTGCGCCCCTCGCTCACGCACAGGCGTCCCCACGTTCAGGCACGGGTGCGCCCGACGCTCAGGCAGGGGTGTGCCCCACGGGAAGAGGAACCATGCCAGACGCCACTGAGTTCAGCAGCGACGAGATGCGTGTGCTTCGTCCCCTGTTCGTGACCTCGGGAAGAGACTATCTCATCCGGTTCCGGGGGGCTCTCGAATCGATGACCCGGGAAGCGGCGAGCGACGAGACCCTCGAGGTCTTCCACCG
>JAUVTV010000157.1 GCA_030601305.1 Candidatus Eiseniibacteriota bacterium | reverse complement strand
GCCAGCCTGGGCCAGATCGCTGCCCTGCCCGCTGTGGCACCGGTCACGCCGGTCCCGAAGGTCTTCACGCTGGTCAACCGCCAGTTTCAGCCCGAACCCCCGGTCGTCAACGTACACGGTCTCTCGATCGGCGGATCCGAGTTCGTGGTCATGGCGGGGCCTTGCGGTGTCGAGTCGTCGGGTCAGTTGCTCTCGCCCGCGCGCGCGGTGCACGCCTCGGGCGCTCGCGTCCTGCGCGGCGGCGCGTACAAGCCGCGGGCGTCACCGTACAGCTACGGGGGCGTGGGGGAGGGGGGTCTGCGTATTCTGCTCGCCGCCAAGCGCGAGACCGGACTCGCCATCGTGACCGAGGTCATCTCGCCGGGCCTCGTTCCCGTGGTGTGCAAGTACGCCGACATCCTCCAGATCGGCGCACGCCACATGCAGAACTACGCACTGCTGGCGGCGGTCGGCAAGGTGCGCCAACCCGTGCTCCTCAAGCGCGGTATGATGTCCACGATCGAGGAGCTGCTACTCGCCGCCGAGTACCTCTTGTCCAACGGCAACCGGCAGGTCATGCTCTGCGAGCGCGGCATTCGTACCTTCGAGAAGGCGACGCGCAACACGCTCGACATCTCGGCGGTTCCGGTCATCAAACAGGTGAGCCACCTGCCGGTCATCGTCGATCCCAGCCACGCGTCCGGACATCGGGAGTACATCGGGGCGCTGTCGCGCGCCGCGGTGGCCGCCGGCGCGGACGGGATCATCGTCGAGGTTCATCCGAAGCCCGAGGAGGCCCTCTCCGATGGGCCGCAGAGTCTCACCTTCGATCAGTTCGACGAGCTCATGGACGGTCTGCGCCCGGTGGCGGCGGCCGTCGGTCGCGCGATCGCTCCCGCGAAGTAGGGGACCCCGTACATGAACGTCACCATTCAGAAAGCGGACCGGCTGCGGGGCAGCGTCGCGATGCCGGGAGACAAGTCGATCGCGCACCGCGCGCTGATCCTGGGTTCCCTGGCCCGCGGCACGCAGGCGATCACCGGTCTGCCGGCCTCCCAGGACGTTGCCAGCACGGCCGCCTGCCTGCGATCGCTCGGCTGCGCAATCGAGGAGAACGGCCCGGGACACGTCCTCATGCGACCCGGTGCATGGGAATCCGGCATGAGGATCTTCGCCGGCAATTCCGGCACGACCGCCCGGCTGCTCTCGGGCCTCATTGCCGGGATCGGCATCGATTGCACCATCGACGGCGACGATTCCCTCAGGCGACGTCCCATGGAGCGCGTGGCGGCGCCGCTCCGCGAGATGGGCGCCTCCTTCGAGACCGCCCCCGGCGGCTGTCTTCCCATGCAGATCCAGGGTGCGCCGCTGCAGGGCATCACCTACCGGCCACCGGTCGCGAGCGCGCAGGTCAAGAGCGCGATCCTCATCGCCGGCCTGAATGCGCAGGGCCGGACGACGGTCGTCGAGAAGGCGCCCACTCGAGATCACACCGAGAACATGCTCGCGGCAATGGGCGTCCCCGTGGAGCGCGAGGGACGGAACGTGTCGGTGGCCGGGACCGCCGAACTGCATGCTGTCCATGTCACGGTGCCGGGCGATATCTCCTCGGCTGCCTTCTTCTTGGCGGCGGCATCCATCGTCCCCGGTTCCGAGGTGGTGTTGCGCGGCACGGGGGTCAACGCCACCCGCTGCGGCGTCCTCGACGTGCTCGCGGACATGGGCGCCGCCGTGTCCATCGATGGAGAGAAGATGAGCGCAGGCGAACGCATCGCGGATCTCATCGTGCGTCATGCCACCCTGCACGGTACGGAGATCCAGGGCAAGATCATCCCGCGCCTGATCGACGAGCTGCCCGTGCTGGCGGTGGTAGCCTCACAGGCGGAGGGCACCACCACCGTTCGCGGAGCGGCCGAGCTGCGTCACAAGGAGTCCGACCGCATTCGCACGGTCGTGGACAACCTCTCGCGCATGGGTGCCGATATCGAGGAAATGGAGGATGGGTTCGTCGTGCGCGGTCCCTGCAGCTTGCAGGGCGCCACGGTCTCGTCGTACGGAGACCATCGCATCGCCATGGCCATGATGGTCGCCGGCCTCGTCGCCGACGGCGAAACCGTCGTCGAGGACAGCGGAGCGGTGAGCGTATCCTATCCGGGATTCCTCCGTGATCTGCAGGCACTGACTGAGGGGCGGGGAGCGTGAACATCTCGGGTGCGACGAAGCTCTACTGCCTTCTGGGAAACCCGGTGGCCCACAGCCTGTCCCCCTTCATCATGAACCGCGCCTTCGAGCTGATGGCAATAGGCGCCGTCTATGTGGCCACCCCGGTCGTGCCCCACCGGCTTGGCGATGCCGTCTCCGGCTTGCGCGCGATGGGGGCCGGTGGCGCCAACGTGACCTACCCCCACAAGGGTGCCGTGCTCTCACACGTGGACCACTGCTCGCAGTCGGCCCTGCTACTCCAGGCGGCCAACACGCTGCATTTCACAGACGACGGCATCCACGCCCACAACACCGATGCCCGCGGGGCGACGTTGGCCCTCGAGGAGATTGCCGGGGTTTCGCTCCGGGACAAACGTGTCCTCGTCTTCGGGGCCGGCGGCGCGGCACGCGCAACCGCCTGGGGGGTTCTCGAGGCCGGCGCGTCCGGTGTCGTCTTCTGTGTGCGCGACACCGAAAGGGTTCGCCCGCTGCTGGGCGGACTTCGCGAAGCCCACGGAGACGAGGCGATCGACCTTCTCCCCGCGTACGATCCGCGGGGACCCGAGGCCATGCGGCGCACAATCGCCGCAGCCGATATCCTGATCAACGCGACACCCGTGGGCATGTCGAGCAGCCAGGCATCCGCGGGCTTCCCCCTCATCGACGACGCCACGTGGATCGAGCCGACACACGTCTGCTTCGATCTCGTCTACGGTCCGGCGCAGACGCCTTTCCTGGCGATGGCCCAGGCCCGCGGCGCACGCCGTCTCACCGGGCGGAGCATGCTCGTCGGACAAGCCGTGGAGGCTTTCCGCATCTGGACCGGGAAGCACTTCGACGTGAAAGAGATGGCCGCCGCGGTCGAGAAGGCGCACAACCGCTCGTCCTTGGCGCATGGGGGGAAATGAGGTGGGCGCGCGGTACGAGTTCCGTCCGGGCCCGGGGCATCCGGTGCCCGAAGCGCCCGCCGCATCGGGCGGTGCTCCCTTCATCGCGATCACCGGCTTCATGGGCACCGGCAAGACGGAGACCGGTCGCGCCCTGGCCGCGATGCTAGGACTCGCGTTTACCGACACCGATGAGCTCATCGAAGAGCGCGAAGGGACGACGATTCCCGACATCTTCGCGCGCCACGGAGAGGCCCACTTCCGCGCGGTGGAAGAGGAGATCTGCGCACGTGTGGCCGCGCGCTCCGGGGTCGTCGTTGCGACCGGCGGTGGCACGCTGCTGAGCGACACGAACTTCGAGGTGCTCTCCGCGCGCGGGCCGATCGTCTTGCTCGAAGCTTCACCCGAGGCGATTGCCGGCCGCGTCGCGGATGCCGACCACCGGCCCTTGCTCTCGTCCGCGCTGCCCACAGACAGTACGCAAGACACGCGCCGCCGCGCCTTGCTAGAGCGCATCGCACAACTCCTCGACCGGCGAAGGCCGGTCTACGAGAAGCTGCGTCTGCGCATTGACACCACCTTCCTCACGCCGCCGCAAGCTGCCGCGCGGATCGCCGCAACCCTGGATCTGCCCGCCCATCGCTTTGCCATCCGTGTGCCCGAGGGGTCACTCCGCACACCGGGTCTCCGCGACGCCAAGCCGGAGTCACATGTCGAGATCGGCTGCGGGCTGCTGTCCAACCTTGGCGCACGACTCCACGCGCGGGGCTTGAACGCCAACGTCCTCCTGCTCATCGCCGAACCGCTGTGCGGCCTCTACCTCGATCAGCTCACGGCATCGCTCGACCATGCCTCGATCCCCTGGACAGCCGTTCCCGTCCGCGACGGCGACGCCGCCAAGACCCTTGAACAAACGGGCGAAATCATCGCACAGTTCGCGTCCGCCGGCGCCACCCGAGATTCGGTTGCCGTGACCGTCGGCGGCGGTGTGACCGGCGATCTGGGAGGGTTCGCCGCATCCATCTACATGCGCGGGATTGCCCTGGTTCAAGTCCCCACGACCCTTCTCGCCCAGGTGGATGCCAGCATCGGCGGCAAGGTGGGCGCGAACATCCCCGCGGCGAAGAACCTCGTCGGCAGCTTCCATCAGCCGGCGCTGGTGCTGTCCGATCCGTGCACACTTCGCACGCTACCGGATGCGGAGATCACGAACGGCATGGCGGAGGTCGTGAAGACGGCGATCCTCGGATCGCCCGGGTTGTTCGACTTCCTCGAGCGCGAACTGCGTGAAGATCCGGAGCAGAAGCTGCACGAACCGGGCTTCCTCTATCGCTGTGTCACGGAGTGCGCAGCCATCAAGGCAGCCGTGGTGGAACGCGACCCATTCGAGGGGGGTGAACGACGCGTTCTGAACCTCGGCCACACGCTGGGCCACGCCCTGGAAGCGGTCGCCGGCTACACCGGTTTCACCCACGGCCAGGCCGTCTCTATCGGGACGGTCGCGGCTTGCCGGATCGCGGCGACGCGGGGACTGATCGATCCCGATCTCCTCTCCAGAGTGCGCCAAGTTCTTGAGCGGTGCCGCCTGCCCGTGACCGCGCCACCATGCGACGAACAGAATCTTCTCCGCAGCCTACATCTGGACAAGAAGAAGAAGTCCGGACGACTGCGTTATGTTCTCCCGGCTGGTATCGGGACGATGGCTGTGGTAGACGACGTGAGTGATGCGGAGATCCTCTCCGCGATGCACGCGACGGAAAGGAGCTAAGCGATGAGGATCCTGGTCATTCACGGTCCGAATCTCAACCTCCTGGGCCAGCGCGAACCCGAGATCTACGGGACGCTCACGCTCCAGGACATTAACAAGAGCAT
>JAUVTV010000117.1 GCA_030601305.1 Candidatus Eiseniibacteriota bacterium | reverse complement strand
GTCGGTTTTGGGGCAAGACGTGTAAGACCCCTGCGATGTTGGGGTTGCAAGTCCCGCGTGGATGCAGCCCGGAGTGGTTTCCAGATGGGATCTCGCTTGCCAGTGGGAAAAACAGCTTGGGCGAAAGCCGCCCGTGCAGTGCGGCGCGGCCCGGAACCTTGCCCGATGGGCATTTCGCGGAGGTTTCCCCGCCACCTTATTGACCTCGCGGGATCAACTTAAAGGCCTACGGGTCGTCTAAATCTTGAGGAGTCTACCAGGACGCGGGGGGGTGCGTCAATGGGGAAGGTACGGGCATCTGGATCCGCACCGCATCAAGAAGAAGGGCGATCCCCCCGTCTTCGGGGAGGATCGCCCCTTGATCTGCGTCGCTTGTATCGTGTGAATCTAACGCGTCACGACAACCTTGCACGCGACTTCCCGCCCCTCCGTCGCCAGCCGGACGAAGTAGATGCCCGGACCGGCTCCGCGACGCGCGGCATCCCCGGCCCGCCAGGACAGGCTGTGGTCCCCCGCCTCCGCGAAGCCATCGAGGAGTGTCGCCACGCGCCGACCCTGGAGATCGTGCACGCTGACCTGAACTTCGCCGGCGCTCGGAAGCGAGAAGCGGACGGGAACGGTGCTGCCGATCACACCCGGGTTGGCCACGCGCAACCGCAGGCTCACCAGAGCCGGTCCCTGTTCTTCCACGTCGGTTCCGCCCGGATCGTCCCAGCGTGCGATGTAGTACGAGGGGATGTCCCCGGCCGCCAGGAACTCGCCGCCGGCGAACAGGCTGCTGCCGTAGGTCCCCAGGCCGCGCACCCAGTTGCCCACGCCACTGCCGACGGGAATCCACGCGGATCCGTCCCAGCGCGCAATGTAGTGAGCCGTCACCTCGCCCGCAGCGGTGAAGTCGCCCCCGGCGATGAGATCGCCGTTGTAGACGGTGAGCGCCCAGATCCAGCTGTTGGTGCCGTCGCCGAGCGCGTGCCAGTTCGAGCCATCCCAGCGCGCGACGTAGTTCGCGGGCGTACCTCCCATCTCGGTGAACCAGCCGCCGGCGTAGAGGTCATCTCCCTGGACCGCCAGCGAGGTCGCCGCCGGCCAATACTCGCCCGCCGCGCCGCCGCCCACGCCGGACCACTCCGTCCCGTCCCAGCGCGCGATGTGGTTCACCTCGAGGGCGCCGGCATACGCGAAGTCACCCGCGGCGATCAGATCGCCGTCGTAGACGGCCAGCGCCTGCACGGGCTGATCGACGCCGTCACCCAACGCACTCCAGGAGGTGCCGTCCCACTGGGCGACGTTGTTGACCGTGAGTTCACCCACGGACGGGAAACGGCCGCCGACGATCAGCTTCCCCTCGCGCACCGCGAGGGCGTTCACGCCGGGGCCTCAGCAGTCGCCCACGCCTTGCTCGAGTGAACTCCAGGTCTCGCCGTCCCAGGCGGCGATGGCGCCCACCACGGTATCCCCCGCCAGCGTGAAGAGGCCGCCGGCGATGAGCTGGCCGTCGTAGACCGCGAGCGCGCTCACGTTGTGGTTCAGCCCGCCGCCGACCTCCTCCCAGTTCGTGCCGTCCCAGGCGGCGATGAAGCGGGCCGGCACGCCGCCGGCGGTCATGAAGGAGCCGCCCGCGATGAGGCGGCCGTCGTAGACCGTGAACGTGCTGACCGCCTGATTCATCCCGGCGCCGGAGCCGAACGCATGCCACGCGGCGCCGTCCCAGCACCCGATGTACGTCATCACCGCGGTATCCGAGCCGGTGAACGAGCCGCCGACCACCAGGTCGCCGTCGTGCTCGGCAAGCGACCAGACGGATTCGTTGAGCGGGTCGCCGACAGGGGACCAACCGACCCCGTCCCATGCGGCCAGGCGGCCGACCTCCACGCCTCCGGCCTCCGTGAAGAAGCCGCCGACGATGAGTTCACCGCCCGAGATGAGGAGGTTCTTCACCGTTCCATTGGTGCCCTCGCCGAGTGGGAACCACGTGTCTCCGTCCCAGCCCGCGACGTAGCTGGCCGCGCCCCCCCCGGCGCTCGAGAAGAAGCCTCCCGCATAGAGCGTCGCGCCGTCGGATGTGAGGGCGTAGACCCAGTGATCGACGCCGAGGTCCAGCGGGCTCCATTCACTGCCATCCCAGCGCGCGATGTATTCGGCCGGCTCTCCCCCGGCCTGCGTGAACTTGCCGCCCGCGATGAGGCGGCCGTCGCGCACGGTGAGCGCGTAGACGGTGTTGTTGACGCCGCTTCCCAACGGCTGCCACTCCGTACCGTCCCAGCGCGCGATGCGGCCAGCGGACTGGCCGCCCGCCGTCGTGAAGTTGCCGCCGGCGATGAGCTCGCCGTTGTAAACCGTGAGCGCGGTGACGCGATCGTTCACGCCGCCGCCGAGGGCATGCCACTGCGCCCCGTCCCAGCGCGCGATGCGGCTCGCGGGCGCGCCACCGGCTTCGGTGAACCAGCCGCCGACGACGATGTCACCGTCATGCCGCGTGATGGCGAGAACGGTACTGTTCGTCCCCTCGCCGAGCGCCTCCCACGTCGCGCCGTCCCAGCGGGCGACGTAGGGCGCTTGGGTGGAACCCGCCTGGGTGAAGCCACCCGCGGCGACGAACCCGTCCCCGTCGGGCAGGAGTCCGTAGACAGCCTCGCTCATCCCGGGCCAGGCGAACCCATCCCACCAGGCGCCTTCCTCCTCGCCCCGTGCCGGAGATCCCCCACCGACCGAGAGCAGTAGAGCGAACGCCACGACGACCGCCGGTATCCCAAGCTGTCCTTGCCTCTGCATGAGCCCTCCTGCGCCGATTCCAGCCCGTCACGCGCGAGCGCGTGTGAAAACCCGGGCATGGCGATCCATGTCCAGGGCAAAAGTCTAGCAGTTCAGTATACTATAAACGTGGGTGAGGAATCAAGTTCCGTCAGCGGGAAGTGCGTCTTCCGGGGACGAGGTCTTCGGTGAGCGCACGCCATTCCGAGAAGCCGCGCAGCGACTTGAGGCCCTGGTAGCCGGTGACGTGGTAGCGGAGAAACGCCTCGACGATATCCCCAAGCTCTTTCCGATCAGTAAGTTGCCCTGATCGTCCGCTGCTCGTGCCACCCGCCGGCCGCGCGCTGCGGAGCCCCACAGCGCGCCGGAGCATGCTGAGGGTCGCATCCGTGAGGGGCAGCACCTGCCGTCCCCCCGCGCAGCGCCGGCAGAGGAGCCCGCCCTCGGAGACGCCGAAGCCGCCGCGGGGCTGGGGCGCGCGCCCGCATCGCGCGCAGCGGTCGAGCTGGGGTGCATAGCCCAGGTGGGCGACCACGTGGAGCTGGAAAGCACGCAGGCGCTGCTCGTCACCGGCGGCGCCGTTGGCGTGCTCGCAACCGCCGAGGAAGCGCTCCAGCGCGTCGCAGACGCGCGGAACCGGATCCTCATCGGGCAACACACGCTGGACGAACTCGAGCGCCGCGCTGGCGAGGTAATACGCCTCCGGGTGCACGAGGATCCGCTCGTAGGCCTTCTCGACGATCGCTGCCTTCAGGAGGTGCAGGGTGCGGCTCTTCTTCAGGTAGAAGACGATCTGCACGCGAGAAAACGGATCGAGGGATGCGCCGAAGGGGCTCTTCGTCCCGCGCGCGCCCTTGGCGATCAGGTGCACCTTGCCAAAGGTTCGTCCCAGCGCGGTGACGATGCGGCTCGTTTCACCATAGCGAAGCGAGCGCAACACGAATGCCTGATCTTCGACGATGGCCACGCGCTAGCCACCCTCCTTCTCCGGCGCCCCCGCCGGGGCGCCTCCCTCCGGCAGCCAGATGCGCACCTTCTGGATCTTGCGCGGCGTACAAGACACGGTCTCGAGCCCGACACCGTCGACCTCGATGCGTTCCCCTTCCGCCGGGACCCGGCCCAGGGTCTCGAGGATCAGACCGGCCACCGTTTCGTAGTCGCCATCGGGGAGGGGTGCCGGCGACCACTCGTTGTAGTCGTCGATGCGGTAGTGCGCATCGGCGAGATACTGCCCCTCCGATTGGCGCACGACGCGCCCCGCGGACGGGTCCTGATCATCGATCTCCCCGAGCAGGATCTCGAAGAGGTCCTGGGTGCTCACCAGACCGGCAGTGCCGCCGAACTCGTCGACGACGATCGCGATGCGTTCCCCCTGCGCGATGAGCTCGCGGAGGAGGTCGTCGCACCGCATGCTCTCGGGTACGAAGCGCACCTCACGCGCCAGGCTGTGCACGGTGGTCTGCGGGTCGGGGCGCTTGAACAGATCCACCAGCGTGACGTGGCCGAGAATCTCGTCGTGGTTCTCGCCATAGACCGGAATGCAGCGATGGCGCTTGTCGCGCACGGTGGCCACCCAGTCGCTGACGCGCTCTTCGGCGGCGAGGGCCGTGATCTCGCTGCGCGGCACCATGACCCCTTCGACGGTCGTCTCCCCCAGCTCGACGACGCTGTCGAACGCCTCCTGAGTGTCACGCACGTCGCCGCCGAGGGGAATCTCCGCGACGCCCACCGGCGCCGCAGGAGCGCGCCGACGGCGGCCGCGTTCGAGGATCCAGGTGGTGACGAGGCTGATCGCGTCCACCGGACCGAGAAGCCACACGAATCCGCTCAGGCCGACCCGGCCGTGTAGCGCACCACCCAGCCTCACGAGCACCACGCTCAGGACGAGCCACACAGAAGCGATCAGGAAGGCTGCGGCCCCCGGGGGCGTGATCCAGGGCGGCACGGCCGCCAATGCCCAGACGCCGAAGAACGCCGCGTACAACGTGATCCCGCTGCTGCCGCCGCCCGCGTGCCGCCATGCCGCGACGACCAGCGCGGCGGCCAGATAGACGCCGACCAATCCGTAGAGGACGTCCGCCACGGTCACAGCTGCCCCCCTTCCGGCGGGCGCCCCACCAGGACGCGGAAGATCATCGGCCAGCCCAGAAAACCCACCAGGCGCCCGTGGCTGTCGACCACCGCCGCCACGCCGTTCCCCTCGGTGCGCAGCGCCTCGAGCGCCTCCTTGACCTGCTTGTGCGCATCGACGGTCGCGATCCGGCGGCACAGCTCACCCGCCCGTGGAGCCGGCGCCCCCTCACCGGCCGGCGCTGCGTAGAGGAACGGCAAGAGATCGCGCCCATCGATGACGCCCACCGCGCGCGCGCCGGTGCGGTCGAGAACGGGGATGCGGATCTCGCCGTCGCTGGCGAGCAGTTCGAGCACGCGCGCGGCGGGCGTGTGCGTGTCGACGTGCACCACCACGGTGACGGGCACCATCAGATCCGCCACGTGCCGCGACAGGAGCCCCACGAGGCGCCGGACGAGTTGCAGCTCCTCGGCGCCCAGACCGTTGCCGTTTTCTTCCTCCTCAGCCGTGCCGACGACGGGGGCCTCCTCTTCGTCCAGAGGCAGCTCCTCCGCGACGCGCTGGAAGTGCGGCGGCTCGGGAAGCGCCCAGCCGAGGCCGCCGGCCGTCAGAAGTCCGAGGGCCGGGAGCAACCAGCGGCCGACGTCGCCCAAGGGGAAGAAGCCCGGGTAGGTGCGCAGGAGCAGACCCAGGATCACCCACGCGGTGGCCCCGATCCAGAAGACCGGGTCGGGCACGGGCCGACCCTGCCCTTTGCGACGCAAGGCGCGCAGGATCTGCCAGAGAAGCGAGAGCACGGCGATCACGAGGATCGCCACAATAGATGGAGGTTGCGCGGGATCAGCCATCGAGCGCGCCGGTCACCTCCCCTCGGTTGGCGGTGTCAGGTAGCGGTTCTCGCGCCGGCGCATGCGTTTCCTCCCGCGAGCGTCGCAGTCGTCGTAGCCCAGCAGGTGCAGGATCCCGTGGGCGACGAGGCGCAGGAGCTCGTCGTGGGCCGCGAGGCGTCTCTCGGAGGCCTGTTTGCAGGCGCGATCGACGGAAACGACCACGGTCCCCAGCGGACGCGGCTCCTCACGAGGCCACCCGACAGGATCCGTGGGAAAGGAGAGTACATCGGTCGGACCCTCCCGGTTACGGTAACGCTGGTTGAGCTCGGCGACGGGCGGATCGCGCAGGAGCACCACCTCCACGAACGCGTCCCCGTTCGCGCGCTCACCCTCGAGCACGCGGTCGACGAGTCGGCCGATGACCGCACGATCAACCTTCAGCTTTCGCTGCCGGTTCTGCAGCCGCACTCGCGGGGATCCTGCCACGGCTCTGCTCCATCTTCGGATAGCTGACGCGCCCGTGGAAGAGGGCCGTCAAGATCGGGATGAAGGCCTCGCCCAGGGCGGCGAGGTCCTTCAGGGTCACATGGCTGTCGTCGAGCTCGCCTTCCCGCGCACGCTTCTCCATGAGCAGCTTGATCAGACCGCGCAGGCGGCTCGGCGTGGGATCTTCAAGGCTTCGCGAAGAGGCGTCGATTTGGTCGGCCAGCAACACGATGGCGAGTTCGCGCGAGCGCGGGCGCGGTCCCGGGTACCGGTAGTCGGTTTCGGAGGTCTGCGGGTCCTTCTGCTTTGCCCGGTGATAGAAGTAGGTCATGAGGCTCGTGCCGTGGTGCTGGGCGATCGCGTCGCCCACGGCCTTCGGCAGCTTCTGTTCCCTGGCCAGCGCCAACCCGTCGCGCACGTGCGACTCCAGGATCATGCGGCTCATCGTGGGCGCGAGCTTGTCGTGCGGGTTCTTGCGCCCCGCCATGAGGTTCTCGATGAAGTACTCCGGCTTGCGGATCTTGCCGATGTCGTGATAGTAGCCCTGGACGCGCGCCATGAGCGGATTGGCGCCGATCGCCGAGGCGCCCGCCTCGGCCAGCGTGCCGACCATGAGACTGTGGTGGTAGGTTCCAGGCGCCTCGAGCATCAGGCGGCGCAGCAGCGGGCGGTTGAGGTCGAGCAGTTCGAGAAGGGTCAGGTTCGTGCAGCGTCCGAAGACCGTCTCCGAGAGCGGCACGGCGAAGAGCGCGAAACCGGTGGCGATGAACGGGTTCGCCACCAGGTAGAGGGCGTCGGCGAGCATCTCCTCGAAGGCCATCGCGCTCACCATCCCCATGATGCCCAACGTGAGCAGGTGCACCATGGGCACGTAGAGCAGCAGCCGGTAGAGCTGTCGCCGGTCACGAAGCTGGTGCACGCTGAGGCTGGCCGCCACGGTGCCCAGACCGACCACGACGATGAAGGTCATCCCCTG
>JAUVTV010000066.1 GCA_030601305.1 Candidatus Eiseniibacteriota bacterium | reverse complement strand
ACCACACGTTCAAGCGCGGTTTCTTCCGCTTCGTACCCGGCCTCGTCGTCGCCGTCCTGGCGTCGGCACCGGCCCCTGCCCTGCTGCGCCGCTGTGATCCGCCTGAGGAAATCGGCCCTCGGGGCTGAAGATGATTCGCTGGCCGGATCCCGGAGTCCTGCGAGAGGTTGGAGGCTCCGGCGCAAGCAACCGCGCCGCAAGCGTCGTCCACCTGTCGAGCCATTTGAGAATCTAACCCGCGGGGGTCCATTGCCATCCTGCGCCCGCAGATGATAAGATTGAAGTGTGGAATGTACGCTCTTGCGCTTGCCGGGCAACCGGATTGGGGAGGATGTCGTGCGCAGCAAACCGGATGTACTGCGGCTGCTGGCCGGGTCCATTGGCGTCGCCGTCGGTCTCTTCTTGGCGCTTCTGCTGCTTGTCGGTCCGGCACGTGCCGGGGGACGACCTACGGCCCCGCGCGATGTCACCGGCGAGATCCTCGCCCAGGACCTCACCGCCGGCCAGGGTTACACCGTCCTGCACGTATGGGGTACGCACTATGAAATGGGGTATGCCCACGGCTACCTCTTGGCCGACTACATCCAGATGGCCTACGAGGAGGTGTTCTCCCTGTTCGCCCCGTCCTGGACGCAGATTCGTTCCGTCGTCTCCCAGTGGACGTTCCTCCCCACCGAGTGCGAGGACGAATTCGCCGGGATGCTGGAAGGCGTGCGCACCTGGTATCCGGAGACCGACATGGACCTCCTCGACATGAAGGTCCTCTGCACCTTCGGGGACTGGTTCTACGGAATCGCCTGCCGCTCCACCTGCTGCTGGGACGAGCTGGTCGAGCCGCCCTACACGACGTTGGCCGCCCGCAAGCTGCAGTTCTTCACCATGCCCCCCGAGTTCACGCAGCAGTGGCACCATGTGATCTGCGCGTGGGATCCGTCCGACGGTGGGGTACCCTGGGTGAATGTTGCCTTCCCGGGCTACGTGAGCACGGTTACCGGCGTGAACTCTCACGGCACGATCGCCTCGCTTCACGACTGGAATTCACACATCGGCCCCCTCCACACGGATGCGCTGCCGCGCACGATGGCCTGCCGGTACGCGCTGACGATGGATCTCGACCCCGATCCCAGCACCCATCTGCAGACGGTGTTCGACGAGCTGAGCAGCTACGACTGCGCTACCGGCGGCTTCATCAACTACTACGTGCCGGATGGCGGTGCCGGGGTGATCAAGTCCTCCCGCAGTCTCGGGTACTACGATGCGCGCGTGCCGCAGGTCGAATGGATGGACGGCCATGTCATCAGCACGAACAACAGCGACATCGACGGCAAGAGCGGCATCACGCCCTGGGTCGACTACTACGACTCGCTCGATCCGGGCGGCGGAATCCTCGCCACCATGGAGGGCCTCTGGAGCGAGGCCTACCAGCCGGGCGACTACCACATCGCGCAGGTCGGCTTCCGCGGCGAGGAGGACATGACCCTCTGGTTCACCGGCCGTCTGCAGTCGAGCATGCTCGCGCGGCTCGAGATGGAATGGGACGAGCTGTTTGCGCCCGCCGGCGATGTGGATGCGTGGCCGCAGAGCATCGCGCTCGCACCCTTCCCCAACCCGGCCCACGGAGATCACGCGGTGACGCTTCCCTTCCGCATGAGCGACGGCGAGCTCTTGCCCGTGGGAATCTACGACCTCTCCGGAAGACAGGTGCGCCTGCTTCTGCCTTCAGTGCCGGCAGCCACGGGAGAATTGGTCCTCTACCGGTGGGATGGAAGGGACGCCTTCGGGCGCATCGTCCCGGCGGGGGTCTACCTGTATGGCCGTTCGCCGCGCCGCGACCCGCTGACCCGCCGGATCGTCTGGCTGGGACCTTAGTACCCGATGGCGGGAGTCATCCGGGCTGCTAGCCCGGCTTCCCCAGAGCGGTGATCTCGCGCGCGTAGGATTCGCGCAACTTGTCGAGATAGGCCTCGTCCAGCGCACCCTTCCAGGTCGTGATCTTCCGCAGGCGTCTGGGCACATCGTAGGTGCTCGGATCGAATCCCGTCTTGAACCGCAGCCGCCAGCGCGCGCGCTGTACACGCTCCGCCAGGCCGTCCACGTCCGCCGCCAGCGCTTCTTGCCCGATGCTCGCAAGCGCCGAACTGAGCAGCTCCGATGAGTACACCCCGCGCGCGAAGAGACACGACACCATGCTCGTCAGGAGGCAGCGGCCGCGTTCGTCGTCCACGAGGAACCGGATCGCCTCGTCGACGTCCTGCTTCTGGTTCAGCTGATCGTACGTGTAGCCCCCGGTGTCGAGGTGCGAGTGGCGGAAGCCCAGCGACTGCGCGGTGAAGTAGACCTCACCGGTCGCGTAGCCGGCCATCTCCTGGCCGAGGACACAAGCGAACTCCTCGCCGCCGTACTCGCGGGCCGCAGCCAGCGTGCCGCGCCCCAAAAGGCGGTAGAAATCGTTCTCCGCACGCGCCAGATGGCGGATGGCCGCGCGATAGCCGTCCACCTGGCCGAAGGCGAGCGGCGTGCGCGTCTGCTCCTCGGTGACGAGACCGTTCTCCAGCGCCTCGGTCGCCCAGGCGAGCGCGACGCCGGTGCTCATCACATCCAGCCCTACGCGTTCGACCTCCTCGAGCAGCGACAGCACGTCGCCGGCCACGGTGATGCCGAGCATCGAACCGGCGGCAAAGATCGGCTCGTAGTCGTAGGAGACCTGGCGGTACTCGAACTGATGCGCGTCCGCGAACCGTTCACGCAGCATCCCCAGGTGGATGCATCCCACGGGACAGCCGGCACACGCGGTTTGACGCATGAGGAGCTCATCGCCGAAGCGCTCGCCCGAGATCCCGTCCACCCCGGGGTCGGCCGTCTGCTGCATGTTGCGCCACGGCAGCGACGAGCGCTCATTGAGCACGGTCAAGTTTGCCGCCGTACCCAAATCGTAGTACTTGCGCATCATCTCGGTGTCGGTGAGCTTCTCGTGCACCTCTTGGAAGAGCTGCGCGTAAGCCTTGGCCCCCGGAAGCGAGATGTCGCCGTCTCCGTGAACCGCGATCGCCTTGACATTCTTCGCGCCCATCACGCAGCCGGCGCCCATGCGGCCGAAGTGGCGGAAGGTGTCCACGTTGATGCATGCGTAGGTGACGCCGTTCTCGCCGGCCGGCCCGATGCGCAGGATGCTGCGGCACCCACTGTGCTGCGGGTAGATGCGCCGCAACAGCTTGCCGGTCATGAGCGAGTTGATGCCCCAGAGGTAGTGCACGTCGTCGACCTGCAGACCGCGCGAGCCGATGACCGCGCACGAGGGGGTGGCCGCCTTCCCGCGCAGTAGAATCGCGTCATAGCCCGCGAAGCGGATGGCCAGCGCCAGACGGCCCCCCGCGTGCGATTCGGTGTACTGGTCGTGGTAAGGCGACTTGAAGCCGCAGACCACCTTGCTCATCAGGGGGAAGTACCCGGTCAGCGGTCCGATGGCGAAGATCAACGGTTGCTGGGGGTGATCGGCCGCCTCCTCGGGCAGGCCGTAGGATTCGTAGAGTGCCGCTGCAAGTCCGCTCCCGCCGCCGCTCTCGAGACGATTTCCGAAGCGCACCACCTCACCGCGCCGGGCGGTGAGGTCCACGATCAGAACGCGGAAGGTCCCCTCAGACGTCATGGCCACCTCCCGCGTCCTCACTCGGGAACGCCACCCCGGCGGCCTTCTCCTCGGCAGGGCGCATCTCCAGACAGTCGTGCGGGCAGAAGGGAACGCAGCGACCGCAGTGAATGCAAACGTAGGGATTCCGCTCGACATCCAGGTAGATGGCATCCACCGGGCAGGCCTCGGCGCAGAGGCCGCAGCGTATGCAGCGCGCCCGGCGGAAGAGGACGCCCCCCGCCTTGCGCTGCACCATGGCGCCCGTCGGACACGCCTCCGCGCACGGCGCCGGATCGCAGGCCAGGCAGAGGCGCGCCTCGAACCCGGCGGTCAGGCCCCCGGCGGACCGAATGCGGATGCCGGCGGTGTTCCAGGAGAGGCGGTCGTGAAGCAGGCGCGCACAGGCCAGCGAGCAGGAGTAGCACCCGATGCAGCGTTCCATCCTTGCAGCGCGCAGGATCTTCATCCGTTCCCCCCGACGCTTCGTGTTCGCGACAACGGTTCGGCGGGCGATTCTAGCACGCTGCCAGACCTCGGATGGGGAGAATCGTAGAGGCCGAACTCCTCAGCCGTCGAGTTCCTCCAGGATGAGTCGCGCGACCTTCCGCCCGCTCTTGAACATCCCGCCGAAGATGGGGCCCATGCGAAAACCGCCGGAGATGTTGTTGGCCGCCATGCCACTTGCGTAGAAGCCGGGATAGAGGCACCTGGTGTTCTCGACCGTCGTCGCCTCGCCCCTCTCGATCCACATGGGCCGCTCCCCCATGACGGCGCCGGTGGCGGTCTCGAGCTTCACGCCGGCTTTTTGCGCCACGAGCTGCGCGATCTCGCTTGCGTGCCCGGTGCCGTCCAGGACGGCCCGCGACGTGACCATCAGCGGATCGACGTGCATGCCCAGCTGCTGCACGGGCGCCCACTGGATGACGACACCCGCGACGCGCTCCTCGCGGAAGACGATGTCCTCGACACTGACCGCGTTGAACACCACGGCGCCCGCTCGTCGCGCGCCGAGGATCAAGGCTGCGGCCGCTTCCACCGCATCGATCGTGAAGAATCCCTCGCCCGCCGGTTCGCTGCGGATATCGAAGTCCGTGACAATCGGCAGCGCGTCTTCCTGCACGACGATCTCGTTGAACAGCATGCCCCCGCCCCAGATCCCGCCGCCGGGGGCGAGCTTGCGCTCGAAGATCGCCACCTTGAGGCCTGCGGCGGCCAGATCGTGTCCCGCGACGAGACCCGACGGTCCCGCACCGACGATGGCGACATCAATGGATAGGTGCTGCTGGAGCTTCTCGAAGTATCGCGTGACGATGGCCCGCGTGATCGTGCTCTCCATGATTCCCTCCCGCCCGGAGAGAGAAAGAGCGGGACACTTGGCGGGCCCCGCTCTGTCGTCTTCCTCTGGGCATCTCGGTTTTCCTTGCGCCGGCATTACCCGGATCAGGTTCGATGAGTGTGATCTCAGCCCGGCGAAAGGCCGGGCACCCCAACCGATTTCTCTCGCCCGCATGGTGCGCCTCCGGGTTGGGAGATGCAAAGCCCTTTCTCCCTGCGCTGCAGTACGCGGTCCCGTGAGCTGGATCGCTGCGCAATGCATGCGCGCCCACGGCAACGCCCGAAGCAGCCGCACGCATCCTGCACGCCGATTCGCACGATGCAGCGCGCCTGCGGGCACCCTATGTCGCATCCGGAAAACATCCCCCCTATCCGACCGGCTGCCGACCGGGGCAACACCCTATGAAGCAGCCCGTTGGCCGACCGTGCCCGAAATGCGCCATTGCCTCGTCCGGCCGGCACCTCTCTTGCAACCTGCGGAGTGGATTTCTGTCCGCCAACTCCGTGCATCATGGAGGACGCATGCCCGCATCGAACGACACCCGACCTCCGCGGATCCGGCGCATGAAGGTCAGCGCCTGGCCCTCTGCGTGGGCTCCCCGGGTCATCCTCGTACAGGTGGGGGTCCTGCTTCTCCTGGCCAGCGCGACGGTGTGGCTCCTGCTGCGGGGAGAGCGCCAACACGATGACGTGCGTCTCGCCAGCGAAGGGCGCGCAATGTCCGAACTCGTCGCGCTTTCGGTGGGACCCGAGGTCAACTACGAGGATTCCGCGCGCTTCCTGCGCGTCCTCGAGTGGACCACGCGCGAGGAGGAACTCGTCGCGGGAGCCGTGCTGGACCAGAACGGGACCATTGTGGCGCACACCGATCTGACCCGCATCGGCGACCGGCTCGACAATCAGGCCGCCTGGCGTGCCGCCAAGGCCGTCGACGCCGAAGAACTCATGGGTCCCCTATTCGGCCAGGCTTCCGGGCGGATCTTCCTGCACCCGCTCATCGGCATCGACGGACCCATTGGAACCGTGGCGCTGCTGTTTCCGAACGCCTCGGGCGGCTTCTTCGGCCGGGATGCGCTCAAGCTGCTCCTTCCGTCCGCACTGCTCCTGCTGGCCTTCGTCGCGCTCACCAAGACGACGGTGCGCAACGCACTCAAGCCGACCTGTGAGTTCCTGCAGCAGCTGACGAGCGCGCTGGAGGTGAAGGAGGAAGCGGCCACGGATCCAACCGCACCGGGCGCACTGGGTCTGGTCGTCGAGCAGACCGTCTCGCACATCAGCAAACTCAATGACGTCAAGGAGACGCTGACCATCGAGAATCGGGTGCTCGGCTACGAACGCAGACGACAGGGTCAGATTCTCGACCATCTGCCGGACGGCATCGTCATGACCGACGGGGTCGAGAAGGTTATCTACGTCAACCGTGTCGGGGCGAAGATGATCGGCCTGTCCCCCGACGAGATCGAGGACGTCGAGCACCGTTCCATGCCCACTGATTTCGCCGCGCTGCTCAGCGAGGCGCGGCACAACGGGGAAGCCAAGTTCGCCCTGCCGGAAGGCAACAGGGACCGGCAAGTTCTCGTGGTGCGCACGCCGATGGGCGCCCACCAGGGGCGCCAGGTGGGCACCTTGTACATCCTGCGGGACGTCACCGCCCAAGAGTCGGCCCAGAAGGCGCAGGGCGAGTTCCTCTCCCAGATCGCCCACGAGCTGAAGACCCCGCTCAACACGATCCTCACCTACGTGGAAGCTATAGCCGACGAGGATCTGCTCTCGATGGACGAGCGGCGGGAGTACTCCAACAACCTGAGATCCGAGAGCCAGCGCATGGCGCAGCTCATCTCCAATCTGTTGCAGCTGTCGCGCATTGAGCTCGGGAACCTGTCGGCAAGGTTCGGTTTCGTCAAGTCGAGCGCGCTGATCCGCGGGCTGGCCGAGTCGCTCAGACCGCAGGCCGCGAGTCGCAAGATCGTCTACGAGGTGAACGTCGCGGAGAATCTGGCGCCGATTTACGGCGACAAGGATCTCCTCGGTGTGGCTCTCACGAATCTGATCACCAACGCGCTCAAGTACACCCCTGAAGGGGGGACGATCACGGTTCGCGCGGCCGCGGCAGACGAGACGGACGTCTACATCGAGGTCCAGGACACGGGCATCGGCATCCCGAAAGAAGAGCAAGAGCGGATCTTCGAGCGATTCGTCCGTTCCGAGCAAGACGAGGTCCGTGCGCAGCAGGGAACCGGATTGGGCCTCTCGTTGGTCAAGGAAATCGCCGAGATTCACGAGGGGAGCATCACCGTCGAGAGCCAGCTGGCAAAGGGCAGCACGTTCCGCCTCCAGCTGCCCGTGCGGGCCGTAGGAACACGCCTGGATGTGGGCGCGGCCTAGAGGGAACGTCATGGAAACGAAGCGCATTCTGATCGTCGACGACGACTCCACCGTGGCACGAATCCTGATCCGTGTCTTCGAGCGCGCCGGTTTCGCCGCCCAAACGGCCTCCAACGGGAAACAGGCGCTCACCCTGCTCGCCGATCAGCATTTCGACGCACTCGTGTCGGACATCCAGATGCCCCACATGGACGGCCGGCAGCTGTGCAAGCACCTCGCCACCAAAGGACCCTATTTCCCTCGATGTGTTCTTATCGTGACCTCACGGTCCGAGGAGGAGGAACGTTCCTGGGTGAGCCAATACCCGGGCGTGACCCTCGCCGAAAAACCTTTGAGCCCCAAGACGCTCCTGCGGATGGTGACGCGCAAGTTGCAAGACCAAGCGCAGGGTGACGCGGCCGATGGGGAGAAACGAGCAGCATGAACCATCACTCCGGCGACCGGTTTGGCGCCTTCGCGCGTTCCTGTTGCGGCGAGTTCCTCAGCAATCTGGCCATGGCGGTGGATACGACCCTCCAGGTCCGCAACGCCGATGGCAAGGTCCTGCTCACCACCGCGCCCCCGGACGCCCCGCGCGACGCGAGTGCGACGCCCCCGGAGGCGACGGCTGAAGCCGATATCCACGCGGCCGGGGAACGTCTGGGAACACTGGTGGCCTTCAGCGATGACTCGCGGCTCAAGCCCCTGCTCGTGTCCGTCGCGCGCCAGCTCGGCGAACGCTACACGGCGGAATGCGACCTCGACCAGATGACCGACCGGCTCTCGCAGAGCTATGACGAGATCAACCTCCTCTACCGCCTCAGCCGCGCCTTGACCCCGGACGATCGCTTCGCGCCGACCGCGCGCAAGCTCCTCGAGGAGACCAGCCACCTGCTCGAGAACCGCCTGCTGTTGCTCTGCTACCCGGAAGAAGACCGCGTCGAGTGGAGCAAGGGCGATGGCTGGAAGGGCCTGGGGGGAACCGCGTGGCTGAGCAGTCAAGCGGAGGGTCTTGCCGCGGTGCGCACCGACTTCGAGAGGGAATGGCGCGGCGCCAGACCCTCGATTGCCAGCCGGTATGCCGGTACGGTGACGACGCCGCAAGGTCCCGTCGAATACGTCATCAGCCCGGTGCGCGTGCGATCGCAGGCCGAGGGATTCGTGGGCGTCTTTCGCTCGAAGAGCGAGAACTCCATCGAAACCGGCGAGCTGCGCCTGCTCGAGTGCCTGGCCGAAGAGCTCTCCAACGCCGCCACCACGCGGCACCTCTATCAGGAGCTGCGCGAGATGCTCTTCAGCACGGTGCGCAGCCTGGTCGCGGCCATCGACGCCAAGGATGAGTACACCCGCGGCCACTCCGAGCGGGTCCATCGCATCTCGATGGCGATCGGCCAGCGTCTGAACCTCTCGCGTGACGACCTGCAGAACCTGAGCTGGGCGGCGCTGCTGCACGACATCGGCAAGATCGCGATCACCGGGCAGGTCCTGAACAAGCCCACCAAGCTGACCGACGAGGAGTTCAGCACGGTCAAGAAGCACCCGGAGCGGGGTTGTCGGGTGCTCGAGCCCATTCCGCAGCTCAGGGAGATCCTCCCCGGGATCCGCCATCATCACGAGCGCGTCGATGGCACCGGCTACCCCGACGGGTTGCAGGGCGAGGACATTCCGCTGAATGCCCGGATCATCTCCGTCGGCGACACGTTCGACGCCATCTTCTCCGCGCGCGCCTATCGCGACGCTCAGACCAGCGACCACGCGATCGACGAGATCCGCGAGGGATCGGGCTCGCAGTTCGATCCCCATGTCGTCGAGATCTTCCTGGAGCTGGTGTCCGAAGGTCTCCTCGACGGCATGCGCCCCGGTCAGACCGACGACATGGCCGCCTGACGGGTTCACCTCGGGGGGACGACATGCAGATCAAAGCGGCAAACCTCGGGGTGGCCACCTACCTGACACCCGACGGGGCCCTGGTCGAGAAGAACCTCCCCGCGCTTGGCGAGAGCATCCAGCAGGCTCGCCAGCGGGGCACCGTCAACCTGGTCCTCGATCTTCACAAGGTGCCGTTCTTCGACAGCCGCGGTCTGGAGTTCCTGCTCGATCTCGTCACCGAACTCCAGGAGCAGGGCGGCGCACTGCGGCTCGCCAATCCCAGTCAAGTCTGCAAGGACATCCTGAAGATGACGCGCCTCGATCAGTCCATCGCGGTGTACATCGATCTGGAGAGCGCCCGGCGGAGCTTCCTGTGATGCCGAGGGATCCATCGTGATCAAGAGGGATCTATCCAAGAAGGCGCCCCTGGGTGAAGCTCTCGTCGAGCGGGGCATGATCACCCTCGAGCAGCGCGCCGCCGCATTGCAGCAACACCAACAGAGCGGCCGCCGGCTGGGCGAGACCCTCGTCGAGATGGGGTTCATCACCGAGGAGGACATCGGCCGCGTTCTGGCCGATCAGACCGGCAATCCCTTCGTCCAGCTGCGCAAGGGGCTCATCGACCCGCACATCGTGCAGATCATCCCGCGCGACAAGGCCGAGCGCTACGAGGTCCTGCCGCTCTTCAAGGTTCGTGACACGTTGACCGTGGCGATCAGCGATCCCCACCGCGTCAATGTCCTCGACGTCATCCGCAAGCTCACCGACTGCGAGATCCAGCCGGTAGTCGCGCTGCGCGAAGACCTCCTGCGGATGCTCGCCGAATCCTACGAGAACACCGCGGCCACCATCGAGGACCTCGTCTCCGATCTCGAGGGCGACGACCTGGAGCTGATCTCGGGCGAACTTCCGGGCGGCTTCGAAGACATCGCCGAGATGGCGGGCGAGAGCCCGATCGTCAACCTGGTCAACCAGGTTATTCTGCGCGCCATCAAGGAGCACGCCAGCGACAGCCACAGCGAGCCCGAGCGCCAGTTCTTCCGCGGGCGCGTCCGCATCGACGGCGTGCGCTACGAGGTGATGCACCAGCGGATCGAGATGCATGCGCCGGCGATCTCGCGCCTGAAGATCATGGCCAATCTGGACATCGCCGAGCGCCGCCTGCCCCAGGACGGCCGCATCCAAGTCGTCGCCCAAGGGCGGACCGTCGACCTGCGCTTCTCATCGATGCCCAGTGTCACCGGGGAGAAGGTCGTGCTGCGCGTGCTGGACAAGGAATCGGGCTTGCTCTCGCTCGACCAGCTGGGTTTTGCCCCCGAGACCCTGAGCGCCTTCCGTACGCTGCTGCACAGTCCCCATGGGCTGGTCCTGGTCACCGGCCCCACCGGGTGCGGCAAGACGACCACCCTTTACGGTGGCATAAGCGAGCTGAACTCGCTCGAGAAGAACATCGTCACCATCGAGGACCCGGTCGAGTATCAGTTCGAGATCGTCAATCAGAACCAGGTGCGCGACGAGATCGGCTTGAGCTTCGCGAAGATCCTGAAGCACACGCTGCGGCAGGATCCGGACATCGTCATGGTCGGCGAGATCCGCGATGCGGAGACCGCCAAGATTGCCGTGCAGGCCGCGCTCACCGGACACCTCGTGCTCTCGACGATGCACACCAACGATGCACCCAGCTCGATCACGCGCTTGATCGAGATGGGGATCGAGCCCTACCTGCTGGCATCCTCGCTCATTGGCGTCGTCGGGCAGCGCCTGGCGCGAACCACGTGCACAAGTTGCTCGACGCTCTACCACCCATCGCAGGCCGAGCTGGATGCGCTCGGGGTGCCCAAGCGGAAGAACCTGCAACTGCGCCGCGGGAAGGGGTGCGCCGAGTGCTTCGACTCCGGGTACCGGGGGCGGCTCGGCATCTACGAGCTGCTGAACGTCGATCCCGCGTTCCAGGCACTTCTGCTGCACGAGCCCGGTACGGTGAGGCTGCGCGAGCACCATCTCAAGAGCGGCACGAGCACGTTGCGCAGCGAGGCGATTCAGCGCGTGCTCGAGGGGAAAACAACCTTGGAAGAGGTCACGCGCTCCGTCTTCGTCGATTAGCCTCTAGAGGGGGGAGGGCCCGAAGGGGGTTGGCGCTCGTTCTCGCGGTGCGCGCGTTGCGCGCGGGCGAGGGCAGCCGCGCGCCACACCCCTTCGGGCCTCCCCCCTTCCGACAGCTCCTCGCAGATCCGATCACTGAGCTTAGAGAACCGGACTACCGGCCGCCACCC
>JAUVTV010000009.1 GCA_030601305.1 Candidatus Eiseniibacteriota bacterium | reverse complement strand
CCCCTCGATGCCCTCGAAGGCAACGAAGGTTCCCCGGGGTGCCGCGCCCTCGGCAGTCACGTCAGCCGATCTCCGCGTCCGGCGGCGTCTCCGCGCTCGGGGCGAGCTGCCGGGCCACGTGCGCGCTCCGCTGGTAGACCGTGATCCAGGCCCGTACTGCGCTCACCAGCAGGAACCAACCCGAGTGACGGAGCCCCACGATGAGCAGGAGCAGGAGGAGGACCATGCGCTCGGGCCGCTCGGCGATGCCCACCTGACAGGTGGTGCCGAGACCCTCCGCACGGGCACGCGTGTAGCTCACCAAGAAGCTCCCCGTCAGCGCCAGGGTCCACACGAGGAGCCACATCCAGCCTGCGCCGCCCCCGTGATAGGCCTTGCCGATCAGGAGGCCGGCGAAGATGAACGCTTCAGAGGCGCGATCGATGGTCGAATCGAGGAAAGCCCCGAGGGGCGTGCTGCGGCCCGGTGTGAGACGGGCGAGGTCTCCGTCCAGCATGTCGCACAGGAGACCGACGACGAGCCAGATCAGGCCCAGAACCGGGTGCCCCAACGCGATTGCCGCACCTGCAAGCGCCGCGGCCAGCAGACCGGCGAAGGTCAGGTGATTGGGTTTCGCGCCGAGCGCGTCCAGCCAGCGCGCAACCGGCAGGAGAGGCTTTCGAAGGCTCTGCTTGAGTGGACCCAGCATGCACTCCCCCAGGCCTCGCGCGCATCTCGAGACAACAGCGCGGCCCGGGAGCAAAGAGGGCACCTAGTCCGGGAGGGCGGATCGCACCCAGCCCAGGAGTACGGGTGATGCCTTCCCCGAGAGCACTTGCGCGGGCCGCTCGCGGGCGCGATCAGGCGCTGGCGACCTTGTCCTTCAGCTGCCGTGAGACTTTGAACACCGGCACCCGACGTTCGGGGACGTGCACGGGTTGATCGGGGTTCTTGGGATTTCGGGCCATGCGCGCCTTGCGCGTCCGCACCTTGAACGTGCCGAAACCCCTGATCTCGATGTGCTTTCCGCCAACAAGAGCGCGCCCTACGGCATTGAGGAACTCGTCGACGGTTTCGGCAACATCCTTCTTGGTGAGTCCCGTGCGATCCGCGATTTCGTCGACCAGATCCGCCTTCGTCATCCGACCCTCCTTGGAAACACCCGCTCTGACCGGAATGGGCCCTTCTGCCCCTCCCGGAAGCCACGGCTTCCGGCCGCTGCAACCCAACCTGTCGCAAGCGATTACTTGTTACCACCGACTCCAAAACCCGTCAACCGGAAATAGATGCCCGTGGCAGAAGTCATCCGGGTGGCTAGCGGTTCCGCAGCTCGTCCAGGGCCCGCGCCACATTGAACAGGTCGAACTCCACCATCCGGAAGACGCACCGGAGCTCCTTCTGGTGCCAGAAGGCGCAGTAGGTCTCGGCCTCCTGGATTGCCGGATTCACCCACACCTTGCCCGCCCTGCAGAGCTGGCGACTGATCGGGCAATACGGGTACTCCGCGTCGGGAAGCACGGCCTCATCTCCCATCTGCGAACGCATCGCGAGTCCTCCCTGTTTGCGTCCCCCGAAGCCTATTCGAGGACCACTTCAACCTTCTCCGGCTCCACCGGCTCGACCGACACGGCACCGGCTTCGAGCGCGCGACTGACCTCGACGCTGGCCATCAGCGTGTAGGTCCCCCGGGGAAGCCCCAGCGCGTCGATTGAGAGTCGCAGTTCATCGGGCGTGAGCGATTCCACCACCGACCGCGGCCCCGACACGACCACCGAGCCGGACTCGGGCGTCATTCTTCCAAGTCCCATACCGGACGATCGCAACACCTCCACGGAAAGATCCAGGAAGGTTCGCGAGATCACCTTCTCGATCGTGACGGTGACTTCGACCTCCGCGGGGTCGGCCGTGCACTGCGAGGGCAGCCTGAGCAGGGCGACGCGCGTGATCACCTCCTCGGCGTCCGCGATGTCCACGGCTTCCGTCTTGAGGAACTCGAAGGCGCTCAGGCGCTTTTCCGGCCCGCGGACGAGCACGGACCCAGGCACGGCCGTCACCCGCCCAAGGGTAATGAAGCCGGGCGCGGGCCGTCCGGCCACCGTGGGAATCACCAGGAGCTGGCGCTCGAGGAGACGGTCGAACTCCAGCGTGATCGCGCGGGGCGTGACCACCTCGATGACCTGCACGTTGATGTGGCTGGGCAACGTGACATCTTCGGAAACCACCGGGCGATAATACCGCCCGGGCTGCACGTCCCCCACCTGCGGCGTCAGTCGCGGACCCTCCGTGTCCAGGTGGAGCTTGATGAGTTCCAACCCGAGACCGCGACACCGTACCCGGGCCATCTCGGGTACTTCGCCCGACCAGACGAGATCCTCGGGAAGGCCCTGGAGATAGAATGGCACGTCAAAGACGACCTCGCGCTCGCGGCTGGCGAAGACGTGCGCATAGAGGGTAAGCGCCAGGACCAGGGCGACTAGCTTGGTCCCCAGATTGCGGAACAGGTGTCGATGCAGCCATGGCCACATGTGAAAGCGTACTCCGACGGCATTCGGGCCCCCAAGACACAGTCGCCGCAGTATATGGAGGGGGACCCGCGGTGTCAATTCGATGGTGGTTCGTGGGTCGAATCATGGCCCGAGGATCGCGAACCTCCGCTTCAGGGCGATGCTGAAGAAGAGCAGATCCGCGTCCTCCGCGGAGAGCGCATGCCATTCGCGGTCGAGGGCGAGGTACCCCTCCCACTGCAGTTTCAGCGGCAGTCCGCCACCGCCGATCAGGGAGAAATCCAGGTAAGTGTAATCGGTCTGCGACAGGGTGAAGGTGATATCTCCGAAGCTCAGGCTGCCGCTGTCCCCCGTGGCGAGGTGGTCGCGCCGTCCGCTCTCGAGGCGCAGATCCAGCCACCAGCTCCACTGCCGGCCGCCGCCGCGGACCGAGGTAACCAGCCGGCCGCCGAGCGAATTGGCATCGCTCGCACCGTCCTCCTCGCGCGACATCTCGATCGTCGGCCCCAGCCCCACCTCCAGCTGGGAGAACACACCCGGCCGGGTCGGAGACGGCCCCCCGCGCAGGTATCTCCGGAGCAGGACCTCGGCTTCCAGTGTCCACCGATCCCGCGCGAACAGGCTGAGGTCGTCGTTTTCCTCCTCCGCATCGTCGTAGAGCATCCCCGTGAAGCGGACGTACGTCTCGATGCGCATGGGCCCGCTCTCCGCGAACCAGCGTCCGCTCACGTCCGTGTCCCAGAAGGAGGCGAGGGAACTGGCCTCACCCTCGTACCGGCGCCGCTGGACCTCGACGTCGACATCCAGCATGGAGGACGAGAGGAACCACGATTGGTTGGCGAGCAGCGCCATCGCTCGGTAGGAGCCAGCACCCGTCCCTTCAACCCACTTGCGGCTGAGGTCGAGCGCCAGCATGGAGCTGGTCCAGTCCAGGCGGCTGAAGTCGCAGCGCACGGCGACGCGGTTGTAGTTGAGGAAGGTGAGGAGGACCCCGGTCGAGTCGTTCGCGAACGGGATCCCGCTCGTCACGCGGGAGTAGTCGTGCGTGCCGCGCAGCCCGAGACGCCAGCGCCCGCCGATCGGACGCCGCCAGCGCAGGTAGAGCAGGTTCTGCATGTTGGTCGATTCGTCCACCTCACGATCCCACAGGAGGAGATCGCTGAGCGCGAGCCCGGCCCAAGGTCCGCGGTTTCCCACCACCTGGCCCTCCGCGGTGACCGCGCGCCGCAGCCGACCGGCCTTGGCTTCCAGATCGAGTCGCGCGCCCACCGGCCCGCCCGGGCGGTTTCGCGCAAAGAGCTCGACGACCCCGAGGGGTGCCGTTTCTCGCTCGCCGAAGCGCAGAAGTTCGAGCGCATCCTCCGGTTGAACGGAGACACCGGAGGCATCTTCCTCGTAGAGATCCGAAAGCAGGGATTCGACGCCGAACGATTCGCGCAGACCCTCGACTTCAAGCCCCAGCCCGAGCATCAGGATCGGCTGGGCGCGCGCGCCGCTGAGCAGAAGAGGGGTCACGTCCGGGAGGCTGTCGGCGGATGCGCGAGCGGTGTCGGTTTCAGCTGCCCGCAACCACGCATCGATCAGGCTGTCGGTGGAGAACCAGAGGGTGTCGGCCTCGTCGGCGCGCAGCCAGGCGCCCATCAGACTGTCGGCAGGCGCGCGGAGGGAATCCGCTTCGAACTCGGGTGGAACCTCTTGTGCCGCAGGTGTCGCGACCCCGCAGGCACACAAACCCGCAGCCCAAAAAAGAAGCTGCGGGAATCGCCGGCAACTGCGGCGGGACCCGCGAGCCTGCGTCGAGCGCTCCGCCCCCGCGGCGCCCCCGGTTCTCGGTTACAACCCGGCTGACTTGGCCGCCTCTTTGAGCAGGCGCTCCGCAGCCAGCAGGTGCTGGAGCGCTTCACGCGCCTTGCCCTCGCTGAGCAAGCTGCTGGCCCGCCGGAGGATCTTGCGACCCTCGGTGATCGCGCGTTGCTCCCTCTCGCCGCCGGACTCGAGGATCTCCGCGCTGAGCTCCACGTAGAGCGTGTGCAGATCCTCGATCGCCTCGGCGATTTCCTGTTCTCCCGGACGGTGATTGAGATCGGCCAAGAGCCGCAGCGCCTTTTGCCGCGCCGCCAAGCTGAGGGCCAATGCCTGCCGCAGTCGTCCCTCTTGAAATCGCGACCGCCCGTGCCTGAGCAGGCGCTCCGCCTCCCGGAAAAGCGGCGCATCGGTCGGCGCGAGGCCGTTCTCGGCCATCACCTCTTCCACCTGCATCAGCAGGTTCGTCGTGCGCTCAAGGGAGACCTCCACCGTCACACCGGCGCTCAGGCCGCCCTGGGCCTGGCGCCCCGCGCGGTCGAACAGCGTCGTCGCGAGGATCGCCAGGCGATTGGCCTGAACGTACTGCCGATCCCGGTGCGCCTTCCGCGCTCGCCGGAGGTGGTCGATTCCCTGCTCGAAGATGCGCATCGCCTGCGGGTCGCCCGATTCGCGCACGCGTTCGCTCGTCTCGTGCGCGCGTTCCTCGGCCTGCTCGAGCGCGCGGGCCACGCTCGCCTGAGTCTGCTTCTCGATGCGTGTCGCGTCCATGGCCTTGAGGGCCTCGCGGCGTGCCCGCAGCGTCAGTTCCCGTGCCTGGCCGTAGTGCTCCCGGCCGCGACGGAACTCATCCCACGCGAGGCGTTGGATCTTCACCGCCGCATCCAGGTGACCGCGAGAGGATACGGCCGCGGCCTCGCTGGCCAGTTCCCGTGCGCGCAGGATGACCTGGTCGGTCTTGTCCAGCTCCCACTTGACGTCCTGGGGGGTGAACTGGGCCTGGGCGCTCTGCAGAAGGCCGGCGAGCAGGAAAAGGGGGACCAGGACGAGGATGGGCCCGCCGAGCAGACTCCGGGCCGGACCGGGGTGTTCGTGAGTCTTGCGATGCACCATGGCGGACACCTCCTGAACGTCGCGGTACACTCAGAGCTGGATGCCGTACCGCTCCATCCTTGAATAAAGGGTCCGGCGGGTCAGCCCCAAGAGCTCCGCTGCCTTGCTCTTGTTGCCTCCGGCCTTGGCGAGGGCCTTCCGGATCAGGGCCTTCTCCACCTCCTCCAGAACCAATCCCTCGTCAGGTATCTCAAAGTCTTTCAATAAGTTAGAGGGTTCGACGACCGGCGGACCCTCCACCTGCGCCGTCTCCACGGTCCCCTCCCCGGCCAGGATCAGCGCCCGCTGCAGGATGTTCTCGAGCTCCCTCACGTTGCCGGGGAGGGGGAGCCGGAGAAGCGCCTTCATCGCCTCCGGGGGGACCTTTCCCGTATCCACCCCCTTGATTCTCAAGAACCGTTCCACCAGGGGCACGATATCGTCGGGTCGCTCCCGCAGTGGCGGAATCAAGATCGGGAAGACGTTGAGCCGGTAGAAGAGGTCGCCGCGAAAACTGCCGTCCGCGATCGCCTTCTCGAGCTCACGATTGGTGGCCGCGACGATCCGCACGTCCACCGTCAGGGGAGACGTCCCGCCCACCATGAGGAAGGTCTTCTCCTCCAGCATCTGGAGCAGCTTCAGCTGGATCGTCGCCGTGATGTCCCCGATCTCGTCGAGGAAAAGGGTGCCGCCGTCGGCCACCTTGAAGAGCCCGTCCTTGCGCCGCACGGCGCCGGTGAAGGCGCCCCTCTCGTGGCCGAAGAGCTCGCTCTCGAGAAGCGACTCGGGGAGCGCACCGCAGTTGACCTTGAGAAACGGCCGCGCCCGGCGGACGCTCGCCAAGTGGATGGCCCGGGCGAGCACCGATTTGCCCGTGCCGCTCTCCCCGCGGATCAGCACGGTGGCGTCGGTGGCGGCCACCTTGCGCGCGAGATAGAAGACCTCCTTCATCGCGTCGCTGCGCGCGATGAGGTGCTCGAAGGATGCCTCACTGCCGGCCAAATCCTCGAGCGCTTCCACGCGCGAGCTCAGCGCCTCGCGTTCGCTCTCGAGCCTCTGGCGGTCTTCTTCCAGCCGGCTGTTCGCCAGCGCCTGCCGGTGCTGCTCGTACAGACGCCCGACGAGCAGGAGCATCTCGAATTCCTTGTACGGCTTCTCGAGGTAGGCAGACGCGCCCACCCTCAGCGCCTCGCGGCCGGTCTCGCGTGTGGCGAAGGCAGTCAGCAGCACGACCTCCGTCTCGCCAAAGCGCTCCTTGATGATGCGTAGCAACTCGAGCCCGTCGGGTGGCGGCATGCGCAGGTCGGTGATGACAAGTTGGTAGCGCCCCTCCTCGAGTTTGCCGCGCGCCTCGTCCCCGGACCCGGCCGTGTCGACCTCGTAGTTCTCCTCGGTGAGCAGGTCGGCCAAGCTGCGGAGGAGCTCCTTCTCGTCGTCGACCAAGAGAATGCGGAACCGTCCCGCGTCCGTCTCCGCCATTGCCTTGCTCCCCCTGTTCGCGTTCCTCTCCCGCGTGGGCTAGGCGCCCTCCGGCGCCGCCAGCGGCAGACGCAGCGTGATGCGCGTCCCGGCGCCCGGCTCGCTCTCGAGTGTGATTCTCCCACCATAGAGGTCGACCATGGAACGTACGACCGCCAGCCCGAGACCCGAACCCTGTGGCTTTGTCGTGTAGAAGGATTCGAACGCCCGGCGGCGTTGTTCACGGGTCATGCCGCAGCCGGTGTCGGCGATGCGCAGCAGCAGCCACCGTCCGCTGGCCTGCGCATCGAGACTCACCCGCCCGCCCTCGGGCATCGCGTCGCGCGCGTTGAGGAACAGGTTGAGCAACACCTGGTGAAGGGCCGCGGGTGCCATGGCCACACGCAGCTCGCCGGCGGTCTGGTCGGCGCGCGCGAGCTCGATGCCCTTGCGCGCGAAGTCACCCGCGAGCAGCGACAGCGCCGCTTCCACCGGTCCGCGCAGCTGCGTCGTCTCGGCCTCCAGGTCGCCGGGGCGTGCGAAGGCGAGATAGCCCGTCAGCACGGCGTTCAGACGCTCGACCTCGCGCGGGATGGCGTCGAACCACTCGAGCACTTCGCCGGCGGACTTGCCCTGCGTGATCTTCGCGCGGACCCGCTCGGCGCGCGCCGAGATGATCGCCAGGGGATTGCGGATCTCGTGCGCCAGGATGGCCGCCAGCTCCCCCGCCGCCGCCAGCGCGGCGGTCTCGCGCAACGTGCGTTCGGCCACCGCCTGCACCCGCAGGAGTCGCGCAAAGAAGAGCGTCAGCAGGAGGACCGCGATCATCCCCGCCGCGGCGCTCAGCAGCACTTGCCGGCGCAGGTCCCATAGGCCCTGGAAAAAGTCGGTGCCGCCCTCGACACCGATCACCCCCGCGACCCCGCCCCGCTCACCGAGCACCGGCGCGTAGGCGGTCCGCAGATAGACGCTGCCCACGCGATAGAGATCGCTCGTCGCCGCCACCCCCGCCAGGGCCGCCGTGACGGCGCCGAAGTGGAGATCGAGGGCCGGGTTCTCGTATCCCGGCGGCAGCCGATCGTCGGCGTCCAGAAGGTGCCGGCGATCGGGGTCGAAGAGGGTGATCTCCCCGAGCCCGGTTTCGAAGCGCACGCGGCCGAGGAGGTCCCGCAGGCGGCGCGATTCGGCCCCATCGGGCTCCGCGCGCAGGGCCGCGATCTCTCCCGGAGAGATGCCCACGGCGGTGGCGTTGGCAATGGCCAGCAGTCTCCGTCCCAGTTCTTCTTCGATCGTGCCGCGCACCTGTCGGTAGGTGAGGAAGAGCCCCGCGTTGAGGACCAAGAGAAGGAGGATGAGGAAGAGACCCAAGATGAGCCAACCGGACGGGGGACGCAGCTCTCGGCGGCGCAATCGGCGCGTCCAGCCAAGCGGATTCATGCAGCTCCTCCCTCCAACCCTAAGGAGCGGATGACGGCATTCGCACGCGGATGATACAGTGCTTGGGTCAGCCGCTCATGCTGAAAATGGGGAGGGTGCGGGCCGTGGCAGCCAGCAGTGGCGATTCAACCCTACCGCGTCTGCGCGCAATCGAGGTGATCGCGGTCCGCCAAGAGGGCCACCGCGTCTTCCTGCTCCGCGATCCGCAGGGGTTCGCCGCTGAGCCGCTGGTGTTGCCGGCGGCCGCGGCCAGCTTGCTGGGATTCTTCGACGGCCGCCACTCGATCCGCGATGCACAGACGGCCATCGCGCGCCGGACGGGGCAGATCGTGCCGGCCGAGCGGGTCCGGGGTCTCGTCGCCGAGCTCGATGCCGGTCACTATCTCGAGAGCCAAGCGTTTCGCCAGCATCGCCGCATGCTGGCGGACACCTATGCACGACTGCCGCACCGCCCCCCACGCTTCGCCGGCCAAGCCTACAGCGCCGATGCCGATGAGCTCTTGGGCCAGCTCTCGGCGACCTACACGGCGCCGGGAGGCCCCGGCCTGCCCGCGGCTTCCGTGGCCTCGACGCCGCTGGGCCTCGCGGCTCCGCACATCGACCCGCCGCGCGGCGGCACGAGCTACGCATATGCCTACGCGCGCACCTGGGGCGCGCGCCCGCGGCGCGTGGTGGTCCTGGGAATCTGCCACGGCAGTGCCCGTGAACCGTTCATCCTGACGACGAAGGACTACGCCACGCCGCTCGGCATCGCGCCCACGGATCGCAAACTCGTCAAGAATCTGGTCGCCCGTCTCGATTGGGATCCGCTGACCGAGGAAGAGCTCCATCAATGGGAGCACTCCATCGAATTCCAGGTGATCTACTTGCAGCACGCCCTTTCATGCGGCGGACAGGTTGCGTTGCCGGAGGCCCTCACCTTCCTGCCCGTGCTCTGCTCGTTCCCGTGGGAGATCCACGCGGGGGATGCGGAAACGCCCGAGATCCGCGACCAGCTGGCGGCGTTTCGCGCCAAGGTGGAAGGCTTCCTGGCCGCGCTGGCTGAGCTCCTGCGTGCGGGCGACGAGCCGCCGCTCCTCGTCGCCGGGATCGATCTCGCGCACGTGGGACGACGCTTCGGCAACGCCGATGGAATCTCCGCGGCCCAGCTCGCGAGCTTGAGCCGGCGCGACATGCACACGTTGTCACTCGTCGCGGGCAGAGAGCGCGAGGCGTTCGTCGCCGAAACGGTGCGGGAAGAAAACGAGCGCAGCATCTGCGGATACCCTGCGCTCTACAGCTTGCTCACGCTGTTGCCGGCCGACGCCGGGGGGGCGGTGCTCGACTACGGGCAGAGCGTGGAGGATGCGACCGGCAGTGCGGTCAGCTTCGCCGCGCTCGTCTTCGGCCGGCCGCCTACTGCTTGACGGAGCGCTCGAAGCGGAAACCACACTCCTCGAGATGCTGGATGGACGGCAAGAGATCTGTCTCGGCCACCTCGATGGTGATGTTCACCGGTTCGGTCAACTCCTCGTGGATCGTCTCGGAGACGACGTCGTACCCGACGACACCCGCGCCGCATGCCAGGTGCTGATCCTCCATGCCGTCGTTGTCGTGGAAGGTCAGATTCGAGATCCGGTCGTGGAACTGGACGACCCACTCCTCGGGTGCGAACTGCGAGAAGCAGGCCGCGTGACCCAGGTCGCAGCAGAAGCGGAACCAGGGCGAGTCGACGCTCTCGAAGAGACGCAGAATGACCTGCTCATCGGACTCCCAGGTATTCTTGAGCGCCACGATGACCTCTTCCTCTTGCGCCCGGGAGACGACCTCCTCGAGAGCGCTGATGCACTCCTCGATCCACCAGTCCTTCTCTTGCGGCTTGACGTGGTTGCTGTAGCCGCTGTGGAAGACAGCGATGCGGGCACCCAGGATCTTGCCGATTTCGAGACCCTCTTGGATCGCATCCATGCTGTGCTGGCGAATCATCTTGTCACGACTGGCGATCTTCAGATCGCGGTGCGGCAGGTGGGCGATGACCTTGATCTTGTTGCGGCGCAGCTCGATGGCCAAGCGCTCCAGCTCGCGAATCGTGATTTCTCCATTGTAGGTGGTATCCGAGAGGTCGACCTCGACGTTGAGCCCGTGGTCGAGCAGAAAGGGGATGCGTTGGCGCAGCTCGGCCAGCACGACCGGATAGGAGAGCGGAAACACCAATTCGTGCTTCTGAGGTGCCTCGTCTCCATCCTCGGCAGGCTCTTCGACGACGACCGACGAGACACTCTCTTCGCCGTCGGTCGCGGTCGCCGGGGCCTTCTCGCCTGTTTCGGGTTCGGGATCCGCTCCGCTTTCGGCGCTGCCGGCAGCTTCGGCCTGGTCCTGCACTTCCTGGGCTGCCACGGCGTGCGCGCTCTCCAGCATCCCGTCCAAGGCTAGATCCTTCTCCACCGCTCCCACTCCTTCATTGTCCGCGCTCCGCGCCGGCCCGGGGTGGGCAACAGCGCTCGTCGCGCCGGATCCTCCTAGTCGCGAGCTTTCCGGATCTCTTCGGTCAAGACCGGCATGATTTTGAACAGATCACCGACGATGCCGTAGTCGGCGATGCTGAAGATCGGTGCGTCCGCGTCCTTGTTGACGGCCACAATGCACTTGGCCGTCCGCATCCCGGCCAGGTGCTGGATCGCACCGGAGACGCCGACGGCGATGTACAGCTTCGGCGAGATGGCCTTGCCCGTCTGACCGACCTGGTGCGCGTGATCGATCCACCCGGCGTCGACGGCAGCGCGCGATGCGCCCACGGCCCCGCCCAGGACGCCGGCCAGCTCCTCGATCAGATGGAAGTTCTCGGGCGACTTCAATCCGCGGCCGCCGGTGACGACGACGTCCGCCTCCTGGACGTCGAGGGCCCCCTCTTCCTGCTTGAGGACTTCGACGACCTTGGCGCCGACCTCGCTCACGGCAACGCTCAGTGATTCCATGGCCGCCGTGTCGCTGCTCGGCTCCGGCGCCGGGTAGGCGCTGGGGCGCAGTGTGGCGAGGACGGGCTTGCCCGTGGCCCGCACCTTGGCGAACACCTGGCCCCCGTACATCGACTTGGTGGCCTCGAAGGCGCCGCCGATCTCATCGAGTGTGATGCAGTCGCTCAGCATGCAGAGTTGTTTGCGCGCGGCCGCCCGCGGGGCGAGGTCCTTCCCCATCGCCGTCGCGATGACCAGCACCAGGTCGGGTGCGGCCGCATCGATCGCCGCCGAGAGCGCGGCGGCGTAGCCCTCTCCCGAGTAGAGCTCGAAGGAAGGGTCCTCGGCACAATGCACGACCTTCGCGCCGTAGTTGCCCAACATGGGGGCGATCTGCGCAACCGCACTCCCCACGAGGACGGCATGGACCTCGTCGCCCAGCTCGGCCGCCCGCCCGAGCGCCTCGAACGTGCTCTTCCGGACTTTGCCATCCCGCTGCTCGGCAAACACCAGAATGCGACCCGCCATCTACCTTGACCTCCTTCGTGTCGCTAGAGGACCTTGGCCTCTGTCTTCAGCAGCGTGACCACCTGGGGCACGACGTCCTCCGGCTCGCCCTCGAACTTCTGGCCACCACCGCGCTCGGGAGGCGGGGCCATGGAGACGATCTCCACGCCGGCGGCAGGCATAGCGACCGACGGCGTCACTTCCTCGATGGGCTTGCGCTTGGCTTGCATGATTCCCTTGAGCGAGGCATAGCGCGGCTCGTTGAGCCCCTTCTCCGCGGTGACCACGGCGGGAAGGCCGAACTCGATCACCTCGCGTCCGCCTTCGATCTCGCGCGTTGCCTTGGCGTTCTTCTCTTCCGGCCACTCGAGCTTGTTGACCAGCGAGACGTGCGGCCAGCCGAGGAACTCGGCCACGGCGATCCCGACACAGTTGTTCTCGACATCGATGGAGAGCTTGCCGCACAGGACCAAGTCCGGCTCCTGGGTTCGGATCACGTCGGCGAGGATTCGCGCGACGCCCAGACCGTCACCGCCGAGGTAGGCGTCATCCTTGACGAGGATGCCGCGATCGGCGCCCATCGCGAGACACGACCGGATCGCCTCCTTGACCTTCTCCGGCCCCACGCTGAGAACGATGACCTCGCCCTCGCCCTCGCCCCGCGCTTCCTTGATGCGCAGCGCCTCTTCCAGCGCATACTCGTCATACGGATTGACGATCATCTCGACATCCGTCGGATCGATCGCCTTGCCGTCGCCCGCCACGACGATGCGGGCTTCCGAGCTCGGTACCTGCTTCATGCAAACCAAGATCTTCACGCCGCTTGCCTCCTCATCCCGCCTATGGACGCGCGCACCCCCGTCGCCAAGGCGAAAAGACCGCTAAAACAAACCGGCCCCACTGGGGCCAAACGGATCGAGCCGGCGCTGGCACAGTTTCTTGCCTGGTGGCGCCTGACCCCGGCAATGCCGTTCGTTCACGCTACGAACGCGAACACCGTAAACGCCAACAAACCACGCTATCAGAGGCCCTGAGCGCGGTCAATCGAAAGGTTGACGTCCCCCACCCCGCCCACCGCCCAGGGCCCGATCCCGAGGGGTCACCGGACGGGGGACGCACCCCGATCGGTGGCGGGGTCGGCCTCGAGCGATCCTTGAATCATACGGCGCATCTCCTTCCCCGGGAGTACATCCCAGCCATCGGGCACGGGTGGCCGGGGCAACGGCTCGATGGGCTTCGCCTCGACCCGGGAGATTCGCAGTCCGCCGTTCACGTGCAAGAGCTCGATCGCGAAACGCAGCTGAGCGTGCATCTCGAGGCGTTGCGGAGGACGGGGGGCAGGGGGGTCGTAGGTGACCTGCACAAGCGTCTGCCCTTTGCCCGAACGCAGGCCCCACCGGTCGATCTCGCCGGTCCGCGGCTCTACCCAGACCTCGGCCCAGGGAACCTCGGGCCCCAGATCGACCGGGACGCCGGTCAGCACCCAGTGTCCCTCCCGCTCGATCAACCGGGCTCGCTGCAAGCGAGCGAGCAGGCGATGCGGTTCAAGGAGGAACCAGGCGAGGCGCGCAAGGAGCGGACCGGTGATGGCGTCTGCCCCCGCGGGTAACCCGACCGAGTCGGGGAAGATACCGGCCGCCTCACGCGACTCGAACGTCACCCGGTCGCGCGGCAGGTGCACGCACCATCCCCCCTGCCCGGCCCAGAGGCTGAGAACCGGCGGCAGGACGCCAGGCCTCAGAATTGCGCGCACCTCACCCGTGTTCCGCAGGACGCAGCGAAAATCAAGGGTGGGCATCTCGCGTTCCCCGACCGCGAGCTTCAGACTGCCCCGCACGGAGAGGCCCGCCACGGAGGTGTCGGGGGCAAGCTGCGCCACCAACGAATCGGGACTGGGGGGCGTCAGGGGCAGGAGGGGCGCTCCGTCCGGTTTCGGACGACAGCCGCAAAGGACGACCACGAGGGCGCAGACGCCCAGCGCGGCGAGGCGCCCGCGGAGGCAGCCGTCCTCAGGCACCCGCGGAATCGTCCAGCTCGCTGGGGTCCTCCCCGATCGCGAGAATCGAACACGCCTCGATCGGTTCGAGCCCCAACTCGCGCGCCCGCGCAACCAGCTCGGGACTCTCCGCGCCGGGATTCAGGAAGAGCTCCTTCGGTTTCAGGGCCGCGATCTGCTCGAGCAGCGTGATCCCGATCTTGGGCGGCACGTACATCGATACCCTTTCGACGGGCTCGGGGATCGAGGCGAGGTCCGCGTAGACCGGCAGGCCCTCGATTTCGCGCTCCTTGGGGTGGACCGGGAAAACGCGGTAGCCGACCTTGAGATGGGCCCTGATCGACTTGTTCCCGTACTTGGAGCGATCCTTGCTAGCGCCGACGATGGCGACGGTCGGTGGCATGACAACCTCCCTGGGTGCGCAGTCCGCGAACGGCACTCGCCCGCACAGTAGCAGCCGGGTCACCCGCGCAAAAGCCCCGTTGCCTGTCGCGGCACCAAGGCATAGCCTCAGAGCGAGCAAACCCGCGCGGGGAATTTTTGCGCGTTCACGAAAGGATGTCACCTTGGACTTGCAACCGGCAGCGCTCGAGAAGATCGCGTTCACGGTGGTCGATGTCGAGACCACCGGACTCGGCCGCGCGGATCGCGTCACCGAGGTCGCCGCCCTACGCTTGTGCGGGTGGCGGGAAACCGCTCGCTTCCAGAGCCTGTGCAACCCGGGCATCGCGATCGCGCCGGCGGCTTCGGCGGTGAGCGGCATCACCGATGAGATGGTCGCCCAGGCGCCCATCTTTCCGGAGATCGCCCCCCGGTTGGAAGAGCTTCTCGAGGGGGCCGTATTCGTGGCGCACAATGCGCCGTTCGATCTGCAGTTCCTGAGCCGGGAACGCCGGCGCTGGAACCTCGCCGCGTGGCACGGTCCGGTCGTCGACACGCTCCGGCTGGCGCGCAATACCGTCGCGCTCCCCGGCTATTCGCTCGCTTCCCTTCGTGAGCCGCTCGATCTGGACAGCGCGCCAGCGCACCGCGCGCTCGCCGACGTGCTCGCCACGGCGTCTCTACTGCGCCGGCTGGTCGAGCGCATGCAGCCGCCGCCATTGGTGCTGGACGATCTCCTCCGGGCGCAGGAGCCGATCCCGGCGACGTGGGCCGAGGCGATCGCGGCGGGACTGCCCGCCGATCTCGCGGAGGCGCTGAAGACCGCCGAGCAGAACGAGCAGATTGCGGAACTCGAGTATCAGGGTCGCGCCGGCTCCAAGAGCTTCTGGGTGCGCCCGCTCGCCGTCGAGCGGAACGGGCCGCTCTTCTACCTCCGCGCAGAGCTGGTCGAGAGCGACGAGAAGCGCACGTTCCGCCTCGATCGCATCCTGCGCGTGAATCTCCCCGGCGGTGCCCGGCCGAGCCGACGCGCGGAGCGCACGCCATGAACCGGGCCGCCACCGGAGACCCCGGGCCCGCAGCCCAGGTGACGCAGCGCGCCCAGCAGATCGAGATCAGCGCGGAGGCTTACGCGCACAACCTGGCCGCACTCCGCGGCCTGTTGCCCCCCGGCACGCGCGCGATGGCCGTGGTCAAGGCCAACGCTTACGGGCACGGCGCCCGGATCGTGACGCCGCTCGCGCTGGATGCCGGAATCGACTACCTGGGCGTACATTCCCTCGCGGAGTTCGAGGAGATTCAAGACCTCTGTGACAAGGTGCCGGTCTGCGTCCTGGGGCCCACGCTCCCTTCCCAGGCCGCGGCCACCGTGGCGGCGGGGGTCGAGCCCACCGTCTCGAGCTTGGAGGTCGCCGGGGCGCTCGCGGCCGCAGCGCGGGATGCGGGCCAGAGGGTCGCGATTCACCTCAAGGTGGAGACCGGCACGCACCGGCAGGGCATCCTCCCCGAGGAGATCCCGGATTGGTGCGCCTTCCTAGGTGACCATCGCGAGGTCGCGTTGCGCGGCCTGCACACCCACTTCGCCAACATCGAAGACACCCCGGACCACTCCTTCGCGCGCCGGCAGCTCGCGCGCATGGAGGCGGCGTGCGAAGCGTTCGCCGCGCAGGGCGTCGTCCCCGAGATCATCCACACCGCATGCTCTGCGGCCACCATCGTCATGGGCAAGACCCACGCCGACCTCGCGCGCCTCGGGATCGCGAGCTTCGGCCTGTGGCCCTCACGGGAGACATGCCTGTCGGCACGCTTCACCCCCGATCAGGCGCTCGAACTTCAGCCCGTGCTCTCCTGGCGTACCCGCATCGCGCAGATCAAGCCCCTCGACGAGGGTGAGTACGTCGGCTACGGATGCACCTTCCGTGCGACGCGCGCGATGCGCCTGGCCGTGATTCCGGTGGGCTACTACGACGGCTACGACCGCCGTCTCTCGGGACGGGGTCACGTGCTGATCCGGCGGCGGCGCGCGCCCATCGTCGGTCGCGTCTGCATGAACATGACGATGATCGACGTCAGCGACATCCGCGCGGCCGGGATCGGAGACGCGGTGACATTGATCGGCAAGGATGACGGCGAGACCGTCAGCGCCGACAGCCTGGCCGCTCTGTGCGGCACGATTCACTACGAGATCATCGCGCGCCTCGGCAGGCACATTCCACGGGTGCTAGCCACCCCGGGTCGCTGAACGGCGACGGGCGACAGCCCGGTGCGCGATCTCCGCGGCACGCTCTCCCAAGCGCTCGGACGTGTATTCGGCGTGCACGCGTGTGCGCCCCTCGGTGCCCAGCCGGCGCGCGCGATGCGGATCGCGGAGCAGACGTGCGATCGCGGCGGCGAGCGGTTCCGGTTCGCCGGGCTCGACGAGCAACTCTTCGCACGCGACGATCTCCGGCAGGATGCCGACGCGGGTCGCCACGGTGGGAACGGCGAGGGCCATGAATTCCAGCGCGCTGCGCGATAGGGCCTCCGAGCCGAGGCTGGCGATGATGCCCACGTCTGCAGCTGCCGCGTGCTGAAGCGCATCGTCGACGAATCCGGTGAAGAGGATCCGGTCTTCGATGCGCAGGGACCGGGCCAGGGCGCGGAGCGACGCGACCGGGACCTCCATCTCGTCACCGACGACCAGCAATCGAAACGCGCAGCCACCCTCCGCCAGACGGGCGGCGGCGCGCAGCAGCACCGCGTGACCTTTGACCGGCGAGAGCCGCCCGATGATCGCCAGCAGGGGCAGGTCCGCCGGCAGGCCGTAACGGCTCGCGATGGCGCGTCTCGCCGCGTCTCGCCGCAGGGCCGCGGCGCCCTCGATCGCCGCGAGATCGATGCCCGGCGGCAGGTGGGCCGTCGCGGATGGGTCGAGCTGCAGGTGCGTCACACACCATTGCCGCATGTACTCCCCGCTGAAGGCGACCAGATCACTGCCCGTTCGGTAAAGCCAGCGATGCGGCCAGTCGGTGCGCGGAAAGCGCGGATCGCTGCGCACGCGAACGAGTGCCGTGGGCAATCCGCGACGCGCGAGCGCCAGCTCGGCGTGCCCGCTACCGGTGTACACGCACGCGACGTCGACGCGCTCTGTGATGAGAAAAGCACGGAGGGCGCCGATCGCCCGGCTCCAGTTCCACGGCCGCAGCGGGGACAGCGAGAGCCCCTGCGCCAAGCGGAGTCCCTCGTCGGCGGCCTGCCGGAGCACAGGACTCGCTGCAAGACCCGCCACCCAGCAGATGTGCCCGCACCGCGCGAGCACCTTGGCGAGGGTGATCGCGTGCCAGGCGGTCGCGCTCCCGAAGGGCAGCACCGCAAGGTGCAGGATGCGAAGCGGTGGCAAACTCACGGCGCGCTCCCAGCTCCGGTCTGAACCAGACCCCGTGATCGGCGGAGCCGTACGTCTAGCAGCCCGGACGACTATCTACCCCGGACTGCTAGCACGGCAGGCGTCCAGCGGCAAGACACACCGGCAGTTGGCGCACGTGCGGGCGGCTTGCGCACACGGAATTTCTTTTGACAACGGGGGTATGCATAGCCAAGATGCAGGCCGCTTCTGTGGCGGTTCGAGGCCGATTCCCAGATCACCGCGGAGGCCTCGCGAGCACACGACCGGATGGGGAACCAGTCTGAGGAAGCCGGAATGAAGACGCACGTCACCGGGGTGCGCTGCGGGTGTCTCCCTGTCGTGAATGCACCGCGCCGCATTGCACGGCTGCTCGTCACCGCCACCGCCGCCCTCCTCCTGGTCGTCCACGTCAGTCCCCGCGCAACGCCCCAGGACGGCTCGCCTCCGGTGGCCAAAGGCTATTCGATCGTCAAGCCGGGCGGTGCGGCGACCAACGGGCAGCTCGTTGAGTTCTACGCCTTTTGGGACAGCGCCCACTACGCGGTGAGCGCCGATCTCAGCGGCCTGGACGACACCGCGCAGGAACCGGTTCCGGGGACCTACGTCAGCGACACGACGGTCGTCCTGACGCCGGAGACGAGCGAGGTTTGGGCGCGGTATTGGTTCAGCTACCGCGTCTCCCCGGAGAACGGTCGCGCGGATGCACCCCGGATCCCGGTCCCGGTCACGGCGATCAACGGAACCTCGAACGACACCACCGGGATGGACGCGATCGAGTTCTGTCTGTCGAACCATCCGCCGGTGCACGTGCGGACGGAGGTGATCGGAGACGCCGAGCGCTTCATCGTCCGCGGCAACGACACGCTCTACGTCGCCCGCAACGGAGAGGCGCTGCACATCGAGACCACATGGCGCTTCGGCACGCGACCGTTCATGGTCACCGCGGATTTCTCGGCGGTGGATGACTCTTTTGCGACGCGGACTGTCGATTACTGGCTGGCCGGGTCATCGGGTTCCGATACCGAAACGCACGCGATCCTCTACACGCTGGATGAACAGGCCAAGCCGGGCAGTGCCTATCCGCTGCCCGTGCGCATCAGCGCCACGGACGGGGCCTGCGGCCGCGATTCGGTCACCGTGCTCATCGAACTGGACAACGAGGGACCCGCAGGTGCCGCGCGCCTCGATTCCCTGCCGGCGGAGAACAGCACGCCGGAGATCCTCGTGAGCGGCACGGTCCCCGCCGGGTCGGCGGACGGCCTCGTGGTGCTCAATCACAGTACCGAGTATGCCTTCGACGCCGTTCCGGCGGGTGACTCGCTCATCTTCGCCGGCACCGTGTTGCTGGCGCCGGGAACCAACCACCTCGTGGCCTATGGCCGCGACGGGCTCGGCAATCGTTCGGATCCCTCGGCGGAACAGTATGTCGCGCTGCAGAGCGTCCCGCTCCTGAAGCGCATCGACCTCTTCTCCCCCGAGCCGGATACGATCTGGGCCGACAGTGCCGAGACCTATACCGAACAGGTCGTCCGCAACGGCGAGCCTATCCATTTCCACACGTACTGGGATGATCGTCAGTCCTACGATCTGTCGGCGGATTTCAGCGCGCTCGACAGCGAAGCCGGGATCGTCTGGGGCGTGCCGATCGAGAACCTCGAGGTGACCGTCGGCGACACCACCGAGACCTGGTACGGGTACCGGTTCGAGCACGCCGTCTCACCGCTGAACGAGATCGCGGACGACGATGGCCTTGCGGTCCCGGTGACAGCCTACGATCCGACGACGGGCTACAGCACGACGAGCGAGCTCTTGCGCTTTTGTCTGTCGAACCGTCCGCCGGAGCATCTCTGGACCAAGATCCTGGGCGACTCGAGTCACTACGTCGTGCGCGACGAGCAGCTGCTCTACCTCGTACGCAACGGCAGCAAGCTCACCGTGCAGACCAGTTGGTTCACGCTGAGCCGGCCGCTCGCTCTCTTGCCGGATCTCAGCGCCGCCGACCAGTTCTTCGATCCCCAGCGCGTCGACAGTTGGATCGTCGACTCGCTCAACGCGGACTCGATTGCCACCTATGGCTTCAGTTGGACCTTCAGCCAGCAGGCGTGGGATCCGGAGAGTGAGGAGACTCCCTACCCGCTGCCGGTCTACGTCCGGGTGAAGGACCGCGGCTGTGGTTGGGGACAGTCGACGCTGCTCTTGGAGATGGACAACGAGGGCCCCGAGGGAAGTCCCTGGTTCGACCCGCAGCCACCGGACCAGGTCGCGGAAACCGAGTTGGAGGTGAGCGGCTCCGCGCAGGATGACGCGCACGATCTGGTGCTCGTGGTGACATACCCGGGCGGAGACAGCTCCATGGTCGTCGCCCCGCTGGATGAGCACAGCGCCTTCCGCGAGACGGTGTCCCTCGAGGCCGGGATGAATCAGCTCGTGGCCTACGGCCGCGATCTGCTCGGCAACCGGTCGAGTCCCTCCACGCGCTACGACATCGTGCGCATCGCCGGCACGTCGCTGGACATACCGAAGCCGTTCTACGCCGGGGACGCGTTCAGGCTGGAGAGCAAGGCGGGCTTTGCGCGCGTGGAAGCGGAGATCTACAACCTCGAGGGAGACCGCATCCGCACTTGGGACGTCACCGGCGATCCCGTCACGCTCCTTGTCACGCTTACCTGGGACGGCCGGAACCGCAACGGGGAGCGCGTCCGACGCGGCCCCTATCTCTTCCGCGCGCGAACGACCGGCGCGGACGGTCGCACGGGCGAGGAGGTCAAGGCCTTTGTCTACGCCCACCAGTAGAGGCCGGCACGCGTTTCGCGCCCATGTTCCGCGGCGTCGCCGAGGGCGCGCGGCTCAGCTATTCATCCTTCTGGGGCTGTTCTGGGGAACCGGGGTCGCGATCGCCGCGGGCGGCGGAGCGCGGATCGGTGCCTTCGCGAACCTGGAGCCGGGCGGTCGGGGCACGGCCCTCGCCGGCGCGCTGGGGCCCATTGCCGACGACCCTTCCGCTCTGCACTGGAATCCCGCCGGTCTGCTGGATGTGGCCGCGACCGGCATCGAAGTGACCTATGCGGATCTCTTCGGTCTCGGCCTGGCCCGGCATACGTGCGTCTTCGCGGCGTTTCCCCGCATGCGACGCCAGGCGCGTTGGGAAGACGGCTCCGTGGACACGGCCCCAGGGCGTCCCAAGACCAGTTGGGGGCTGGGCCTGCAGACCACCTCCGTCGATCTCGATCCCGAGACCTACGGCGAGTACGACCTCGCGCTCGCCTTGGCCAAGCGCGGCACCTGGGATCTCGCCTTCGCCTTTGTCGGGCACTACCTCATGGTGCGCTCCGATCTCGACGCCACCGAGGCCAGCGGCTACGCCTTCGACCTCGCGCTCGCCCGTGACGTGACGCGTCAGGTCCAGGCGTCGTTGGTCTTGCGCTCGCTTCTCTCCTCGTTGCGTTGGAAGGACTCCGATGCCGAGAAACTCGTGCGCCGGGTCCACCTGGGTGTCGGCTGGCAGCCCCACCCCAGTCTGCGCGTCCCGGCCGAGATCCTGTTCGAACTCGATGGGCCGCGCGTGGAGCAGCTCGCCGCGGGCGCCGAGTGGCTGCCGCTGGGTGAGGTTCTCGCGCTGCGCGGCGGCTTGCGCTGGCGCGACGACGGTTACGAGTCCGTGCTCCTCCCGGCGGCAGGTGCGGGTCTCAAGTGGAAACACATCGCCTTCGACTACGGTCTGGCGCTGGGCCGCTACGAGCTGGATGCGACCCACCGCCTCGGCCTCCGCGTTCGGTTCTAGACCCGGACTTCTCGCCACGGCTCGTCGCGAGGCAGCGTAGATGTCAGTGATGGCAAGGAATGCGACCGAGGCGTGCTGCAGCCGTACCCGTAGGTACGGCGAGAACGCGCCGACCGAGCATGACGCAGCCAGCGCCGGCAGATACGCCGCCGCAGTAGGGGCGTGGTGAGAAGTCCGGGCTAGCAGCCCGTGGGAGAAGTCATCCGGGCCGGATCGGACGAACGGTCCCCGCGTTCAGGTTGCGGAACGCAGAGGAGAGCAGATGAAGGACATCCCGAGAGGGCCACATCCGGAACCCTTCGATCGGACTGCATGGGTGCGGCTCGAGTCGGATGGAATACCGATCTACGTCTGCACCGCATGCCCGGACTGGTTCGTGCCCAATCGGGCCGGCGACGAGATCCTCATCCTTCCCGCCGAGGGTGAACCGCCGGCGGGACGGCTCGCGAGAGCGCGGTTCCTGGCGCGGCTCCCGCAGCTGCCGACGGAACCGTATCCCGGCCGCGCCGCCGTGCTGTCCACGGATCAGCTGCCCGAGATCTGGTTTCACCTCACGAATCGCTGCAATCTGCAGTGCAGCCACTGCCTCTGCTCCTCGTCGCCCCGGGAGGACGCGGCGCTGCGCGCCGAGCGGGTGCTCTCCCTGGCCGCTCAGGCACGCGCGTTGGGCGCGCGCATCTTCGCGTTCACCGGCGGCGAGCCGTTCGTGCATCCCGAGTTTCCCGCGATCGTCGATCACCTGCTGGACTACGCGGAGGCGCACGTCGTCGTCCTCACCAACGGGCTGCTCCTGCCGCGCCATGCGGAGGGCCTGGCGCGCTGGCCGGGCAACCGCCTCCACCTGCAGATCAGCCTCGATGGAAGCGAGGCGCAGCACGACCGGATCCGCGGCGCGGGGAGCTTCGCCGCCCTCGCCGAAGTGCTGCGCTGGCTCCGCGAGGGCGGGCGCACCTTCACCCTCTCGATGTGTGTCACGCGCGAGAACGTTGCCGATATGCCCGCTCTCGTGGAGCACGCAGCGGACAGCGGGGCGACGCATGTGCATTTCATGTGGTACTTCGTGCACGGCCGGGGGGATGCCGGGGGCTTCGCCTCCCCGGAGTGCATCTACCCCCACCTGCTGGCCGCCGCGGCGCGTGCGGAGACTCTCGGTGTGCGTATCGACAACCTCGATGCGCTGCGCACCCAGCTCTTCGCGCCGCGCCGCACCGTCCACGACGGAACGGGCAGCGGGTGGGAGTCGGTTGCCGTGGGTCCCGACGGGCGACTCTATCCCTCGCCGGCGCTGATCGGTGTCGACGCGCTCTCCACCGAGATCGGAGCGAGCCTGGCCACCGCCTGGCGCGAGAGCGGGGTGCTCGAGCGTCTGCGGCGGACGACGGTCCGCGACGTAGCGCACCCCCTGCGCTTCCTCCTGGGCGGGGGAGACAGCGATCACAGCTACCTGCATGCGGGAACCTTCATGGGCGACGATCCCTACCAGGTGCTACACGAGAGGCTCGCCCTGTGGCTCATCGCACAGCGGGCGCGATCCGAGCCCGATGACGGCCCGCCGGGCTTGCGCCTGCGCATGGGCGATCGTATCGAGAGCTGCGGGGCGCACGGGAGCGTGGCGCTGGTGCACACCAACTGCCTTCTTGCTCTGGCGGACAGGAACAGCCGCAGCATCGTCAGGGAGTTCTACGCCGCCGCCGCCGAGGCGCCGACACCCGAGATCCTCAACCCCGTGACGCTCCCCGAACCCTATGTGGTGCACATCCCCGAGGCGTTCCGCCGCCGCAGCTACGGTTGCGGCAGCCCCGTCCTGGATGCCGGACTGCAGGCGGGCGATCGCGTCGTCGATCTGGGGAGCGGCAGCGGCGTGGAATGCTTCGTCGCCGCGCGCATCGTCGGACCCCGGGGCCGAGTGGTCGGCGTCGACATGCTGGACGCCATGCTGGACCTCGCGCGTCGCGGGGCGGAGCGCGTCGTGGAGCGCATGGGCTTCGACAACCTGGATTTCCGCAAGGGATATCTGGAAGCTCTTCCTCTGGAGGACGACAGCGCGGACGTCGTCATGTCGAATTGCGTGATCAACCTCACGGTCGACAAGCGCGCGACCTACCGCGAGGTCTGGCGCGTGCTGCGCCCTGGCGGGAGGCTGATCGTCTCGGACGTGGTCTGCCGTGAGGAGCCCGGTCCGGGGCTGCGCAACGACGAGCGGCTGCGCGGCGAGTGCATTGCCGGCGCGCAGACCGAGGTGGATCTCTTCGCCATGCTCGGGGAGACGGGCTTCACCGGTGCCCGCATCGTCAAGCGCTTGCCCTATCGCGTCGTCGGCGGGCACCCCTTCTTCGCGCTCACCTACGAGGCCCGTCGCCCCGCGGCCGCCGACCCGGTGGACGTGATGTACAAGGGCCCGTTCGCCGGCGTCGTCACGTCCCGGGGCACGCTGTTGTGGCCGGGGCGCGCGGCGCGCGTCACGCGCGATCAGATCGAGGGGTGCGAAGAGCAGGTCCTGGAATTCGACGAAACGGGAAGCGTGTTGGGGCTCTCCGACGAGAGCGGCTGCGCGTGCTGCGCCCCGGCGGAATCGGCGAGGGAGGAGACCGGCGCCTCTCGCGATCCGGCGCGCGCCGCGCAAGCGCCCCGGCACCGTTCCGGGTGCATGGTCTGCGGACGACCGCTCGTGTATCGGCCGGATGAGACCGCCGTCGCGTGCACCTACTGCGGCGGTGAAGAGCGGACCCGCGCGCGCTGCGAAGCGGGTCACTTCGTCTGTGACGCCTGTCACGCGCGGGATGCCCTGGAGATCATCGAGAGCGTCTGCGCCGGCACGCACGAGACGGACATGATCGCCCTCATGGAGCTGATCCGCAGTCACGACGGCATCCCGATCCACGGTCCCGAGCACCACGCCATGATCCCGGGGATCATCCTCGCGACCTATCGCAACCTTGGCGGTGCGCTGCCGCGAAAGACCATTCGGACCGGGATCGCGCGGGGCGCGAAGGTGCCCGGGGGCGTCTGTGGCTTCAACGGCGTCTGTGGGGCCGCCGAGGGCGCGGGAATCGCCTTCAGCCTCATCCTGGGCGCGAACCCGGTCAAGGCCGAGCCTCGGCGGGCGGTGATGTCGGCGACCCAGGCCATCCTCGCTGAGATCGCGAAGCACGCCGGAGCGCGTTGCTGCCAGCGCGACTGCTGGCTCGCGCTGCGCAAAGCAGCCGAGCTGTCCCGCGAACTGCTGCCCGTCGCGCTTCTAGCAGAGACGCCCCTGGCGTGTGTCCAGAGCGAGCACAACCCCGAGTGCGGCGCCGAGACGTGTCCGTTGCTCAGGCAGTCCGCTCTTCGCGAGCCTCGGGCTCGCAGCCGGGATGACTTTTGCCCCGGGCTGCAAGGCGGCCCCCTGGGTTCACCTGTGCGTACGTGTGGGGACACCGTGGTGCTCGGATAGGGGCAGGATGCGAGGCGCGGCCGGAAACGGGACCGGAGCCAGGCCTCTATCTGTGGCCGTGTGTTCGTTTAGCAGATTATCCAGATGGCGACCCTGTTTGGCACGCATCTGGCATTGGTGTTCGTGGGGCGCAGTGCAGTGACTTGGGGCGGCGTGCGGGGTGAACCGTTGGTGGCCCCCCGCCGCAACCGGGCGCGAGCGCCCGGCGAGGATCAGGAGAAAGGAGTGACCGGTGATGAGAGAGCATTTGCACACTCTGGGCCTGGTGCTGGCCATCGCGTTCTGGGTGGTTCTTCTGCCCGGGTGCAGTGAAGAGGGCCAGATCACCGATTCCGATTCCGGGGCCACGGCCGCCGATCAGACCGTCGACCTCAACGATCCCTACGGTGGCTTCCTGGACGTCGACGAGGATCCGGCCTTCGGCAACGACGATCTGGCGGGGTCCACAACGCTCGAGGAAGAGGTCGAGAACGGCTACGCGGGGCTCAGCGAGGAAGAACGCCTTGCCGCCCAGAACATGGAAAAGAACCACGAGCGCGGCTGGTACTCGCTCACCGTTCTCTGGGGGAACCTCGAAGATCAGGAGCTGAGCGAGAGCAACGTCCCGCCCACGGAGGCGGACCCCGTCATCTGGGACGGCACGCTCTCGCTACGCGAGGGGGCCATCCGGTTGCGCAGTCTGATCCGGTTCGAACGTCCGGAGGACCGCATCCTGCCACGTGTGGGCCGCGACAGCTTGAGCTGGACCTCGGTTACGCACGGCGGCTACGACGGGCTGCGCGTACTCCTGATCGTGCCGACCGACACGACCGGCATTCCGATCGACGACTCCCTGACCTTCGCGGCCGAACCGTTCGGCAGCATCACGCTGCCGATCGCGGATCTCGAGGAGTTCGATGAGATCTACGACGTGCCCGGATCCGCTGAGCAGATCTCCATTCGCGCCTGTCGGGCGGATCCGAACATCGACTCGCGCGGGTTCTGCGGCGGCCGCTGGGGTTGGGCCGACAACGATTCCACGGGGCACTTCGTCGGTCGCTGGGTCGAGATCGACGGCCGCATGGCCGGCTACATGCGCGGCCACTACGGCGAGAACGACGAGGGCCAGCAGGTCTTCTTCGGCAAGTACGTTGACCGGTGGGGCCGCTTCCGCGGCTTCCTGCGCGGGCGCTACGAGATCATCCGCGATGCCGAGATCGACCTGGGCGGATCCGGGGTCTCGGAGATCGGGAGCTTCAACGGCGAATGGGTGGGCAAGCACGGACATGCCTTCGGCCGGCTGAGCGGTCATTGGAGCCGGCAGGGCGATAGGCCGGGGCTCTTCTCCGGCGTCTGGGTGGGACACTACGTCCCGTAGTCCCGCGGGGGCCAGCCCGGAACAGGCGAGAGTTTCCCGCGGCCCCTCCCCACGCGCCCCTCGGGGAGGGCCGGGAATAGCAGGGGGAACCCGATGGGGTTCCCCCTGCGCTGCCCGTCGCTCCGCGTTGCACGCCGCCTGGCGTTCCCCTAGGCTGTGTAGCGGGAACCCGACCTGAACGCGGTCCGCGAATCGAGAGGGGCATCGTGCAGTCTCGCTGGAAGCGGCGTCTCTGGATCGTCGATGGACACAACGCCATCTTCGCCCTGCCCGCGCTACATCGCCTGCAGCGTGAAGGGGAGCGCCAGCAGGCGCGACGCAAGCTGGAGGATCTCCTCCAGCCTTTTGCGCAACAGCTCGAGCGACCCCTCGTCGTGGTCTACGACGGGAACGCGATGCTGCCCAACCCGGATGCCGTGTCGAGCGGGCAGCTGCGGACGCTCTACAGCCAGCCGCCGGAGGAAGCCGACGATCGCATCGCCTTCCTCGCCGAACAGGCGTCGTCGCGCGGTGAGGCCGTTACCGTCGTCACCGACGACCGCGGGACCCTGGGGGCTCGGCTGCCCGAGCCGGTGCAGGTCCTTGCGGTGGGCGGTTTCTGCGATCGGTACCTTCGTGGCGAGAGCGATTCGGAGACCGAGGAGAAGCGGCTGCTGCCCGAAGATGCCCGAGCGATCGAGGACCTCTTCCTCAGCCGGCAGGAGGAGATCGAGACCCGTGCGGCCCGCGGTGCGCGGCGGCGCGAGCGGGACGCGACCCGGCTCTGGCGCGCGCGGGTGGGCCGGCCGGAGCGGCCGATGGAGCGGGCGCGGCCGCGCGAAGACGAGTATGTGCCACCGCCTCTGTCTTTCAGGCCGCTGCGGCAGTCAGCCCCGGCACCGCGCCCCGCGGCGCCTGACGAAGCGTCTCCCAAGGAAGTCTCGGCGGAGGCGGCCCGCGCCCGGGAGGCCAAGCGGAAGCGGGGGCAGCGCAAGCAGCAGCGTCGGCTCGAAGGCATGCGCCGTAAGGGGGGCGGGAAGCGGCATCCGCGATGAGGTAATGGGCATGATTCCGTGCAACTGTTTTCTGAATAAGGTGTTACGGGGACGCATCGGACGCGTCGTGACCGGGGGGCTCCTCATAGCAGCCTTGCTGCCGGCGGCCCTCGGCGCGCGAGCTGGCGGCGCCCCCTCCGGGCCCTCGGAACCCATCGAGGTGGCCGAGGCGCAGGCTCGTGCGCGCCCGGATGATGGGGCGGCACAGAAGACCCTAGGGTACGCCTACTACGAGGCAGGTCGCCTGGAGGAGGCGCAGGCGGCCTTCGAGCGCGCCGCCACGATCGATCCCGACGACCTGGGCGCCCAGGTCAATCTGGCGATCGTGCTCTGCGATCTCGGGTGGCACGAGCAGGGGCGCCAGATCTTCGATCGCGCCATCGAGGCCAACCTGGAGGACGCGAGCATGCGTGTCCATCGCGCCAAGTGCGCATATGCTATGGGTGCGATCGGTCTTGCGGTGGAGGACCTCGTTCGCGCTCTCGAGATCGACCCGGCGCATCAGTTGGCCCATTTCGAGCTGGGGGTGGCCTTCGCCGATGCCGGGATCTACGCGGAGGCGATCCGCGAGTGGGGTGCCGTGCTCTCCGCGGACCCCGAGACCCCCATTGCCGCTCAGGCGCGGGAGAACATCCGGGTACTCCGCGGTGTACAAGACGAAGAGGAGTCGCACGACGCGAGCAGGCGGTGACGGGGCAGATGCCCGCCTGTTGTCAGGGGAGGTACGCCCTGCCGGGGCAGCACTCTTGACACCCTCGGGCGGCTTTGATAGCGTGCGACGCTGTCGGTTTGTCATCGCGGCGCACACGGAGGGGGGTAGCATGTCGGGGGCCACACGAAAGACGATGCCTGGCGTACGGGACCGCACGATGTCCGTGAGCGCGTTTCTCGCCCTGGCCGGTTGTCTCGCCTGTGCCGGCGTCCTCGCACCCGGCGCCTCGGCTCAGCGGCAGGGCGACCAGATCTTCTCGCAGGAGGAGATCTGCAAGAAGAACTATCAGACCGGCCTCGAGTACTTGAAGAACCGCCGTCTGGATTCGGCGGGCAAGGCCTTTGCCGAGGTCAAGGAAGCCTGCCCCGAGATGATCGACGCCTATCTGAAGCTGGGCCTCGTCCAGGTGCAGCTCGGTCAACACATGGAGGCGATCGACACCTACGAGGATGCTCTCGACGAGCAGCCCGACAACATCGACGTCAAGGAAGGCATGGCCTACGCGCTCAGCTCGGCCGGTGAGCTCGACGACGCGATCGCCCTCTACCTCGAGCTCCACGAGCTTCAGCCGGACGACCTGGAGATCGTGCGCAATCTGGCGTTCGTGTACAAGCAGAACGGCCTCGTCGCCGAGGCGGTGATGCTGTACAACCGCCTGATCGAGCTGGGGGTGGCCAAGCCGACGGAGGTCGCGGAGGCCGGCGGCCTGGCGCTTCAGGAGAAGCTCTATCTTCCCGCTGTCACCTTCTACAAGAACCTCTACGAGTACGATCCGAACGACGTGAGCACGCTCAGCATCCTGGGCGGCTACTACTGGAAGATCAAGTTCTTCGAGGAGGCGATTCCCTACTACGAGAAGATCCTGGAGATCGATCCGCAGAACGCCCAGACGCTCCTGTATAACAAGATCTTGCTCGCCTGCAAGAAGTCCATCGGGGACTTTGCCGGGGCGGCCCGGCATGCCGAGTACGTGATCACCCAGGAACCCGACGACCCGGCCAACTACTGCAACCTGGCATTCATCTACAAGGATGCGAAGGACTACGAGAGCGC